>JALHHX010000032.1:34652-43358 GCA_022837245.1 Lentisphaerota bacterium
AACCCGGTAGCTGGCAACAAGCAGGAACAAGATGGCAAGTAAAAGTCAAAAAAACGGAGCGGATCAAACTTACGCCCGAGACTCTAACGACGATAAACGCATAGAAGCTGTGCTCCCGGATCTGATCGCTTTCCGACGCGACCTCCATGCGCATCCGGAAACCGCCTTCAACGAACACCGCACCGCGCGGCTGATCGCCGAGCGACTGGAGGCGCTGCCCGGGATGAGCGTGCGCCGAGGCGTGGCGGGCACGGGCGTCGTGGCGACCCTCGGCGGCAAAAACGCGGGGCCGTGCCTGGCGTTCCGGGCCGACATGGACGCGCTGCCAATGGACGACGGATGCGGCAAACCGCACGCATCGACTTTTCCCGGCGTCGCGCACGCATGCGGCCACGACGGCCATGTTGCGTGCCTGCTCGGGGCGGCGACACTCATGGCTGAATCGCCAGATCGCCTGGCGGGGCCGGTGAAATTCATTTTCCAACCCGCGGAGGAGGGCGGAGGCGGCGCGCGGCACATGATTGACGAGGGCGCGCTCGAAAACCCGAAGCCCAGCGCGATCTTCGCACTGCACGGGTGGCCGGATCTGCCGGCAGGCACCATTGGTTTCCGCAGCGGGCCCGTCATGGCATCGACGGATGCCATTGACATTACGGTTCATGGCCGGGGCACCCATGCCGGATACCCGCACCTCGGAATCGATCCGGTGGTTACCGCAGCTCAGATGGTGGTGTCGCTTCAAACAGCCGTGTCTCGATTCCGCGACCCGCTTGATCCCGTTGTTCTGACCTTCGGCTCCTTCCACTCGGGTACAGCCCGCAACGTGGTGCCTGCCACGGCGAGTCTGCAGGGGACGCTGCGCACGCTTTCTGAAAAACAGCGGAACACAATGAAGGGGCTCATCCGCCAGGTGGCAGAACAAACCGCGGCCGCATTCGGCGCGCGGGCAGAAGTTGCAATCGTTGAAGGCTACCCCGTCACATCCAACGACCCGGAGCTTACATCGTACCTACGCCAAACCGCCGAGAGTGCTTTTGGCAAGGAGCGCGTTAAGGCACTTGTTTCGGCCACCATGGGCGGGGAGGATTTCTCCTTCTACCAACAACGCATTCCGGGCTGCATCTTCCGCCTGGGCGTAGCCCGGCCGGATGCTATTGGCGCGGCCGTGCCGCTCCATCATCCGGCGTACGACTTCAACGACGACTCCATCGCCACCGGCGTGGCGGTGTTATGCGCGCTGGCTTTTACTTGGGGATCCTGATCACGGTTCCGGTCATGAGCATGTCGCGTGGGCCGAGCTTGGTCTTGTTGGCATCCCTGATTTCCTTGCTCCTGGCCGCATCGCCATAAAACTTCTGCGCCAAAGAGGTAAGCGTGTCGCCGCGCACCACGACGTGCTCCCAATATCCCCCTTCCGCCTCTTGCGAACCAGAGGGAGGTGAATCCCATCCGGAGAAAATGCTTGGCGACGGTTTGGACACCTCGTCGCGCATAATTACGTTGTCCAGCAGCTTCACCTTTCGGTCGAGTTCTGCCGCCAGCTTCTCGTTCTCCGCCTTCAAGGCTTCTTTTTCGGCTTCGGCGAATTTCAGGAGCTTCTCTTTTTCCTCAATTGCCTTGCCTAGTTCCTCTATTTGTTTTTCGAGATTCTTCGTGATTCCGACGTAGTCGATATCGGTTGAGAGGCTGGCGTAAGTTTTGCCTATCCGGTCCCTGCACAGCTTTATGCGCTCCTCAACGAGCGTGACTTTTTCAGCTTCCGGGCGTAGGCGCAAATAAGCGTTGTACTCGCTTATCGCCGCAAACGGGTCGTCAAGCGAGTCCTGCAGGATTATGCCGAGCTGCAAATGCGCGGTCGCATTGAACGGCTGCGCCACCACCAGCGCCGAGAAAAGCTCCGCTGCCTTAGTGAAATCCCCTCCGGCCTGCGCGGCCAGAGCCTCCTGCATGGCGGCCTCGGCCACTTCCTCCTTTTCCAGATCCTCCACGTGACGGACGCCTCCCTTGTGGCACCCGGGCAACGCCGCCGCCAGCAGGAGCAGGAGGCATGAGACGGCGAAGAAGCTCGGCAAATGATAGCGGAGGGCGGTCGTCATTTGGCTCCTCCGTTGTTTATTTCAACTTCCACTTCAGCGAAGCTCTGGTGCCTGATCGATTCCAGATGGCGCCTCACAACAACGCGCACCTTGTGGCTGCCGTCATTGAAGTTGCGGGTGTCGCACACATAGTTGCGTCCGGTGGCGACTGTGCGGCCATCCACAAACCAGCTATAGCGCAGGAAGACCTCCGGATTCTCCTCCTCTATCGACGCCGAGAAATCCACGAGGCCGGACAACGTGCCGGCGGGGCGTTTTATGACAGGCGTCACAACCGGCGCCCACGGCTTGCAGAGCGGATCGCCGACAGGCAGGATCTGCAGCGGGCATGCGATCGACTGGTATATGCTCTCAATCGCGGTGCAGCCTTTGAGGTAGTGAACGAAAACATACGCGTTTGCGAATTTCATCCAGATCGCGTATGGTTCGACCACGGTGCCGGAAGTGATTGCCCCCGCCTTGATCCACTCGGTCACTTTCATGTGCGCGCTCTGGTCAAACGCCGCGCCGAAGCTTGTCAAGTTGTCCGCATACGCGCCGGGTGCCATCCGCAGCTGCGCCAGCGGAACTGTGCGCGCTCCGGTCATGAACCCCGTGAGCGGGAAATCGGCCGGCCCCGGCATGTTGGTGGAGACGACCGCCCGCTGCCCCGCAAAGGCGTTGACAGCCTCCGCCGCGTCTTCATATTCCCAGTGGCGGGAGGTGGAGCGGACGTCCTTGTTGACGGCGAAAAACAAGGTTCCCTCGGGATGGGTGCTGTCCGCCGCGGCCATCCGCTCGAGCGCCTCTATTGCCTCACCCACAGTCATGCCCCGGTTGCCAGTGAAGGCCAGCATCATCGCCGGGAACGGCATGGCGCCGAGCAGCCGGTTGCGCGCGGAATCGAACGTCGACGACGTCCCGGTCGCCTTGTCCGCTGATACAGGCCCAGCGAACAAGTCCGACACGTACCCGCCTTGTTCCACCATGGCGGCCGCCGGGAGCTGGTTGCGCACGAATGTAACACCCGTGATTGACATCGCGGGCGTCGTGGTGACGCGCGTGGGGAAGCCGCACGAATATACGCAGGCGAGTATCTGGGTGCGCCCGCCGGACTTCTCAATCGCCTCCGTGACTGGCTTCCAGATGTACTTCGTGAAGTCTTCCGGCGAAATGTCAGTCCCCTGCCCGTCGTAAACCGTCTCCGGCAACGATATGCGGATGACGTTGCTATCGGGTATGGAGCGCAGCCGTTTATACACGTCGGCGAGAAGAATCGACTCGACCGAATCGTCGTTCACTATCAGCGCAACTTCATGCGGCCCCAAAGCGAGAGCCGCCGAAGCGGCAGCGCACGTGCAAGCGGCCAGGACCGTCCTTGCCAGCCATTTAGGCGGCGTCCATGCCGTTTTAACCATCATAACTGGTGTTACTTACGACCTATTATACGATCGGCATACTCACCAGAGCGCGTGTCGATGCGGATCCAGTCTCCCTCTTCCACGAAGATCGGGACCTGCAGCTCATATCCGCCCTCAACCGTCGCCGGCTTCATCACCTTGCCAGCGGCCGTGTTGCCCTTGGCTCCCGGATCTGATTTCACAACCTTGCGTTCGATGAAGTTGGGCAGTTCTATATCAATTGGCTGGCCATCAAGATAGAGGATTTCGCAGCCTATGTCGTCAACAAGGAAGAACTTGCGCGCCCCAAGCACTTCGGCGGAAACGGCCGCCTGTTCATAATTTTCGTCAAGGAAGATGTAGTTGTCGCCATCCACATACGAGAAATGCATGGACTTCGTCTCCAGATCCGGCTTCTCGAACGTATCGTTTTCGCGGAAGTTCTTAACGAACGTGTTGTTTGTGATGAGGTGCTTAAGACGGCACGTGTAGATCGACTGCCCTTTGCCGGGTTTGGTGAACTGGTACTCCGTGATAGTATAGGGCTGCCCCTCAAATATTATTTTAAGACCTTTGCGCAGGTCGGATGATGTGTAAGCCATTGGTTGCTCCTAAAAACTTCTTTTTAATCTGTAATTGCCTTTTCAATAAGCCTGTCATTTTACAAAATCCCGCTTCTCGCGTCAATCCGCGATTACTGCGGAATTTGCTTGCCAAAAAGCCCTGTTCCGTTATAAACTACTTTGGAAAAGACAACGGACAAGGGCATTTATCAAGGAGCAGGCGCAGGATGAATAAATATTTTGCAGATTTTATTAAGCAGTTCCCATTCGAGGGGTTGACTTTCGACGACATTTCGCTCGTCACTCAATATGCGGACTTTCATCCCGATTCCACGTCACTTGAAACGCGCCTGACTTCGCGGATCAACCTCAACATCCCGTTCGTAAGCGCCGCAATGGACACCGTCACGGAGGCGCGCATGGCGATCGCGATGGCCATGCTAGGCGGAATAGGCGTCATACATAAGAACCTCGCCCCGGAAGCGCAGGCAGACCAGGTCAGCGAAGTCAAGCATCACCTCAACGGACTCATACACAATCCCGTCACCTTCAAAGTGGGTCAGACGATAGCCGAAATACTCGCGATCCGCAAGGAGAAGGAATACAACTTCAGCGGCTTCCCGATTCTCGATGACGACGGCCGCGTGGTGGGGGTGCTCACTTCGAAAGACATCGCCTATGCCGAGGACGTCAATGTCAAAGTCGAGGAGGTGATGACACAGGATCTGATCACCGCACCAGTTGGCACCGGCTTGGAAGAGGCGTACAAGCTGATGCGCCACAACAAAAAAGGCAAGCTCCCGATCGTAGACAAAAATGGGCGCCTGGCTGGCCTCTACAGCTTCACCGACGTCCATAACCTCATCGAAAACAACCTCCCGATGGCAAACCGCGATGCGCAGTACAGACTCCGTGTCGCTGCGGCAGTCAGCGGAGGAAACGATCAAGAACGCGTCGATATTCTCGCCCAAGCCGACGTTGACGCCATAGTAGTTGACAGCGCGCATGGCCATACTAAGAACATCGTGGATATGGTCAAGTGGATAGCCACACACTACCCCGACATCGACATCATAGCGGGCAACGTGGCAACCGGCGAGGGCGCGGTCGCGCTGCGCGATTGCGGCGCCCACGCAGTAAAGGTCGGCATCGGCCCCGGCTCGATCTGCACGACACGCGTCGTCTGCGGCGTCGGCATCCCGCAGATCTCGGCGGTCTACAATGCGGCTTCCGCCCTCAAGGGGTCCATCCCAGTGATCTCAGACGGCGGCATCCGCCACTCCGGCGACGTGCCCAAGGCGCTTGTCGCAGGCGCCGAATCCGTAATGCTCGGCTCCGTGCTGGCGGCCTCCGAGGAGAGCCCTGGAGAGAAGATCATCCACGAAGGACGCCATTACGTCGTTTACCGCGGCATGGGCAGCCTGGCCGCCATGATCGCCGGCAAAGGCAGCCGCGAACGCTATGCGCAGGCAAGCACTGCAACAGAAGATCTTGTGCCGCAGGGAATCGAGGGGATCGTCCCCTACGCTGGCACTGTAAAGCAGATAATGAACCAGTTCTGCGGCGGACTCCACTCCTCGCTCGGCTACTGCGGCGCCCACAATATTCCGGAGCTGCGCGAAACCGGAAAAGTGATCCGCGTAACGAACGCGGGCGTGCTTGAAGCACACCCACACGATGTGAAAATCATCCGCGAGGCGCCAAATTACCGCACCTAAAAAACAAAAAGACAGCGGCTTGACCCCCGCTCAAAAGCACGGGCTGGAAAGACGCATGGGGAGTAAACTCCTCGAGAAACGCCTTGCGACCGAGAATACACGGGAACTGCTTTTAGGCGGAAGCGTGAACATTTGCCCAATGCGAATTGCGCGCCCTGTAGTCAACCTCGCATTCAAAGCCGCTGGACTGTGGAAACGAGCACACAGAGAATTCATGAATCCTGTGGTGCGGGAAAACGAGTTTCAAATTCCAAGCCTGCCAGAACAGCTAAGAGACTTCAAAATTCTCCACCTTAGCGACCTACACCTCGATCTCGATACAAACCTCACCAAGATAATATACGAGAGAGTAAAAAACCTGAGCTTCGACATAGCGGTGGTGACGGGCGATTTCAACAACTACACAGTGCACACCGACGGGCAGGCACTGGTTGAAATGCGCTCGCTCATACCTGCATTCGGAGGTGCTCCGATATTCGGCGTGCTTGGCAACCACGACTCTATGCGCGACGTTCCCGTCATGGAAGACATGGGAGTCCGAGTCCTTCTAAACGAAAACACGCGAATTGAAAAAGACGGCGCAGAAATCGCGATAGCCGGGATCGACGACCCCAACATCTTCGCCACGCACGATCTCGATAAAGCGCTGGCAGGCACGGACGACGCGGCTGCAAAAGTTCTGCTCTCGCACTCGCCAGGTATACATAAGGAGGCAGCGCGGCACGGAGTAGACATCATGCTCTGCGGGCACATCCACGGCGGCCAGATCTGCCTCCCCGGAGGAAAAATGCTCCGCACCTACAAAGACCAAGGCGCAACTCACGTTCTGCGCGGCCACTGGTCCGAAGGCTCTACCCAGGGCTGGACCTCTGCCGGCACCGGTTCCTGCGGCGTCCCCCTCCGCCTCAACTGCCCGCCCGAAATCCTCCTCCACCGCCTCATCCCCGCCTAGAAAAGGGGCATTCCCTCTTTAGAAAAGGGTATGCAGCACGGCGGTTGACGCCGCACTCCATGCCAGAGAGGTTCCGCCTCCCCGGTCAATAGCGGGGACACGGCATGCCGTGTCCCCGCACTTTGCCTTCGATCACGATGGTGATTTCGCCTTTGACGGGTTTGTCTGCGTATTTTGATGCAAGATCGGGCAATGTGCCGCGGTCGGCGCGTTCGTGCAGCTTGGTGAGTTCAAAACACACTACCGCACGGCGGTCTCCCAATACTTCCGCAGCGGCGGCAAGCGTTTTGCCCAAACGAAAAGGCGATTCGTAAACAACGAGCGTGTGCGGCATCTCCGCTTCGTCAGCGAAGAAATTGCGCAGAGCGCCTGGTTTTCTTGGAGGGAATCCCTTGAAGGTCCAACTCGAGGTTGGCAGACCCGACATCACGAGCGCTATGTTCACTGCGCTGGCTCCGGGCAGGACTGTAATTTCCAAACCCTCCGCCACGACATCGCGCACGAGCCGGAAGCCAGGGTCGCTTATCCCGGGATAACCCCCGTCCGTGCATAGCGCAACATCCGTTCCGCCGCGCAACAAGTCGAGTATGCGTGCGCCCGCTCTATCCTCATTGCCCTCGCGGTAAGAGATCATTTCTGCAGGGCGCGGTATGTTGAAGCTGGACAGCAATGCCCAAGTACGCCGCGTGTCCTCGCATGCAATGACGCTTACCGACTTGAGCGCGGTCAACGCACGAGGCGTCATATCCTCAAGGTTCCCAATCGGTGTGGCGACGATATATAGCATGCGCGGCCCGCGTTAGAAGAGCCGTTTCCGGAACGGTATCGTGATGTCGTATTCGCGCCCGAGTTTGTCCATGCTGTCGAGCAGAAGGGAGTGCTGGGTGCGGGCATATTTCGCCACCAAGTCGTACATGTGCGCGGTGGCCCATTTCTCTATAAGCGACTTGTCGGCGGGCTCGGCTTGCTCGAGATTGAGTTCGAACACCATGTCGTACTTCTTGCCCATCGCCTCGCCACGCGCCTGAAACACAAGCTCAGACGTGCCCTTGGCGACTCTGCCATATAGCCGCATAGGGCGGTCGAGATAGAGGTGCGTTGTCATCTCCGGCGCAACTTCGGCGTTGGAGGTGGAGTCGAACAGGAAGCTTATGTCCGCCAGCACGGGGTTGCCTATCGATCCGTAGACATTGCCGATCGTATCGACGATGCCGAAGCGGTCGTCCGAAATGCTCGCCGCGCCGCCGCGGTTGCAGAAGGAGAGCATGGAGAGGAGGAATTCGTTGGATTTGCGTGAGACGCCCACTCCGAAAACGGAGACCCGGCCGTCGTTGAGCTTGGAGAACTTGCCAATGATTTCGGAATCCCGCTGGATATCACCCGCCGTGGGTTTGCCGTCCGACGCGACTATGACAAGCAGCACGCGGTTCGGGTCTCGTGGCAGATCAAGCACCCCTAGCATAGCGTTGTAAAAATCCGTGTTGCCCTCAGTGCGCATCGCACTGATGAACTGCTTGGCCTGTTCCTTCGTGGCAGGGTCCGCACGTTGCCACCCGTTGCTGAAGCAGAGCGTGTTTCTTGTGTTGAACGCCATGACGTTCACGCGGTCTTCAGGTTTGAGGTCGTCCACCACTTTAATAAAGGCCTCGCGGCAGAAACCGAGGCGGGTTTCGGAAAGGCTGGCCGACGCATCCTGCACGAGCAGCACGTCGCGCGGCAGAGGTGGAAGCACATTGGCGCCCTTGCGCTCGATATCAACCTGGAAATATTCGTAGTCGCCACGGCGGGGCCGGTGTATTTTGACACTGGTCTTCAGGACGTTTTCGATTGGTTCGGCGGGTGCGACATCTGCCGGTATTTCGCGGAGGAACGCAGTGGCCTCCCGGCCCGAGGCGACGGGGCCTGCATCAAAAGAGTCGGGCATTCGCATTTCCCCCCCGATAAGTGAATCGGCGAACTTGGAGTAGTCCAGCTTGGGTGGCGCGGGGTTTACGTATG
>JALHHX010000220.1 GCA_022837245.1 Lentisphaerota bacterium
TACGACCTGCCGATGTACCAGCAGTACTGGAACTTCTTGCTCGACCTGTTTCGCGGTGACCTCGGCATCTCGCTCGAGTACAAACAGCCGGTCTGGACGGTGCTGCGAGAGGGTGTCTGGGTTTCACTCGCCCTCACTGTTCCAATACTCGTCATAGGGACAGCGCTCGCACTCCTAATCGGGCTCGTATGCGCCGCAAGCGCGGGAAAGCTGCTCGACAAAGCCACCCTCGCCGCGACCACCGCACTCATGAGCGTCAATTACGTAATCTGGGTCACAGCCGGACAATACTTTTTCGCCTTTAAACTAAAGCTTTTCCCCGTTTGGGGGTTTGAAAACTGGACTTACCTCTGCCTCCCTGTGCTGATCGGCGTAATAAGCGGCCTCGGCACGGATGTGCGGTTCTACCGCACGGTAATTCTCGACGAAATCAACCGCCCCCATGTGCGCACTGCCATAGCCAAGGGGCTCCCTCGTTCAGTGGTTCTCGTGCGCCACGTCCTGCGCAACAGCCTCATACCGGTCGTCACCAACGTCAGCCTATCCGTTCCATTCCTCTTTTCCGGCAGCATTCTCCTCGAGAGCTTCTACGGCATTCCCGGGCTCGGAGGGATCGGCCTCAATGCCGTCAATTCATCCGATGCACCCATGGTTCGCGCCGTCGTTATCATTGGCGCCCTGCTCTACCAGCTCTCAAATCTCATCGCCGACCTCGCCTACGCCTGGCTCGACCCACGTGTACGCTTGTCGAATGCCTAACCCCTTTGGTGATAAAATGCTTTGAACATCGAACAGTCAGATTTTAAGACGCTCCGGGAATTGGCGCGGCGCTATGCCGAAATTGCACACCTAGAAGTGCAGAAAGAGCGGATCTCGCGCTACGAGGCCACCAACTCCCTAGAGAAAGTGCGGCCTGTGCTCCTAATCGATGAAGTCCCATGGGGCGAAATCGACGACGAATCGCTTGTAAACACTTGCTCTCCGCATTTGTCTTGGATCGAGACAGGGCTGCGCCGCACTCTGTATCAATGGGAGCATTTCCAGGTGGATCTTGTAGTGCCAAGCGTTTTTCGGGTGGGCAAAAGGATTAAATACATAAAAGGCATAGGCCTTGACGTTAAGGAAAGCCAGATAAGGGGAGAAGGCGGTACTTACGTCTCTTCACACGCATATCAAGACCAGTTGGCAACGGAAGAGGATCTGGAGAAACTGCATGAACCGGAATTAGCCTACGACCGGGAGTCCTCCGAGAAGGCGTTGGCAACGGCGGAGGCTGTGTTCGACGGGATTATGGACGTGGAGCTCACCGGTGTTGAATATCTATCAGGCGAGATATGGGACGATATCGCCCGTTACCGCGGGCCTGAGAACCTGCTGCTTGATTTGGCGCTACGTCCCGAATTCATGCACCGCATTGCTGAACGCTTCATGAAAATAATTGAGAGCAGGTTCCAACAGCTTGAGTATCTGGGATTGCTTGGCCACAGTCCGTTGCGCCTTCACTGCACCGCTGGTGCCACACGCGAACTCCCCGCGGATGATTTTGATGGCAGCCATGTCCGCAGAAAAGACGTCTGGGGACGCTGTTCAGCCCAGATTTTCGGCTCCGTCTCCCCCGAGATGCACGATGAATTCGATCTAGCATACAACCAGCGCCTTTTCGGCGATTGCGGGTTGCTATACTACGGGTGCTGCGAGCCGCTTGACCGCAAAATAGAGATTCTGCGCAAACGTTTTGCAAACCTACGCAAGATATCCATAACCCCTTGGGCAAATATCGAGCGCGCAGCGAATAACATCGGTTCGGATTTTGTTCTCTCCGCAAAACCAAACCCAGCGTTTGTTGCGACGTATCCGTTCAACCCCGCTCCAGTGGAACACGAGATCGCTTCTTATTGCGAAGCATGCATCAAGAACAACACGCCGCTTGAATTCGTGCTGAAGGATGTGAGCACGATCGCCAACAAGACGGAAAACCTCACACGCTGGGCGGAGGCGGCCAGCGCCGTGATCGACCGCTACTACTAAAATCATTAGAGACACACAATAATGGCAGTTCCAATTTCCATACGTAATCTCGTCAAGAGCTTCGGCACCACAAAAGCTCTAAACAACGTCAACCTTGAAATAGAACCGGGCGAGCTGTTTTTCCTGCTCGGTCCAAGCGGATGCGGAAAGACCACTCTACTGCGCCATATCGCCGGCTTCTACACTCCGGATGAGGGGAAGGTGCTTATCGACGGAAACGACGTCACCGACGTCCCCCCGTATAAGCGCGACACCGGCATGGTCTTCCAGAGTTACGCCCTGTGGCCCCACATGACCATCGCCGAAAACGTCGCGTTCGGTCTACAGATGCGCAAGCTTCCCAAGGCTGAAATAAATGCACGCGTGGAAAAAGCTCTGGAGACGGTGCGGATGCAGGACCGTGCCAAATCAAAACCCAACCAGCTTTCCGGCGGACAGCAGCAACGCGTAGCGCTCGCGCGCGCGCTAGTTGTGGAACCTCGCTGCCTGCTCCTGGACGAGCCCCTTTCCAATCTGGACGCAAAATTACGCCTCGAAATGCGTGTTGAAATCCGCCGTATATGTAAGGAAGCCGGACTTACCGCAGTCTATGTCACGCACGACCAGAAGGAGGCGCTATCTATCGCAGATCGAATTGCCGTCATGCGCTCTGGCGTTGTCGAGCAGACTGGCACCCCAATCGAAATATACCGTCGTCCTTCCAGCACATTCACCGCTTCGTTCATAGGCGAAACAAATTTTCTGCCCCCGAGTTTCTTCGGAACGGAATATGATCCCGGTAACGCAAAACAACTCT
>JALHHX010000221.1 GCA_022837245.1 Lentisphaerota bacterium
ATGTCACGGACCATGAAGCGCTGCCCGTGCATGTACTGCTCGAAGGAGCCGCAAGCGCCCATCGTGTTTTTGTCAATGCGCACCTGCACAATCTGGCTCTCGCTGCTATCGCGGTGCAATAGTACCACGATGTTGGCCTTCTCGGTCTTCTCGCCAGCGCCACGGATAGCAGTGCGGTCGAGGTTGTCAAACTGCTGTTGCTTGCCGGCCTTGTTCATCTGTGCCAGTAGAATCGCGGGGCGCTCCAATGCCTCTGCCAGCGCCTTGACGATTTCCACGTTGTCGGCTTCGCGGGCAAAGATGTTGTTACCAAAGGTGCGGATTTGACGCTGGCTGGCAGCGGCTTTCTCCAGGTAGTCGATGATAAACACGTCGCACAGGTCATCCCGCACCAGGGCGGTGACTTCGCTCATAGCGCGCTCCATCGGCCAGCCGGGCGTGTGGACGTAGGTGATGGAGCCTTGCCACTGGCGCAGTTCTGCATTGGCGCGCTCTTGCTCGGCTTGCTGTGCTGGCGTGAGCGTGCCGGTCTTGAGGTCGCGGCGCAGGATGCCGGAATGCCGCGCCATGCGCCGGTCAAGCATTAGCGCGCGGTTCAACTCGAAGTGGACAAAGACGACCTTCAAGCCGCACTTTGCCCAGTGCTCCGCGAGGTTTTCCGCGTAGAGCGTTTTGCCGCTACCGTCAGCCCCGGCGATCACTGCGAGCAATCCCGGATCCAGCGGATCCAGGTACTTGTTCCACGTCTGCCAGGGCCAGGTCAGCAAGCGCCGCTGTTCAACCGGGAGCGCAGCCTGTTCGGCGCGCTTGGCCATGATCTCCGCGTAGAGGTCGAAGGACTGTTCCCACGATAGGCGCGCGCGCTCATCGCCGCCGCTCAGTTTTTGCAGTTGCGCCAAGAGCCACTGGTGGATGTCTTGCGCTGATTCATCGGCGTAGACGCGCCGGAAGATTTCTTGCGCTAAAATCATATAAGCTTCCAAGTCTGGGCTTGGCGTGTAACCGCTCTGTTGCTGATTCATACGATAGCCTCCACTTCGATGGTGTCGCCCGTCTCCGGGTCGATGATTTGAATGGTGCGCACGCGCCGCTCTTCAAAAGTTGCCAGTGCGCCGGTGTCTTTGAACTCGCCCCAGTGCTCGCGTAGTTGCGCCACGGTCGGCGCTTGGCCTTGCTTGCCGCGCCAAGTTGAATCCCACCACTTTCTGAATAGCGCCACCTGTTCCGGTGTTACGCCGTTTTTACGCAACGTCTCAGCGGCTTGCTTGACCATGGCTTTTTGTCTACCTGTTGCCAGATCCAAGTCAATCGAGCAAACTGCTACCACTGACTGAAACCACGCGCCGATGCCTTGAGATTCAACCGGCTCAGCGGCGGATGCCGCGAATAATTGACGATTCATTGACGGTTCTTGACGATTAGGGTGACATAGCTGTGTCACCTGTTGGGTGACACCCATGTCACCTGTCGAAGTGACATGGGTGTCACGTGACAACTTGTCACGTGACATAGCTATGTCACTTATCGGCTTTTCCTTACGATGCTTCAAAACGGCATTGATGGCGTCAAGGTTGCGCCCCATGACCAGGATATAGCGGTTATTGCGGTTGCCACGAATGACAACCACGTCGCCGCTGGATTCCAAAGTTTTTGTAATGCGCATCACGGCGCGCTCGCTCATGCGGATTTTACGCGCCAACGTTTCGATCTTGGGCCAGCAATAACCGTCATCTGCGGCATTGTCTGCCAGTGCCAAAAGGAGCAACAACTCGCTACCTTTTGCTGTGCTCTCTTCCCATACCCATGTCATGACTTTGATGCTCATGCGCTTCTCCTTTCCCATCCGTGCGCCTTTGCCAGTGCGAACAGCGTGCCAATACCAACCCGCCCGGAGGCATTACCCACAGAACGAAACCCGCGCCACTTGCGCTCGACCTCGCCCGGTTGCCCGTCGGCCCAGGCTTCCGCTAGCGTCAAGCCGCCGTCGCCTAATTCGCTATGTAGTGCCATAAGCACGGCAAGCCATTCGTCGTAGTCAATGCCCCACGGCGGGATCGCCTTGAGCGCGTCGGCAATCTCTTGCTCGCTGGCATTGCCCGCCTGAAAGGTGCGCTGCACCCGCTGGCGCTCGCGCTTGCCGGTCGTTTCATAGCGCGCTATGATGTCACGGACCACGCTCAGCGGTAGCACCTGCGGACGCCATTCCACCTCAGACGCGCCGCCTGGCTTGCCGCCGTAGAAGAAGCGTACCGGGTCCTTGCACTGGCGGTCAGCGGTCCCGAAAAGCCACAAGAGCGCCGCCGCTGCGCGGGTGTAGTTGTGCGCCTGCATGATGGGGGTATCCAGCAAGAATACGACGCGCGCGCGCGGTTTGTCGGGAGAGTGGCTAGGCGTCGTGTAGAGGATGGAGGCATAGCGGGCGATAAAAGCATCTTTGAGGAGTTGTGGGATAGTGCTGCGCACATCCTCAGTGTCGAAGTCAAGCGCGAGGTGCTGGCCTAGTTTGTAGTTTTCGGCCTTACGCCATGCAGGTTCGCAGATGGTGGTAAAAGCGTGCGCATCGTAGATTGCAGATGCTATCATGTCAGACGTCAACTGTTGCGCCTTAAATGCGCCATTGAACTCGCGCCAGTACGGGTCACCTGGCAGTAGTTTGCCGGTCAGCGCCGGCCCAATGGCGATCTGGTAGGTGTCCATCGCACGCCTCTGATATGCCAATGCAAGAGCACGCCCGCGAGCCAATCCAGGACTGTCAGCGCGCGCAGGTTGCGAGTACGTTCTGATGCCAGCGTTACGAT
>JALHHX010000222.1 GCA_022837245.1 Lentisphaerota bacterium
ACGCGGCAACACGCATTTTCTCGGAACGCGCCGGAGGCAACGCCATCCGCACGATAGAATCACGCTCGTCCGTCTCCGCGCCGGACGGCATCCCTGAGAAGAGCACGCAGTCCATGACGATTACGGATGCCACCCACGGCACGACCCTTTACTCCGCCACGCTTCTACGCTCAACGGGGGAAACGCTGGAATGGCGGGCGAACTCGTATGACGACAAAAACCGCCTCCGATCCACAGTCTATTCCGACGGCTCCTCGACGACCAACGCCTATTCCTGCTGCCGTCTGCTGTGGCGGCTTGACCGTGAGGGAATGAAAACGGAACGGCTGGCGCAGACCGGGACGGACCACCTGCGCTACGCCATGCTGGAGGTGTCGCTGCCCGAACTCCCCCAGAATGAATGGTATGAAACCAGCTACCACTACGCCGAACCGGGCGCCTACCCCTATGCCAGAACATACTCGTTCAAGGCAACGGAATACGTGTTTGATGCTCTGGGGCGCCAGACTCGCGTGAGGGAACTCGCCACCGAGCCAGAGCGCGCATCCGACATCACAACCCTCAGAAAATCCAACTCGGGATGGGAATCCGTGGAGACAACGGAATATCCTTATGGCGCCTCGGATTTCCAGATCAGGACCGATGCGCGCGGGATCGTGGCAAAAACAGCGCGGAGTCAATCTCCCGGGGAAACCGTCATGACAACGGAGACATTCGACGGCTCCACGCTGCTTACGTGCGAAACGTCGCGCGACATCCGCGGAGGCGGCAGCATGACTCGCTGGGAAAGCGGCGGTGAATGGACTGAAACGGAAAACAAATCCCGGTATACGGACGATGGCCGCCGCATCGAACTCTCCGTCACCACCACGTCGGATGGCGGCACTGTCACCAACAGCGTCGCGGAATATGACTTCCTCGGGAGATCCCGCATATACGAAACACCCCTCTCACGGACGGTGTTCCAGTACGACGGCGCCTCCAGCCGCGTCGTCTCCGAAACCGACACGCTTTCATGGCGCGTCCGCACTCCTTTGTACGACGAGCTTGGCGACCCCGTGGGAGAAGTGATGGATGGTGTCACATCCCTGTCAGTGTCAACTTATGAGTACATCTCAAACGCCTGGTGGCGCGTGCAGACATCCTTCCGGACAGCGGATGGCGTCACCAACGGCCTTGCCGTGCATCGCACCAGGCTTACAGGGCTCTCGAATGCCCTCAGATCGCAGACGGAGACGGTGTCAAACGGCCGTACAGTGCGCACGGTTGCCAGTTTCGACCCTCAAAGCAAAGTCACAACGCTTACCTCCACATGCGATGGCATGGCGCCCGTCGTCAGCAAAAGCAAGTTCGGGCGCGAAATACAAAGCACCGGTGCAGACGGCGTGACGCGCTACAACTACTTCGACCCGTACGGGCGCGTGTACTTGACGCGTGAACACAACGGACAAAAATACTACTGGCGGAACTGGATTCTGCGCAACAGCTCCGGGGATGTTTTTGCCGAGGCGCGGATCATCGGGGGCTCGTGGGCCAACACCGCGCGGTTTTATGAATACGACCGCATGGGCAACGCCACAAATTTCCAAAACGAGGTCGGCGATGTCACGTGTTGGCAATACGATTCCCGGAACCGCCTGTCCGGACAATCCGGCGCGGTTTATCCCGCAAGGTTCGGGTACGACGCCTCGAGCCGCCTCGTTTCCATGTCAACGACCCGTGACGGCGGGGTCTGGGACGAAACCCGGTGGACGTTCGATTCCGCCACCGGAATCAACACCGCTAAAATCTATGCCGATGGATCCGAGGTGACATATACTTATACCCCCGAAGGGCTGCCCCTGCGCACCACGTGGGCGCGAGGCAAATGGAGGCAGAACTCCTACGACGCCCGCCGGCACCTCTCCGCAGTTGCCTATTCATCGGCGGACACCCCGGGGTATGAAATCACGCTCGACGCCTTTGGCAGACCCGCAACCGTAGCGGACGACGCCGGCAATGTAAACCTGTATGCCTACGGCGGCAACTCCATGCTGACAAACGAAACCGCCACCACCGCATCCGCCACGGCGGTTCTGGAACGCGGAGTCGATCAGTATGGCCGCCCCGCCTCCACGAGCCTCTCCATCAACGGCGCCTTCAAGGGACGGGCCGTGTATTCATACGACGGATATGACAGGATCGCAGGCATCGCCTTCACAAACGGCTACGGGCGCGGCATCCGGGTCTCATACACGAATTTCGCCGGGCATTCCCTGGGGCGCGCTGCCACCTTGCCTTCAGGCGACGTGTTCTCCCGCTCATTGACCCGGGACGGCTACCGCTCCTACCGCGTCACCGGCAGCGTCGAAGCGTTCAACGGAGCGGAAGTCAGCAGGTTCACGTATGGGCATGACGATCTGGACCGCGTCACCTCCCGCAACACGGACACCTTCAGCTACAACGAACGATCCGAGATCGCGGCTGCCACGCTGTCGTCCAACGCATACGCGTACGCCTACGACAGCGCTGGCAACCAGACCACCTCCACTGTTGACTATGCGGTCACAGAATATTCAGCGAACAGCCTGAACCAGTACACGTCAATCCTCCGCTCCTCTGCGCCTCTGCGGGAGCCTTCCTACGACCTCGATGGCAATCTGCTCTCCGACGGCGTCTTCACATGTTCATGGGATGCCGAGAACCGTCTTGTCGCCGTCTACTCAAACAGCGTCTGCGTCGTCTCGAACGCATACGACTACATGAGCCGCCGTGTGGCGAAGTGGACGCCGAGCCACACCACGACC
>JALHHX010000033.1 GCA_022837245.1 Lentisphaerota bacterium
AATACACCATCCTTTGAAATTCGTCTGTGAAGAGCCGCCGCGCGCCGCATGCCGGGGAGAGCCTCCTCTTGAAAAGTGGAAAAGCATATCATTTTTCTTACCTATAATGCAATATCATTGAAAAATCAAAAGTAATCAAAACCGGGCTGGTGCTTGAGGGGATTGTCTGCCTTATACGAACGCAAAACAATCATGATAGTGAAAAACGCTATCGGAGAAAGGCATGCGTGCGGCGGCAGAGGCCTGCCGCTCAAACGCTTCGCACGGCAAAAGTGATTATTGCGCAGCTTATCCGTGAGCCCACCGCGGGCTAGGGCTGCATGCTTTCTTTGAGCTTCACCGCCACCGGATGCCCTGGGCGCGCTTTCAAGGCGCTGTCTATAAATGCGGCGGCACTGTTTGTCTGCCCTGTCGCCATGCGTAGCAGCGCGAGCTGAACCATGGCGTCGGGATTTTGCGGCTCCAGCCAGTTCGCGCGGCTCAAACATTCGTCGGCCGCCTTCATGTCTTTCTTAGCCATCAGCACAGAGCCCGTGCTCAACAGCAACTGCGCCAGCTCGCGACGCGGAACCGGGTCGCAAGGGTTCAGAAGGAACGCGTTCTCAGCCGTGTCTATAGCCACTGGGATGTTGCCGATCATCGCGTGGCAGCGCGACTGTTTCCTATACGCGCCGACCATGTTGTATCCGTATTCGGACACTTTCGCATACTCGTTGCAGGCGCCCATGTAATCCTTGCCATCCCATAGGATGTCGCCAAGCCAGCTCCGGAAAATCGGAGTCTCGGGATGAAGCTTCACAAGCTCCGACACCGCCGCCGTCTTCGCTTCCCCCGCCTCCATGCGGTAAGCCCCGGCTGCTTTCGCCATCAACTCATCGCCTTCCGGCCCTACTTCCTGAACCGGGGCGCCGTCGTATGGCGGTATCAACCCCTCGCCCAAATGACCGCCCGCCTGCATGACCATCATCTCGATCTGGCCGGCCAGAACCTCCGGCATGACTTCCCCCAGTCCAAGCTGTGGCAGAGTCCCAACTCCGCCACGCTCTACCTGCAGCACGGGCAGTCTGAAGATATACCACGGCATGACCGTCTCGCTGTAAACCGATTGAGACGCCCCCACCTCCTGCGGTTTACCCGCCGCGGCGTCCAAAAGCACCCCCTTGACGTCGGCCAATGAAAACGCCTCCTTGACAACGCCGCTCTGTCCCAGCCCCCAGAATGCAACCGAAACGCGGGTCGCGTCGTCGCCCACCGACATCCCGCGGAACGGCGCGTTCGTCTGCGATCCGAAAAGAGGAACCAAAGCCTTGACGGAACCATCATTGTTGAATGCTCCGGAAAGTCTCGATATCTGTTTGACTGTCTCCGTCACGGCTCCGGGGCATCCCTCCGCGAAAGGTGAGAGATGCACCCATACGAAGACCGGCACCCCGGCCTTGTGCGCTTCTCCGGCAAATGCAAGCGCCGAATCAACCACCTTCGAAGACTCCGCGACCAGCCCTGAAGAGCCGCGCTTCAAATCGAACATCTGCCTGTAAACCGCGAACCCGTTGGTCAGACCGTGCTCCGGCCCAAGCGCACCGGATGCCAGAAATGCCCCGGACCTGTAATCGCCGTCGATCCCCACGAGTTCCTCGGCGATATTCCTTGCCCCCGTTGCCAACGACCCAACACCGTCCACGCGCAACCGGTGCTCTGGCGGGATCAGCCCCGTAAGCACCGATGCCGCCGCCGGCAGAGTCGAGGGAGACGTCGTGTACGCCTTCTCGAACAGAAGCGCGTCGGCGGCGCCCTGTTCGATCGGCAAATCTCCGTCGACCGTGATAAGCAACAAATCGGGGATTTCGTTTTTCCGCCGATCCCCCGCGCATCCCGCAACCGCAGCCGTCAGGAGGACAACTGCGACGCCTCTGATAAAACTACGGATTTTATTCTTCATGCGGGCGATTATACACGCTACGCCCGCACCGCGTCAAAGCCGAAAGTTTTTGAAAATCGACATTGCATTTGCTTTCCAGCTTGTCTATAATCTAAGACCGGAAGGGTACGTGTGTATCCAGCGTCGGGCGGAGCCTGGGCTGCGGACTCCGCACCGGCGTGTGCCAACTAGATGACTCCCAACAAATCATCAAATAAACAACATGAGGGACTACGCATGAAAACATCGGTACGGCAAATACTCGCTCAGAAGGGATGCAATATTATCACAATTCCGTCTTCGGCGACGGTCTTCGCCGCCATTCAAGCGATGGTGGACAACAAGGTGGGTTCTCTCATAGTAAAGAACTCACAGGGGAAAATGGCCGGAATCTTCGTGGAACGCGACTGTTTCCGCAAGGTCATCCTCGCGGAGCGCAACCCGAAAGAGGTCAAGGTCGGTGACGTGATGACAAAGAAGGTCATCTACGCGACTCCCGATACGGGCGTGGAAGAGTGCATGGCACTCATGACGGAGAAGAGGATCCGCCACTTGCCCGTCATGGACGACAAAGGCGAGATGATGGGCGTCGTCTCCATAGGCGACATGGTGAAGTACCTGTCCGCAGAGCAGGCAACACTGATCGGCCACCTGGAAAAATACATCGAAGGCTCGCTGTAAAACAGACCGGCCGGGCAAAATGGAGAATGGAATGAATGATAAAACACGGACGGCAGAACCGTCTTCCTGCAACTGTGCCTGCGCATCGGAGGATATACCCGATGGGCGGATTGATGAAATCATAGCCGAATACCGGTTCAAGGAAGGAGGGCTGATCCCCGCGCTGCAGATGGCGCAGGCCGTCTGCGGCTATCTGCCGGAGCCAGTGATCCGCAAGATCGCCGACGGCTTCGGCAAGACCGTCAGCGAGGTGACTGGCGTGGTGTCGTTCTATTCATTCTTCACGCTGCATCCGCGCGGAAAATACCTCGTGCGGGTTTGCCTCGGCACCGCCTGCTACGTGCGGGGCGGCAAGGAAGTCCTGGAGGCGTTCAGGAAAAAGCTGGCCATAGAGGTGGGCGGGACCACGTCCGACCGGATGTTTTCGCTGGAGGTCGGGCGCTGCTTCGGCGCTTGCGGCATGGCGCCGGTCGTAATGGTCAACGACACCGTGTACCAGCGCGTCAAGCCGACGCGAGTGGGCGATTTGATCAATGAAATCACAGCCCTCGACGCGGCCGAAACGGCAAAGGAGCTGGCATGAAAACCAAAGTGCCTCCGAAATTCAAAAGCATTGCCGATTTGGATGCCTACCAAAGTAAAGGGCAAACCGCGAAAGGCGGCGAACTTCGCCGTCTGTTCGTCTGCTTCGGGGGGAGCTGCATTTCGTCCGGCGCCCCCGCTGTGCGCGATGCGCTCGCAACCTCGCTGGAGGCGCACGGGCTTTCCGGGAAGGTGTCGATCGTCGAAACAGGCTGCATGGGACCTTGCGTGATCGGCCCGGTTCTACTTGTCGGCGACGACCGCACTTTCTACCAGGGCGTGAAGCCGGGCGACGCGGAGGAGATCGTGGCATCCCACCTGGTCGGCGGGAAACCCGTCGAACGGTTGATGGTCAAGGACGCCGCTGGCGCCAAGCCATACCCTTGCCGCGACGGCATCGAGTTTTTCAAGCGTCAAACGCAGGTGGTGCTCCGCAACTGCGGCTGGGTAAACCCGGAACGCATTGAGGAATCCCTCGCGCGCGGCGGTTACGCTGCGCTGTCCAAGGCGCTCGGAGGCATGAAGCCCGAGGAGGTCATAGAGGAGTTGAAGAAGTCGGGACTGCGCGGGCGCGGCGGCGCAGGCTTTCCGACGTGGCTCAAGTGGAACCTCACCAGGCAGTCCAAGGACGATGTCCGCTACGTGCTCTGCAACGCCGACGAAGGCGACCCTGGCGCGTACATGGATCGCAGCGTCCTTGAAGGCGATCCACACAGCGTCATCGAAGGCATGGCGCTTGCAGGATACGCGATAGGCGCGGAGCAAGGTTACGTTTACGTGCGCGCCGAATATCCGCTGGCTGTGGAGCGCCTCTCAAAGGCGATTGAGCAGGCGCGGATGTGCGGGCTACTTGGCAAAAAGATTCTTGGAACGGATTTTTCGTTCGATTTGGAGATACGCAAAGGTTCGGGCGCGTTTGTCTGCGGCGAGGAGACGGCGCTCATCGCATCGATAGAAGGCAGGCGCGGCGAGCCGCGCCCGCGTCCGCCATTCCCCGCGCAGAAAGGGCTGTGGGGCAAGCCCACCTTGCTCAACAACGTTGAGACGTACGCGAATGTCGCGGCCATCGTGCTCAACGGCGGCGAATGGTACGCATCAATGGGCACGCCCAAAAGCCACGGCACGAAAGTGTTCGCGCTTGCCGGCTCCGTGCGTAACACGGGGCTCGTCGAGGTGCCCATCGGGACGCCGCTCGGAGAGGTGGTGTATGATATTGGCGGGGGCGTGCGCAACAACCGCCACTTCAAGGCGGCGCAGATGGGAGGCCCCTCCGGCGGGTGCATTCCGCGCGAACACCTGAACGTGCCGCTAGATTACGAACCGCTCGCGGAACTCGGCGCAATCATGGGGTCGGGTGGTCTGATCGTGATGGACGAGGATACGTGCATGGTAGATATGGCGCGCTTTTTCATAGAGTTCGTGCAGGAAGAATCGTGCGGCAAATGCGCACCATGCCGTGTCGGCACGCGCCGAATGCTCGAGATTCTCGAACGCATCTGCAACGGCGGTGGCGAGGAAGGCGATATCGAGAAGCTCGAGGAACTCGGCGAGTTCATCAAGACCGCTTCGCTCTGCGGGCTCGGACAGACGGCGCCGAACCCGGTGCTTTCGACGATCCGCCACTTCCGCGAAGAGTACGAGGAGCATGTACGCGACAGGCATTGCCGCGCGGGCGTCTGCGCCGGGCTTGTTCGGGCCCCGTGCCTGAGCGCATGTCCGGCAGGCGTCAACGTGCCCGGGTTCGTCTCGCTCGTGGGCGACAAACGCTACGCCGAGGCTCTGCGGCTTCACCGCGAACGCAACCCGTTCGCATCGGTCTGCGCCCGGGTGTGCTTCCACACGTGCGAGGACAAATGCCGCCGTGCGACGATCGACGACTCAGTCTCCATCCGCGGCATCAAGCGGTTCATGGTGGATCAGGAGGTCACGGTGCAGGTGCCGGAGGTGCTCGAGAATGCGGAGAACGCCGAACGGAAAATCGCAATAATAGGCGCGGGTCCGGCAGGGCTCTCGTGCGCGTATTTCCTCGCGAGGCTGGGCTACAAACCGGAGGTCCTTGAATCGGCGCCCCGCCCCGGAGGCATGCTCGTGCAGGCGATCCCAGCGTACCGCCTGCCGAGGGAGGAGCTCGCACGCGAGGTGCGCATGGTCGAGCGTCTGGGCGTCAACATACAAACTGAACGCACCCTGGGCAGGGATTTCACGCTGGCCGGGTTGCGCGAAAGCGGCGTTGAGGCCGTCTTTCTGGGGTTTGGCGCGGCGCTTGGCGTGCCGATGAAAATCGCGGGGGCGGACGCGAAGGGCGTCACCGAAGCACTCGCTTTCCTGCGACAGTACAACATACGCGGCTCGGTTCCGGTCGGGCGCAACGTTGCCATCATCGGCGGCGGGAACGCGGCCATCGACGCCGCGCGCACCGCCATCCGCCTGGGCGCGGAGACGGTTGCCGTGCTTTACCGCCGCACGCGTGAGGAAATGCCCGCGTATGCCGAGGAGATCGACGAGGCGCTCCAGGAAGGCATCACGCTGCGAACGCTGATGAACCCGGTCGAGTTCGTGGTCGAGGACGGCAAGGTCGCCGGCGTGCGCTGCACCCCGATGAGGCTTGGAGAGTTCGACCGTTCCGGCCGTCGCCGCCCTGAAGAGGCCGGCGAGGCGGAGGGCGAGGTGATCGCGGCAGACCAGGTCATCGTGGCAATCGGGCAGGCGCTCGACACCCGGGCGCTGGGAAAAGATTCGGGCTTGGAGCTGACGCAGCGCGGCTGGATCCGCGTGGATCCACGGACGGGCGCGACCTCGCAGCCGTGGCTCTTCGCGGGTGGGGATGCGGCGACCGGACCTTCGTCCGTAGTCGAGGCCATCGCCGCCGGCGAACGCGCGGCAGTCGCGATCGACAAGATGCTCTCGGGCGAAGAGCACGCATTCTGGCGCGGCTACAGCGACCCGGGGGCCGTGTTCGATCCCGATGCCGATCCCGTCACTTACGGGCGCGAGACTCCACCGACGATCGGCGTGGCCAAGCGCCGCCACAACTTCACGGAAGTTGAAATGCCGTGGAACGAAAACACCGCCGTGCGTCAGGCGAGGCGGTGCCTGCGCTGCGATTACGGGAAGCAGCCGACCGGCTCGGTAAAATAAATAGGAGTTTGATCAATGAACATAACAATCAACAAACAGCCGGTTGAAGTCGCGGAAGGAACGACTGTTCTGGAGGCCGCCCGGCAAATCGGCGTGGAAATCCCCACCCTCTGCAACATGGAAAAACGCGAGGCCATAGGCGCCTGCCGCGTATGCCTTGTGGAAGTGGAGAAGGCCAAGACTCTCCAGGCGGCGTGCTCAACGCCCGTCACCGATGGCATGATCGTGCACACGCACAGCACCAAGGCGCGCGCCGCGCGCCGGCAGGTGGTGGAGCTGCTGCTCTCCGAGCACGGAGGGGATTGCCCCACCTGCACACGCGGCGACGACTGCGAGCTGCGCTCGCTGGCCATGCATATGGGCATCGACACCGTGGCGTTCAAGGGCGGAAAGCCGAAGCCGCACATGGATGCGTCGACACCGGCCCTGGTGCGTGACAATTCCAAGTGCATAAAGTGCCGGCGCTGCGTGACGGTCTGCGGCGAGGTGCAGGGGGTCGGAGCGCTGCACCCGCAAGGCCGCGGCTTTGAAACCGTGGTCGGGCCTGCTTTCACGCGCGATCTCGACAGCGTGGCATGCGTCCAGTGCGGCCAGTGCGCCGCGATCTGCCCCGTGGGCGCGATCGTCGAGAAAGACTCAATCCCCGATGTGTGGAAAGCTCTTGAGGATCCGAACATACACGTGGTGGTGCAGACGGCCCCCGCCATCCGCGCTGCGCTTGGCGAATGCTTCGGCTATGAGCCCGGCACGCGCGTCACGGGCAAGATGGCCGCGGCGCTGCGGCGCTTGGGGTTCGACGCCGTCTTCGACACCAACTTCGCAGCCGACCTCACCATCATGGAAGAGGGCACGGAGTTGCTCACGCGTCTCAAACGCGCGATCGCGGGGGGCGAGAAAGTGGCGCTCCCGCTGTTCACGAGCTGTTCGCCGGGCTGGATCAACTTCGCGGAATTCTACTACCCGCAATTCCTGCCAAACATCTCCACCTGCAAATCGCCGCAGCAGATGTTCGGAGCCGTTGCGAAAACGTACTACGCGCAAAAAATCGGCAAAAGCCCGGAGGAGATCGCCGTCGTGTCCGTGATGCCGTGCACGGCCAAGAAATACGAGGCGCATAGGCCGGAAATGACGGCGAGCGGCGTGCCAGACGTCGATTACGTGTTGACAACGCGCGAGCTGGCGCGCATGATCAAAGAGGCGGGGATTGATTTCAGGTCGTTGCCGGACGAGGATATGGACGCGCCGCTCGGCCTGTCGTCGGGGGCTGCGGACATTTTCGCAAACACGGGAGGCGTCATGGAGGCTGCGCTGCGCACGGCGGTTGAAATCGTCACCGGCCGTCCGCTGCCGGGCGAAAACCTGCATGTCAAAGACGTGGCGGGGCTGGAGGGCGTCAAGGAGGCGTCACTTAAAATAACAGGGATCCTGACCGACTGGGCTTTCCTAGAAGGCGTCGAGCTCAAAGTGGCGGTGGCACACGGGCTCGGCAACGCGCGGCGTCTTCTGGAGCATATTAAGGCGAACGGGCCGGTGTACCATTTCGTCGAGATCATGACTTGCCCCGGCGGATGTATCGGCGGCGGCGGCCAACCGCGTTTCACCGACGACACTGTGCGGCTTAAGCGTATCTCCGCGATTTACAAAGAGGACGAGAGCAAGAAAATCCGCAAGTCGCACGAAAACCCCGACGTAATGCAGCTTTACCGCGACTTTCTTGGCAAGCCGTTGGGGAAAATATCCCACAAGCTCCTGCACACATCATATAATAACAAAACCAAATTATAACATAAACAACAACTCCGC
Organism: Lentisphaerota bacterium; assembly: GCA_022837245.1. GTDB lineage: Bacteria > Verrucomicrobiota > Kiritimatiellia > RFP12 > UBA3636 > JAAZFF01. The sequence continues at coordinate 8,123 of JALHHX010000033.1, forward strand.
GTCATACATCCGCGGAGGGTTTATCCACTCACTGCGGGCAGGCCCTTGCCCGCGGGCTTCCTTGCGCCGACAGCCTCGACGGTTCGCTTGCCCACGGCGAAATACCGCCTCCCTCGCCGCGAGTGCGGGGCCCAGCTCTGGAATGCCGAGTTTTCGTCCTGCTCCAGAGGCGAGTGGGGGGAGCAGGCCGCGCAGTTTCTGGGAACACCGAGCTCCAGCTCGGTCCAGTGGCAAAACCCCCAACATCCGGCACCCAGTTCTTTGAATGCCCGGCGTAAGCATTGGAGGGCGGCAGCCCTCTGCCGCCGTTGCGTGGCAAGAGCCACGGATCCAGCGAACGTTGGTGCGCGAATCGGAGTTAAATACCGCGCTTGTTAAGCGCGTGGCGAGAACTTCGCGTCGCCGCGAGAGGCTCCTCGCCCCTGCTCTTTGAGGCGACACCAACATCGCGGTCACTCATCGCTTCACTTGAGCTTTGCGCTCTTGTGGTTACGTGAATCAGCCGCGTGGCAAAAGCAAATCCGCCACTCTTCTGACGGAGTGCCCGAAGTTTGGAGCGCGGCGGCAAGCAGTCTCCATTACGCCCCGTTTGATGTCGCAAAGTCGTCGGCTAACTTTGTTGGGCTAACTTTGTTAACAAATTACTGTTGCATTTACTTTAGAGGTTGTTTACCATAACAAGCGAATGGTAGAAAAGTATCTGCGCCGGGTGAAGCCCGGACTGCGGACTCTACATTCAAGAACAAAAACATCCAAAAACAATAACAACCAAAATACAAATGGAGTCAAATGAACACTAAACAAATATTTGGTTTAATAATGGCGTCCATATTGGCCGCCTTCTCTGGAACCGCCGGCGCTGTGGTGCACGTGGATCCCGGCGCTACGGGCTTCAACAACGGCACAAGCTGGGAAAACGCATACACAAGCGTCAAGCTTGCTGTTGACAATTCACCAGCAGGTTCTGAAATCTGGGTGGCGTCCGGCAAATATTACCCGACGCTGGGGACGACCGACCGCACAGACTCTATAGCCCTCAAATCCGGCATGAAGCTGTACGGGGGGTTCCTGCCCGGCATGGCGACCCGGGAGCAGCGCGACTGGGTAGCCTACCCGACTATTCTCAGCGGCGATATCAACATTGTTGACAATCACGGCGACAACAGCGACCACATCCTTGTCGGCGCGCCTGACGCCGTCGTTGACGGATTCACCATCGAACGCGGTGGCGATGTCAGCTTCAGCGCAGCTCAGGACGGCGTCGACAGAGCTTTCGGAGGAGGGTTGCTCGTTACCAACATTGGATCTGCAGTCATGAAACTTGAGAACTGCACTTTCAAGTTAAACAACACTTACTATGATGATGGAAGCGATCGAAGTCTCGCTGATGGCGGAGCCATCTACGCAACGACCTCGGCATTACAAGTCGTGTCATGCATTTTCGAGAGCAACTCGGCACAGCACAAAGGTGGTGCCGTGTACATATACAACCCCGAAGGATCATCTTCGCCAGCAGTCTGTTTCGACAACTGTCTATTCCGCGGAAACTTCACCCGCATGGGATCCGGGCAAGTTGGCGGCGGCGCTATTTGGGCTGCGGCAGGCAACCTTTCTGTCCAGAGCTGCGAGTTTATATATAACCGCGGCGGCATCAATGACCTTTGCTACGGCTTCGGCGCTGCAATATACACGAAACCAGGTGGCGACGGCACCGACTTGTTAACGGTCAAAGACTCCATTTTTACCTACAACCAGAACGGAAGCGGTCAGGGCGGCGCGATTTACGCCGGACGCAATGCCTTGATAGAGGACTCCGTGTTCACCCAGAACCGTTGCCATACGCGTTCTCGTGGCGGCGCCATATTTGTGGCTTCCGGCGCAACTGCGGACCTGTACCGTTGCGATTTTTCAGGGAACTTCACAATTCAGAACGCACATTTTTACACTTGGAACATGGGCGGCAACCTGGATGAGGGCCAAGGCGCCGCCATCGCATCGGAAGGAACCGTCAATTCGGTAAACTGCGTGTTCACAGGCAACTTCTCTGCAAGCACGGAGAGCCTTGAGCTGCTAGGCTATGAAAACGTGCCTGCCGAGACCAACTACGTCGATGAAGGCGGGGGTGTTATTACAACTAACGTAACTCCTGCGTATGTCATTACGAACTTGCTACAAGCGGGTGGAATCAAAGGCGGCGGCGGGGCGTTCTGGCAGAAGCCGGGATCTCACGGCGGCTCGACTTTTGAGAACTGCACATTTGCCGGGAACCGCGCCAACAAGTACGGCGGAGCCATATTCGCGGATAATCTAACTAACAACGTTGAACTGCTCAACTGCATTTCATGGGGCAACGAGGCTTGGCGTGCAGACCGGGCGGAAACCGACACCTATGACGAAATGTATGGAGACAGCATTACAATAAACTATTCGGATGTCGCCGGCGGTTGGGCCGGTACAGGAGCCAACAACATGAATGCCGATCCGCTGTTCGGAGTTTCCGGAGCCGCAGATGGCGAAAAATACACTGGAACGTGGACTGCCAAGCCAACATACGACGGCACTCGCGGACGTGCTACATTCACGGACGCCAATGCAAACTGGCTGCCAGGCGAGCTTATAGGTCGTTTTCTGGAACCAACGACCAACGACTTAGTTTTCGTAAGCCCGACAAATTGGGACGGACCCGCCAACTACACAAACATTATCCACGGTCTGAAGTTCTTGATCGCCACCAACACGGCAACAACAATTACGGTCTATGGGGACGCCCGTGAGATCAACTACTACTGGCGTGCGACCAAGGCATACTCGGACATCGGCCACACCTACAACATCCACGACTACCATCTGAAGGCGCTTGGCAAGCGGTGGACGCCGCTCACGCCGTCGACTGGCAGGTGGGCAAGGGACTCCGTCCATAGCCCTTGCATAGACGAGGGCGACCCGAGCAGCGACTACTCTCAGGAACTATATCCAAACGGCAACCGCGTCAACATGGGAGCTTATGGCAACACCCCATTCGCCTCAATGAAGCCGGAAGGCCTCATCTTAATGTTGAGATAGGCCAATAGCGGTGGAGGGCGGCAGGCTCCACTGCCGTTTCGGCCACGCGGCGCGCCGCCCTCCATCGCTAAAGAGCTGCCTCAGCGCAGATCGGGATTCTGGCGGTGCGCTTCTTCCAGCACGGCGACTTGGCGGCGCACCTGTTCGAGGGTGATGACGCGCGGGGCGCCGTTCACGATTATGCCGTAAGCGTCGTCATAGAAGCCGTTTGTTATGACGGCTCTCTTCGTCTCGAACTTCCACGTCTCCTCTGTCCATTCAAGATCCTCGTGGCAGAAACGGCGTTCTTCGGAATGCGTGACCGTGGATGAATGCGGATGATCCGGTGCCTTGTCGACGTTGTAGTATTTCCACTTCAGCTCCGTGAGCGAGCCAGAGAGGCCGCCTCGTGTGCAACCGAGGTTGTACATCTCGCCCTGGGGATAGGCGGCGAATGAGCTTGTGACGACGTCGATTGTGGGCTTGCCTTTGCCCCAGAGCGTCACGGAAGCGAAGTTTTCGGCGTCGCCGAACGGATTCTTGCTCACCAGGCGTGCGAACACCTGCGGCATGTCTTCGCCGAAAAGAACGATTGCCTGGTCGAGCGGATGCGGTCCAGTGTTCAGCAAGTTGCCTCCACCCATGTCGCGGCGCGTCTGCCAATCCCACCGGCGGCTCCACCCGTTGAAGCAGATGCGCGCGTGCACGAGCTCGCCGAGACGGCCAGAGGCCAGCACTTCCTGGATTTTCTGAAACGCCGGCTGGAAGCGCGAATTCTGGTAGGGGAGGCAGAGCTTGCCGCTGCCCTTGGCGGCGGCCACCACGGAATCGAATTCCGCGACTGTGCGGGCGACAGGCTTTTCGCATATAACGTTGTACCCGGCCTTGAACGCGGCGATTGTGCCTTCGGCGTGCAAGTGGCTTGGGAGCGCGTTTATGACCAGGTCGGCATCTAGGGACTTGTCGGCGAGCAAGGCCTTGTAGTCGTCGTATTGCTTCGATCCAAATTCCTCCGCGCACTCCTTCATGCGTTCGACGATTGGGTCGGCCACGGCGACGATCTTAAAGCGTTCCGTGTCGTTGCGCAGCCAGCTTGCGTGTATTCCATAGCCACTGCGCCCCTGTCCTAGTATTGCAACCTTCAGCTGTTTCATAGAATGTATTTTCTCCGTTGTTTTGCCGTCCGGTAAATCCTGCGGACGTCCGCGTTGTGCTCACGGGGTGCCATTGTAGCATGGCCGCCCGGTAAATCCAAATGTAAAAACTGGGCGCGGGAACCTGGGGCATAAGCGGGTTGCCGGTCTGTTAACAATGCAATCTTCCCTTTTTCTGGATTGCCTCTCATCAGCTGGATAGGTGTGCCGTGCTGTGCGGGGTGGGTGTGTGGGTGTCGGTGTGCGGGTGCTCCAAAAGCATGCTGGCGGGGGAAATTGCGTTGTGGTATATTCTACCGCGTGCAACGAACAACGGACATTATTTCGAAAACCCTTTCGCAGGTGGGGGAGCGGCCGCTCATCGAACTGCTGCGGCAGGGAGCGGCATTGTGCCCTGATGTTGTGGTCGGCATGGGCGACGACTGCGCCGTGGTGCGTGTTTCCCCGGATGCCGCTGAGGATATTGTCCTCAAATCGGACCCCATTATCAGGGGTCGCCATTTCCTCGGTGACGCGCCGCCGGAGCTAGTCGGCCGCAAAGCCGTTGGGCGCGCCCTCAGCGACATCGCATCGATGGGCGCCACGCCTCGATGGCTTCTGGTCGATCTCGTCGCGCCGGGCGACACCCCGCTCGAATACATCACTGCCGTCTTCAAGGGCATGAACGCCGTGGCGGCGGAATATGGCTGCGCGATCGTGGGCGGCGACACATGCAAAAGCGGCGAGCTGCATCTACATGTCTTTTGTTGCGGGACTCTGCCACGTGGCTCTGCACGGCTGCGCTCCGGTGCCCGGCAAGGGGACGTCATCCGCGTCACTGGCGAGCTGGGAGGGAGCCTTGCCTCCGGAAGACATTTGTCTTTCCCGCCACGCATGGTTGAAGGGCAATGGCTGCGCGACCGCGTGAACTCCATGAGAGACATAAGCGACGGCCTTTCCTCGGAGTTGTGGCATATCGCGCACGAGAGCAAAGCATTGCTCGTGCTGTCCGCGGATGCCGTGCCACTTTCCGCAACGGCCGCAGCCGATGCGAGTCCGCTCGACAGGGCGCTGTATGACGGAGAGGATTTCGAGCTGCTTTTCACCCTCCCGGCTGAGAATGACCCGGAGTTTGACGTCGAATGGCGCCGCCGCTTCCCAGATCTCAAATGCACACGCATCGGCGAAGTGGTCTCCACTGGAACGGCCGGCGTGGTTTTCACCGACGGCGCGCGCGTGCCTGAGCGCGGATACGACCACTTCGGGAAGGAGGGGTGCAAAGAATGATCATCAGCAAGAAAACATCTAGTGAAGCTGAGACAAGGGCCTTCGCCAAAAAGCTTGTGGGCGTTTTCGGCCCGAAGGCTTTCTACGCGCTCCGCGGAGACTTGGGTGCCGGGAAGACGTGCTTCGTCCAGGGGCTTGCCGCCGCGCTGGGAATAAAGGATGCCGTATGCAGCCCCACATTCACAATCGTGAACGAATATACGAACGCAAAAGGGGTGCGTCTGATCCACGTCGATCTGTACCGCATTTCGGGACCGGAGGACTTGGATTCGATCGGCTGGGACGACTATCTTGATTCCGGCGACGCCATGGCCGTGGAATGGCCTGGGCGCGCTGGCGGGGAACTTCCCGCGCGGGCAATTCTGGTGGAGATCGCGATCGGATCCACGCCCGACGAACGCCTGTTCACGGTCACTCCACCTGAAGATAAAAACGCGGCATGAAAACCATAGGAGAAATTTCTGCCGAAACTTTGAAGGCGGCAATGGAGGCTCCCGGGGCGGCTGTGCTCCAGAAGGGCCGCAACCTGACTGTTCGCACCACATTGCGGCTTGCCGACGGCACTGACGCCGAAGTGGTCATCAAGCGATTCCCTCCGCCGTCGCCTCTGCGCATCTGCTTGAACGCAGTGCGCGGTGTCAAGGGCAAGGCCATGCGTTCCTATCTCGCCTCGAAACACCTTTTCGACCGCAACCGCGATTCCACGCCCGAGCCTATCTGCGCGGTAGAGTCGGGGACACCAAAAGCTCCTGGCGAAAGCTGGTTCGTGTCCCGCTACGCGCACGACATGGTCAGCTTTAAGAAAAAGCTTATCGACCTTTACGCCGCCAACGGACCATGCCCCGATTTGATGAGGCTGCTGCAGGTCGTGGCGGAGAGCTGCGCACGGATGCACGACTCGGGTTTCATGCACCGCGATTTGGGCAACCAGAACATAATGCTGACGTACGATGGAGGGCGCAGCGACCCGAAAGTGCTGTTCATAGACCTCAACCGCAGCCGCACTTACAATGGGCCGCTATCCACGCCGCGGCGTGCGCGTGACATCTCGCGGATCGACCTGCCATCCGACTTGCTTCGGGTTTTCCTCCTGATGTACTGGCGCGGTGCCGTGCCGCCAGAACCGTTCCTCCGCCGCGAGCGTCTGTGCCGCCGCGCATATGCGTTTCACTGCGCCACGCGGAAACTCCGCCACCCGCTGCGCAGAAGCACGCCAGATCCCGAAGGCGAATACCCGCCACCACGCGACATCTGGATATGGGATCCGCGATCCGAACAGGCCATCTCCACGCTGCGCAAAAAAGACCGTCATAAACTCCAGTCGGTTTCGCGCGTGACAGCCCCCTTGTCGGCGATCCTGCGCAAGGGCACGATGTACGAGAAAAACAGGCGCTATTTTAAAAGCATTTCCTTTGAGCGGCCAGTGCTGTCGTTCGCGGAGCGCGTATTCGTCTCTTTATCCGCCGATCCAGACCGCCTTGATAAAGAGCTTCTCTGGCTAGCGAATCTTGGCTGTATCGGCGTGCATGTGCGCATGTACGCCCACGACCCGGTGGAAGTGACAGACTTCAAGAAACACGCAGTGCGCCGTCTTAAAAGCCTAAACTACGCCGTGGCGATTTCGCTTGTGCAGGATCGCCGCACGGCGAAAGATCCTGGCGAATGGTTTGAGTTTTGCGACGGAGTTCTTCACGACATCCACAAAGAAGTGATTTGGGTGGAATACCTTCACGCCGTCAACCGTGTCAAGTGGGGCATTTGGAGCTTTGACGAACTGGAGGCGATGCTCGCTGTAATTCCCGCCCTTGCCTCGAAATACGAAGATGTGACTTTCATCGGACCGTCCGTGATCGATTTCGAATGGGACTACCTTGCCGCCGCCCTGGCGCGATTCCCGGCGGACGCGAATATTGGGGCGCTGTCCGCACATCTTTACGTTGACCGGCGCGGCGCGCCCGAATCGTATCAGGGGCATTTCAACGCCATCGGAAAATTGCAGCTATATCGTGCCATGGCGCTCTCGACTGGCAACTTCCAGGATCATCTCATCGTATCCGAATTCAACTGGCCTTTGCAGAACACTCGAGAATGGTCGCCCGTAGGGTCGCCTTACGTTTCACCGGGCCCGCGCCACAACGACCCGAGTGTGTCTGAAAAGGACGCCGCGGCATACACCATGCGCTACATATTCCTGGGTCTTTGTTCGGGGCTTGCCGACTCAATGGTCTTCTGGTCGTTGGCGGCACATGGATTCGGGCTTGTCGACCCAGGCGCAAAACCGGATGCGGAGTGGCGCGGGAGGGCGGCGTTCAAGGCCCTGCGCTTCTTCTTCCGGCTTTTCAAACACGGACATTACACCAAGGCGATTCTGACCGGTGAAAAGGAAGCATGGGCCTTCCAGTTCGTTTCGGGCGAGGGCGACAATATTCTTGTCGCGTGGTCGTCCGCTAAACCCGGCAAGCACCAGCCCATGCCCCAGATTCCCTTCAAACACACCAAAGTCTACAACATGTGCGGCGAGGAGACTCTCCTCTCTTCACACCTGGACCCCGAGCCGATCTACATAACCTGAAGGTACGGTTAAGATTTTATCCTCCTCCTGCGTGCAGTCCTTTGCCCGCGGACTTCCTTACGCCGACAGCCTCTGCGCTTCGCTTGCCCACGGCGGAATACCGCCTTCCCTCGCCGCGAGTGAGGCGTGGCTAATTGGAATGCTGGAACCATGGAATGTTGGAATAATAGCCATAAGGCTTATACTCCGCATGCCTCCATCTAAGAAGTCACCCTCGTGGGCCTAGTCCTCTGTCACAGCTCGAATTGGAGGGCGCCAGGCCTCTGCCGCGCGTTGCGTTGCACGTGCCACGCATCCAGCGAACGTTAGTGAGCGCATCGGCGAGTTGTCTCTGCCGTACGGATTGGTTTACACAAACAGCACTAGAGATGTCTATGATGATCTGCCGCCCGAATGCTCGGCGGAAGATGTGCTAGACTGGCATAACAACGAATTCAAGCGTTATTAGAATCCCGGACTTTCCCCATTTTCCCCTCGGCTTATTGCTTGAATAGCAGAGAGTCATAACCAGCGGTCTGCCTTTGCTATGGTGTTATATGCCTGCGGCACACGGTGCGCACAAGCCCCTAAAAAAACCATTTAGTCATGCCGAAAGGTACGGTGGCAGGGTTCCAACACAGTCACACGTGATTATTGTAATCCCGTGATTTTACGCAAGATTACGGCGGCAGGGTCTCCACCCTGCCAAGTGTGATTATTGTAATCCCGTGTTTTTACGCAAGATTACGGTGGATGGGTTTCCTCTCTGCCAAGTGTGATTATTGTAATCCCGTGATTTTTCACAAGATTACGGCGGCAGGGTCTCCACCCTGCCATGTGTGATTATTGTAATTCCCTGATCCCGCGCAAGATTACGGCGGCAGGGTCTCCACCCTGCCACGCGGGATTATTGTAATCTTGCAATTCCATGCAAGATTACGGCGGCAGGGTCTCCACCCTGCCACGCGGGATTATTGTAATCTTGCAATTCCATGCAAGATTACGGTGGCAGGGTTCCAACACAGCCACACGTGATTATTGTAATCCCGTGTTTTTACGCAAGATTACGGCGTATGGGTTCCAACACAGCCACACGTGATTATTGTAATCCCGTGTTTTTTCACAAGATTACAATAAACGACTCGGACTCCAGCGCAATAGTCCCGCGAGGGAACCGCAGTTGCGGCGAGTAAA
>JALHHX010000223.1 GCA_022837245.1 Lentisphaerota bacterium
TGCAGTAAAATGATATACAATGGGAGCTCGTCATGCAAGTAATTAATAGTTAGTAATCGGTTAGTAATCGGTTTGGTGATGCCGGGCGACTTAAGATTATCCACGCTCTTACTACTTCTGAGATGTGCGTATGCGACCTTGTTGCCGTGCTGGATATGAAGCAGCCTTCGGTATCCCAACACCTTGGGACGCTCAGAGATGCCCGTCTCGTGAAATACCGCAAGGACGGCAAGGTAGTGTACTATTCGTTGCTTGACGACCACGTGAAGCAAATCGGCGAACTGGGGCTGAAGCATGCGATGGAAAAAGCAGGAGGGGATTTATGAGTATGAGTAATTTAGATATAGAGATGAGTTCGTGCTCAAGTTGCGGTTGCGGCTCATCATGCGGTGGCAAGGGGTACGGCGGTGAAAAGCTGAGTCAGCGCCGCGCGTTCGCGTCGCTGACGGCCGTTTCGTTCGCGTTCGCTTTGGCGCTGGTTATCCAAAAGCAGCTCAAAGCCACGCCGTACGGCTTGGCGGAGTATCTCGTGTTTGTGTCGATATATCTGGTTTCTGGCTGGGATGTGCTCAGAAAGGCAGCGCGGAACATCGCACGTGGGTGCGTTTTCGACGAAAATTTCTTGATGACCATATCCACGCTCGGAGCTTTCGCCGTGCGGGCGCCGGCAGAGGCTGTTGCGGTCATGCTGTTCTATAGGATAGGCAATTTCCTCGAAGATCTGGCGGTCGATAGATCTAGACGTTCCGTGAGAGCGCTGCTCGAGGTGCGTCCTGATTATGCAAACTTGGTTGAGGAAGGTGGCGTCATCAGGAGGGTAGCACCGGAGGAGGTCTCCGAGGGGGACTTGGTCAGGGTCAAGCCTGGCGAAAAAATACCACTCGACGGAGTTGTCAAATCCGGGGCTACACAGATGGACACATCGATGTTGACGGGCGAGCCGGTGCCGCGCGACGCGGGAGTGGGCGAAGAGGTCATGGCGGGCATGATCAACCTCACGGGGCTGATAACCGTCGAGGTTACAAAACCGTTCGGCGAATCGTCAATCGCCCGCATACTGGACTTGGTCGAAAACGCCACGCGGAAGAAGGCCAAGACAGAGCTGTTCTTCACCACCTTTGCCAGATATTACACACCCTCCGTGGTGCTAATCACACTCTTGACCGCAATTCTCCCGCCGCTTATCGGAGACGGGCAGACATTTTCCGAATGGATTTACCGCGCTCTTGTGATCTTGGTGGTGTCCTGCCCATGCGCTCTGGTTGTTAGCATCCCGCTCACATATTTCGGAGGTATTGGAGCAGCTTCCAAAAATGGGATACTCATAAAAGGATCCGACTTCCTCGATGCTCTCAATTCTGTCGAAACGATTTTCTTCGACAAAACCGGCACCATCACGAAGGGCGTCTTCAAAGTAACGGAAACCGTCACTAAAAACGGTTATTCAACGGATGATCTGCTGGAGTTAGCCGCCCTGGCGGAATCGCATTCGAACCATCCGATCGCTTTATCCATACTTCAAGCATACGGCAAACCTGTTGATGCCGGTGGGGTCACAGCGTACAAAGAGACCGCCGGTGGCGGTATAATTGCCGAAGCGCACGGGAAGAAAGTTCTTGCCGGCAATGACAAGATGCTTCATCTGCATAACATCGACCACGACACCTGCAACGTCGAGGGCACGGTTGTGCATGTGGCGGTGGACGGTCGCTACGTCGGCTACCTTATAATAAGCGATGAAATGAAGGAAGACTCCGCTTTGGCTATGGTGGAGTTAAAGGCAGAAGGAGTAGGGAACCTCGTGATGCTTACAGGTGATGGCGACTTCTCCGCCCGCGTCATGTCGGAAAAGGCAGGAGTGGGGCATTACCATGCGAATCTGCTGCCCGAGGATAAAGTGGAGCTCGTCGAAAGGGAAATGGAGCGGCCGGGGCGCCGTGGCAAAACCGTATTCGTGGGCGATGGCATAAACGACGCTCCGGTTATCGCGCGAGCCGACATCGGGATATCTATGGGCGACCTCGGTTCCGACGCCGCGATCGAGACGGCAGACACTGTGTTGATGGACGGCTCGCTACGTAAAATTCCCCAGGCGATACGCATTGCAAAGAGGAACCGCGCCGTGCTCATACAGAACGTCGTGTTCGCGCTGGGTGTGAAGACCGTGTTGATAGTGCTGGGTTTCTTCGGCATCGCCACCATGTGGGAAGCGGTTTTCGGAGACGTTGGCGTCACCCTCATGGCGATTCTTAACGCCTCGCGAATGCTAAGGTCAAAATAGCGCCGCATAAGGGTATCCGAAACAAGGAAGACTATCAATGAACGACAACACCATGAAATCAGTTTCCGCTCATGATCGCGAGATCCTGCGGCGACGAGCACGACTGCAGCGACACTATGCCGAGTCCTCCCGGAACGAGGTCATTTTAAAACAATGGCTGGCACAGGCCGAGGGACGGCGCGATACACCGCCAGTTCGGTTGCTCTTCTCCAATTTCAGACATGAGGTTATCACCCCCCGCATGCAATGCGAGGGCGAACAGGCGCGTGAGCTTGAGAGTGCTTTGTTCCACACGCTGGTCTCTCCGGACATCTTCGGAGAGTTTGTCTTTCCATATCAGCAACGGCTGGCAGACCGCTTGGGTGTGTGTCAGGAAAGTGACAGGTAAATCGGATTTTGCTTGCGGAGCGTATGCGGGCTTGTTATAATTGTAGCGTTTCAACTACAAACCACCAAAC
>JALHHX010000224.1 GCA_022837245.1 Lentisphaerota bacterium
AGCCAGACAGTGCTTGCGCTGGAGGCGGTGGCGGCACGCGGAATGCGCATGGTGGGGACCGTGTACAACTGGGACGCCTCAACCGATCCGGTCATCGACACTGACACACCGCGCATGATCGTCAAGCATTTGGGCCGGCTGGGGCATTCCACGGCGTTGGTAAAAGTGCCGCGCATCATTGTTGACAACCCGCCAGACATCGACTTTTCGAGTTTTTTCGCCGAGATGGATTGAAAATGGAGACAGAAAAACTTTTATCAATTGACCGCGAGCACTTGTGGCATCCGTACGCATCGATCGGCAACCCCCCGCCAGTGAATTTCGCCGTTTCTGCGAGCGATACGCGTATTCGGCTTGCCGACGGCTCGGAGCTGATCGATGCGGTGTCGAGCTGGTGGACCGCCGCTTTGGGGCATAACCCGCCGGAAGTGGTCGAGGCGATCAAGCGGCAGTGTGATGCGATGACTCACGTCATGTTCGCTGGTTTCACGCACCTTCCCGCTGTGGAATTGGCGGAGAGGCTTCTTGCGATGATGCCGCCCGGGCTTACGAAAATCTTTCTTGCGGACTCCGGTTCCATCGCCGTCGAATGCGCGGCCAAAATGGCGGTCCAGTACCAACATGCGCTGGGGGTGCCGCGGAAGAGCAAACTCGTGGCGCTCAAGGGTGGCTACCATGGCGACACCACGGGCACGATGGCTTTGAGTGATCCCGACGGCATGCACGTGCTTTTTCGCGGGCTGATGCCTCGCCATTTCTTCGCGGAGCGGCCGAAGAGCCGCTTCGACGGCGAGTGGGATGACTCCGATTTCGCTTCGATGCGCCAAGTGCTAGATGAACATGGCGACGAAGTGGCGGCTGTCATTGTTGAACCGATATTCCAGGCTGCCAACGCGATGTGGATGTATCACGCCGAATACCTGAGGAAACTCCGCGCTGAATGCACGCGCCGCGGCATTCTTCTCATCTGCGATGAAGTCGCGACTGGCTTCGGGCGTACGGGCAAGCTCTTCGCGCATGAACATGCCGGAATTGTGCCGGACATAATGTGCCTTGGCAAAATCCTCACGGGCGGCAACATGACGCTTGCGGCGACGGTTGCCTCCGAAGGAGTGGCGGCGGCGATATCAGGCGATAAGATCGGTGACAACGAAACATCCGGCAGCGGCGGGGGTGCCTTCATGCATGGTCCGACGTACATGGGCAACCCGTTGGCGTGCGCCGCCGCGCGCGCCACGCTGGAACTGCTGGAGAGGTTCGACTGGCGTGGCGCCGTCGCGCGCATTGAGGCTGAATTCAAGGAACAGCTTGGGGCATACAGTGCGTTGCCGAACGTGCGCGACGTGCGCGTGCTGGGGGCTGTCGGAGTCTTGGAGCTTGAGCGCATGCCGCCGGCTGAGCGGGTCGCGCAAATCATACGCGACACGGGAGTCTGGTTGCGTCCCTTCGCGAATTACGTTTACGCCATGCCGCCGTATATCACGCCTTCCGAAGAAATCCGGCGCATAACCGGGGCGATGGGCGAAATGGCTTTCAATAGTTAATCAGGAGTTTTCCAAAATGAAGATAAAGTCTGTACTGGCATCAACATGTTTGGCGCTATGGGGAGTGTCGGCTTGCGCGCAGCTGCAGAAAGGGGATCTTGTCGCCGTATGTGGCGATTCGATAACAGAGCAGCGCTTGTACTCGGTGATGATGGAGACATATCTTGCCGCCTGTGCTCCAGTGGAGGATGTTGGGTTGGTCCAGTTCGGGTGGTCTGGCGAGCGCATCTGGGGGCTGAACGCCCGATATAACAACGTCATTGCTCCATTTGGGGCGACAGTCGCCACAACGAGCTATGGCATGAACGATGGCTCGTATTTCCGGGTGAATCCCGGGCTTCTTCAAAACTACAGCAACCATCTAGTGCAGGTGGTGGGCAAGATGCGCGATTCAGGGACGCGCTTTATAGTGCTGGGCTCGCCAAGCTACATAGACACGGCAGCCGTTGGTGAAACCAACAGACTCATGGGGCGGGGTCCCGACGCCGCCACAAGTGTGGAATATAACCTCACTCTCGCGGCGCTAGGCGACACCGCGAGGCAAGCCGCGGGGGAATTGGGCACCGGGTTTGCCGATGTGCATGGCACCATGTCGAACGCCGTCTTGGCCGCTCGCTCCAAACTTGGTGCTGACTATACTTTCTCCACTGATGGCGTTCACCCTTTTGCCAATGGCCAAATCATAATGGCCTATGCCTATCTCAAAGCGTTTGGCTGTGATGGCGATATCGGTATTATATCAGTAGACTGGAAGCCCGGCACAGCCTCCACCGAAAGCAGAGGCCACCGAGTTCTCGGCATGGCTGAAGGCGTGGTGAAAATCGAGTCAACCCGTTATCCTTTTTATCTCGAGGCGGGGGAAAAGAGTCCGCGTGAAATGTCTGAATTCTTCCCTTTCAACGAAGACTTAAACCGGTACATGCTCATCGTTCATGGCGCTCCGGCGAAAACACGAGTCACTTGGGGTGAGGATAGCAGTGAATTCACAGCTCAAGAGCTCGAGGCGGGGATAAACCTAGCGGCGGAATTCCCAGAGAACCCATTTAAAGAACCATTCCTAGCGGTCAAAAAGGCTGTTCAGTCAAAGCAGGAGTTCGAGACCATTGCGTCAAAAGGCGCCATTGAGACGCTGCCCAACTGGAAAAAAGTTCTTCCCGAGAAGGATGCTGAGCTTGAGTCTATCCGCAG
>JALHHX010000034.1 GCA_022837245.1 Lentisphaerota bacterium
TAAGGCCTACATTGATAAGATACTGCTCGATCCCGCCGCGCAAAAACGCGTGCCTCCACGATTCAAACCTGAAGAACTTGAGATCCGCGACGGATACTACACTGTTGACGGCAAGCCTGTGTTCCTGTGGGGCCCCTGCACTTTCTGGTACATGCGTGCCGACCAGCGCTACGTATGGGAAATGGGCTTCAATTCCGTTGGACCGGAACTGCCATACGGCGACTTAAAAAACCGGCCCGAGATTGAGCGTTACCTTGAGGCATACCGTGCCAACGGGGTAATGGTGAACGCCGCGATTGGCAGTTCGTATTTCGAGGAACTTAAGAAAGAGCACCCAGATATCGCAAACCTTGACGCGAACAACTTCATGCCCGTCATCATACAACACCCGATCGTACGAGAAGAGATAGAACGGCGCATGGAGGACAGCATCGCCTTCTACCGGAACTTCCCTGGCGTGCGCAGCTACTGGCTTTGGAACGAACCAGAGTACGTAAACACCTCTGAGGTGACGCGCCGCGACTTCATAAATCAATATTTGAAGACGAAATACGGGAGCATCGGGAAGCTCAACAAGCGTTGGAGAAGCAATTGGACTGATTTCAACGCCATAACCCTGCCGGAATATGATCCCGCGAACCACGCTCCATGGTACGACTTCCAGTGTTTTCGCGACGACTTGCTCGCAAACTTCTTCGCATTCCTAAACAACATTTCGAAACGACTGGATGCGAGCCGCCCCACGCATGTCAAATTCATGTGCCTATCATGCGAGTTGTTCGATTCCGAGCGGCTCCAGTCCATATACGACATCGCCGGGCACGACGGCAACATGTCCGACCGAGACGTTCAGATACTCGACTTGTGGAAATCGCTTTACCCAGAACGCCCGCTCGTGAACACTGAGATCCACACTTGGTACCGTGATCACACTCTCGTCTCAATACTGCCATGGAGGCTCGCGCTTCACGGGCTTGCCGACGGAAACTGGTGGTGCTGGCACTCGAACTCGCGCTTTTCCAACAGCATCTCGAGCTCTCAGTCGATGCATGGACTTTCCATTGCGGGGCTTGACGTGCAACGCCTCTTCGATCCTTACATCGTAGCGCTCAACCGCAAACCCACGCGCATCGCGACCCTCTTTCCGGACGTGATAACCGCGCGCAGCGCCGTGCCGATGGAGAGACTCCGCCATGAAATCGCTCCGGCGCAGTACACGCTCGGGGTGCTTCCCCGCTATGTGACGGAGAAAACAACCGCCGCAGGCGCCCTGGAGGGCAAAGAGCTGCTCCTTGCGTGCGAATCGTCGTTCGTCAAAGACTCCACATACAACGCGGTGATCGACTACGTCAAAAATGGCGGCACGGCGATAGTGGAGGAAGGCGGCTTCGCGCAAAACGAATACGGCGACCCGCGCGATGTGTCTGAACTTTTTCCGAATAACGAATCGGGTGAAAGCGAACAGTTGGGAAGGCACGCCAGTATCGGTTGTCTTGGGAAGGGAAGGGTCATCCGCATCGGCAAGACCAAGGCGCAAGACCGCGACGACAGGCAGGCGATTTATCGCGAAGTATTTGCGGATGCCATCGAGAAGCTTGGGCTGAATGAACCAGTGCGCCTCGTAGCGGCTGACGGGTCGCACAAATCCATGCGCGCAATGGAATGGCGGGTGGCGGAGGTAGATGGAGGACATGTGCTGGCAGTGTTGCCATATGAGGGCCAGGAAATCGAGCCCGGCGCATTTCGTTTGGAGACGGCGCGTCCCGTGCTACGTATAACAGACCTGATAACGGGCGGGGATGTGCCCGTGGACGGTTTCCAAATCGGCAAAGGGCCCAACCTTTTCCTGATCGAACTTGACCTGCCGCGCACTGGCACTTAGCTGGCGCGCTATGCCGTGGAACCTCTTGACCTGTTGCCTCACACGAAGCCGCGAAGCTTCTATCAAGTGTTACACGGATTTGGTTTGTTATTACATCCTTGCGTTCCGTTGAATCCATGCGTTAAAGCGCAAACACTTGCTGAAATGGCGCCAATTCTGCTACAATGCGGGGAAAAGTCTGGATGTGGGGTTGAGTTTTCCCGGCAGCCACCATGGACATGAAAGGAGCAGATATGATGCATGGCAAGTATTCCATGAACGTGGTCGCGGTGGTGTTCTCCTCTGGCTATTTGGGGGGAAACGCGATACTGCTGTTTTTTCTAGGATGGATGGCGATTATAAACCTGCTGGGCTTCTTCATGATTCTGGACGACCGCAAACGTATGAAGGAACACAGAATGCGCCTTTCGCCGAGGCGGTTCACATTGAACGTTCTCCTGGGCGGTGCGCCGGGGCAGGTTCTCGACATGGTCGTCCTCCGGCATACGCCGGAAGCGGCGATGACGCTCTTGGTGATGCTGTTGCTCATGATCCTGCAGATATGGAGCGTGGTTTATTTTACTTCTGCTGAAGGGCGGCGGAAACTCCGGGAATGGAGTCCTGCGCGGGCAAGAGAGGCTTGGAAAGAGACCGTTAGGGATGCAAAATCTTTTTTGCACACTATCGATAGCGACACGCGAGAGGAAATGGCTCGTCCTGGCACTAACGCAGAGTGATCCTGTCAGATCGGCTCCGGCGCAAGCGCTGCGACTCCACTGATGTTGTGGACGTGTGTTATGGCGATCGCAAGCGCGTCGCCAGCGTCCTCCTGTGGCAGCTCCTGCAAGTTCAGACAACGCATCATCATGCGTTGTATCTGTGTCTTTGTGGCGGAGCCCGTGCCTGTGACGGCCTGTTTTATTTTCGCGGGCGCGTATTCGTAGACCGGCAGCCCGGCCTTGGCGCATTCCGCGATCATCACTCCGCGCGCGTGGCCTAGCAGGAGTGCTGTGCGGGCATTTCGGAAGTAGAATATACCCTCAAGCGCGACCTCGTCGGGCTTGTACTCCCGCAGATACTCGCCAAGCTCGGATCCGAGATGTTGCAGGCAGGCGGAGAGGAGGGCTTTGGGTTTGTTCTTTATGGGACGGCAGTCGACGCAGCGCATGGACGTGCCGTCGAAATCGACAACGCCCACGCCGGTTGATCGCAGGGAAGTGTCAATGCCGAGCACGCGCAGATTGCGCGGACGTTCCGCGCCGGCGTCCTGCCGCTTGACCGCAGCCATTACCGATCCCGGAAGTTGACGTCCGCGCGTCATTTCACCGCCTTTGCTCCGCTTTGTTTCATCGGGTAGCGCGCCTTGCGGTGCCCTTTATTTCGCGAGCCTTTTGCGGAAGGCCGCTGTGAGCATGGGGACGATCTTCAGGGCATCGCCGACGATGCCGTAGGTGGCGACTCCGAAAACAGGCGCCTCCGGATCCTTGTTGATCGCCACGATGACGTCAGACGTGCCCATTCCTGCGAGGTGCTGGATCTGGCCGCTGATGCCGCATGCGATGTAGATCGAGGGGCACACCGTTTTGCCGGTCTGGCCGACCTGGTGCGCGTAGGGGATCCAGCCGGCATCGACTGCCGCGCGGGAAGCGCCGACGCCAGCGCCGATAGTCTCGGCAAGCTCTTCAAGGATCGCGAAGTTCTCGGGCTTCTGCATGCCGCGACCGCCGGAAACGATGATGTTGGCTTCGGAGATGTTGACTGTCGGGCCTTCTGTCGATTCCCAAGCGATGCGCTCGGTGCGGGCCTTGAGAATGGCATCGGCCAAATCCAGCATCACGGTTTCGCCTTTGCGACCGGGTTCCACAGCGGCTTCCTTCATAACCTTGGGGCGGACTGTGGCCATCTGCGGGCGGTGGTTGGGAGTCTCGATGACTGCCATGATGTTGCCGCCGAATGCCGGGCGCGTCTGCAGGAGATTGTGTGTATTGGGGTCGATAGCCAGGCCGGTGCAGTCGGCTGTGAGGCCGGCATTGACTGTTACGGCGACGCGGGAAACCAGCGAGCGGCCGATAGCGGTGGCGCCGCAGAGGATGATCTGCGGATGGTGTTTTTTGACGATCTCGATTATCGCGGCGGCGTAGCGCTCGTCCTGGAAGTGCTCGAGTTCCTTGCGGTCGGCAGTGTATACGACATCCGCACCGCGCTCGGAGAGCTGCGGGATTAAGCCGGAGACATTGTGCCCCAGCAGTATAGCGCCCACCTTGACGCCTAGCGAATCGGCCAGCTTGCGCGCTTCGCCGAGCAGCTCCCATGTAATGGAGTGGATCTTGCCGTCAGCCTGTTCAGTGAAGATGAACACGTCCTTCCACTCGGCATCGCCTTTAGTTCCGGCCGAAGTGCTTTCGGGCACTGAGAGCGCGGAGACGGGGCATGACGAAACGCACGCGCCGCATCCGGTGCAGAGGTTGCCGTCGCACACCACGGTTATTTCGCCCATGGAGAGAGCTCCGAACGGGCATGTTGAGATGCAAGCGCCGCAGGCGATGCACAGGGTTTCGTCGACTTTTAGAAGAGAATCAGCCATTTTAATGAATCCTTGATTTGTGGAAATTGTTACATTGTCGCCTAGTTGGCGGCACCAACGATGATCGGCATGAGTTTATCTACCAGGGCCGCAACAGTCTCCTCCGGTTCTCCAGTGAGGATTTCGCCGTCACCTCTGGCTTCGGGAGTGAAAATCTTGACCACTTTCGTGGGTGATCCGTTAAGACCGCATTTGGCGGGATCGCAACCGATGTCTGCCGCTTTCCAAACGGTGATTTCTGCTTTCTTGGCCGCCATCTTGCCGCGGAGGGAGGGAAGCCGAGGCTCTCCGATTTCCTTGACGACGGTCAAGACGCACGGGAGCTCGGACTTGATCGTCTCGTTGCCATCCTCCAGCATACGTTCGGCAGTTATCGACTTGCCGGTGATTTCCACGAGCTTGCGAACGTAGGTGATCTGCGGGAGGTCGAGGTGCGTTGCCACGCCGGGGCCCACCTGTGCCGTGTCGCCGTCGGAGGCCTGTTTGCCGAAGACTATGAGGTCAACGCCGCCGATGTGCTCGATTGCTTTCGAGAGCGCGTAGCTGGTCGCCCACGTGTCGGCACCGGCGAATGCGCGGTCACAGAGCAGAATCCCGTTGTCAGCGCCCATTGAGATCGCCTCGCGCAGGACAGCCTCGGCCTGCCCAGGTCCCATGGAGATCGCCGTCACGGTGCTGCCGTTGCCGGCGCGGTCGCGGATTTGCAGCGCCAATTCGATCGCGTACATGTCGAACGGGTTTACAATAGATACCACCCCTTCGCGTATGAGAGTGTTTGTTTCCGGGTTGATCCTGACGTTCGTCGTGTCTGGAACCTGCTTGATGCAGACTATGATTTTCATCTGAATTATTGAATCTCCTGTTCGTTGCGAGCAACGTCCGATCCCGCCTCATGGAGGGTCTTCCGTCTGCGTAAAAAGAAAGCGGAATGATACCTTATGCGGATCTCTTTTGCAATATCGGAGGAGCCGTTTTCCTCAAAGTTTTCCCTAAAAAATTAAAACGAATGTTTGATTCGCGGCGCGGTTGCACGCCGGGGCTATATGTGAGATAATGCGCGCTGGAGTTGTATAAGAGGTTTGAGCCAGTTTAAATTAGTGTCAGATTATATGCCGGCGGGCGATCAGCCTGAAGCTATAGCGAAGCTTTCGGACGGATTCCTTCGGGGGTTGAAGTCGCAGGTCCTAGAGGGCGTAACCGGCTCTGGCAAGACTTTCACGATGGCAAACATTATAAAGCACGTCGGCAAGCCAACGCTAGTGATATCGCACAACAAGACTCTGGCGGCGCAGTTGTTCGGGGAGCTGAAGTCCTTCTTTCCGGAAAACGCGGTCGAATACTTCGTCAGCTACTACGACTACTACCAGCCCGAGGCGTACATCCCGCAGACCGACACTTATATCGCAAAGGATTCGGCGATCAACGACGAGATAGAGCGGTTCAGGCTTTCAGCCACAAATTCGCTGCTGTGCCGCGGCGACGTGATCGTCGTGGCTTCGGTATCGTGCATTTATGGTCTAGGTTCCTCCGAAGACTACACCGGCATGACGCTTGTCTTGGAGAAGGGGCAGGAGATTGACCGTGACGCGATGCTCGCGCGCCTCGTGGAGATCCAGTACTCGAGAAACGATTTCGAGCCTGAGTCAGGCGTTTTCAGGGTGCGTGGCGACACGGTGGACGTGTTCCCTTCGTACAACAGCAGGATCGGGATCCGAATCGAGATGTTCGGTGATTTCGTGGAGGGCATATCGGAATTCGACCCGACGAGCGGCCGCACACAGCGCAGGCTCGACAAGACGATCATCTCGCCCGCGAAGCACTTTGTAATGCCGCATGGCAAGATGCTCGACGCGATCGACGGGATCATGGAGGAACTGCGTGAACGAGTGGCGTGGTTCGAATCTAACGGCAAGTTGCTTGAGGCTCAGAGGCTACAGCAGCGCACGACGTACGATATGGAGATGTTCCGCGAAATCGGTTTCTGCACCGGGATCGAGAATTACTCCCGCCACCTAGCCGGACGCGAACCTGGGTCGCCGGGCGAGTGTCTTATTGACTACTTTAAGGAGCCTTTTCTCACGATCATCGACGAATCGCACGTCACAATGCCGCAGATCCGCGGCATGTACAACGGCGACCAGGCGCGCAAGACGGTGCTGGTGGACCACGGATTCCGCCTGCCATCTGCCAAGGACAACAGACCGCTCAATTTCGAGGAGTTCAACTCCAAAATCGGGCAAACCCTCTACGCCTCGGCCACGCCGGCGCCGTACGAGCTTTCGATATCGGAACAGACGGTGCAGCAGGTGATACGCCCGACGGGGCTGCTCGACCCGCCTGTGGAAGTGCGTCCCCTGGAAGGGCAGATAGACGATCTCATGGAGGAAGTGCGCAAATGCGCGGAGCAGGGCGACCGCGTTTTGGTGACGACGCTCACGAAGCGCACGGCAGAGGATTTGTCGCAATATCTGCGCGATGCCGGCCTGCGTGTGGAATACCTGCATGCCGACATCGTTGCCCTTGACCGCATCGAGATTCTGACGCGCCTCCGCAAGGGCGAGTTCGACGCCTTGATCGGCATCAACCTCCTGCGCGAGGGGCTTGACTTGCCTGAGGTGGCGCTTGTGGCGGTGTTGGATGCTGACAAAGAGGGTTTTTTGCGCAGCGCGACCTCCTTGATCCAGACTGCGGGCAGAACGGCGCGCCACGAAAGAGGGCGGGTTATCCTCTACGCCGACGTCATCACCGATTCAATGCGCAAGATGATAAACACGACCGAGGCCCGCCGGGCGCGGCAGATCTCGTTTAACAAAAATCACGGCATAACGCCGCACAGCGTCAAGCGCACATTGAGCGAGGATGACGCAGTGCGCAGCGTCACAGGCGATATAGAACATAGCATCGTGGCGGAAAGCGGCGGCGATTACGATGTTGCGGCGGCCATTGAAGAGGTGAAACGCGAAATGATAGAGGCTGCCGACGCTCTTGAGTTCGAGCGTGCCGCGGCGCTTCGCGACGAACTGCGCGAGCTCCAATCCAGTGTTCCCACTCCTTGCAAAATCGATGATAATAAAGTAGAATCAGCGGCAAAATCGAAAAGCAGGAAGAAAAACAAGTGATCTACGATATAACTACATTCGGGAACCCGGTTTTACGGAAACGAGCTGCGAAAATCACTGAAGTGACGCCGGAGATAAAGGAGTTGGCGGCATCAATGCTTGAGACCATGTACCAGGCGAACGGTCTGGGTATCGCGGCCCAGCAGGTGGGGCGCACGGAGGCGATATGCGTTGTGGATGTGCCGCCGGAGTCGCAGGGCGCGGAAGCCGCGCTTAACGAACCCGTGAAGATGCCGTTGGTGTTGCTCAATCCCGAAGTTTCCGATCCTGACTCGTCTGCTCGCGCCAAAGAGGGATGCCTTAGTTTCCCGGATTTATATGTGGATGTGACGCGTCCGCATGCCTGCACCGTCTCCTTCATGGGTCTTGATGGCAAACACTACGAAGTGCGCGTGCACGGCCTGCTGGCCCGCGCGGTGATGCACGAGGTTGATCACCTAAATGGAGTGCTGCTGGTAGACAAGCTCTCCGGGGCGCAGAAGGTGCTGAACCGCGCGAAGCTGAACCGCATCAAGCGCGATACCAAAAACGACCCGGACCAGCAATAGAAGAATCCTGGAGCGCGCCTGAGTTTACCGCATCAGAAACAGCATTTCGCCGGGGTGCTCTGGCTTACGCGGGAACCAACGGGGCGGCTCTGTTTCCTCGATGACCTTGGGCTTGTAGCTGTATAGGCTCTTAATCATGCCCGTGAACTCGCGGCTCACGGCGACCTTGCGCATCTGCGGTGCTTGGCTGCGCCCCACGTCAAGTCCGGAGGTGAATCCTATGATCCCACCGAATATCAGGCATATCGAGGCGACAACGCATATGGCGGTGAGTCCGAACGTGAGGTCATACGGGTCTTTGCCGAACTTCTCGCGGATTTCGAGATCATCCCGGTCTGCTTCCAGTCGCTCGCGTTCGATGGCAAGCCGCTCACGCTCGAGCTTGAGTTTCTCAATCTCGATGCTCAGGTCGACGCTTGTTGGCATTGCCATCGCCGAGCCTGCGGATTTATCCCCGTCCGCCTTGTTTTCGCTTGTGTTTTGGCTATCCATCGGCTTGGAAATATATCAAAACGGCGTATATATGTCTATAATTAGGTTTTCGGTAAAAGTGGAAGACAATTTTAAGGCAACGTAAAAACGGCGATTCCCAGAGGAGGCGTTTTGTGTTACGATAAAGCCTCTAATCAAACGCATGTCATCGGGTCTGAACCCCATGGCGGTGTCCGCCCGCTGCGGAATGCGCGTCACGGCGGAGCAATACACATTTTATTCACATACAGGAACTTATGGCAGCAAAAAAGGCATACGACGAAAGCACGATACAACAGCTGACGTCACTTGAGCATATCAGGAAGCGCGTCGGGATGTATATCGGGCGGATTGGCGACGGCGACTCTTACGACGACGGCATTTACATTCTACTAAAGGAGGTCTTCGACAACGCGGTCGATGAGTACATATCCGGCTACGGCAAGCGGGTGGATGTCACCATCGAGGACAATATCGTGACGTGCCGTGACTATGGCCGCGGGATCCCGCTGGGCAAGCTGCGCGAATGCGTGGCTGATATCAACACGGGCGGCAAGTTCAACGACGACGTTTTCCAGTTCTCGGTCGGCATGAATGGTGTCGGCGCGAAAGCTGTGAACGCTCTTTCTTCGCGTTTCAAGGCTCGTTCCGTCCGCGACGGCACATTTGCAGAGGTGCGTTTCGAGCGTGGTGAAATCGTGGATGAGACGACTGGCTCCACCAGCGAACGCAATGGCACGCTGATCGCATTTGAGCCCGATAAGGAGATATTCAAAAATTACAAATTCCTTGATGAGCATATCGAGCGGCGCATGCGGTTCTACTCGTACCTCAACCCCGGGCTTTCTATTGTATTCAACGGAGCCACGTTCAGGGCGGAAAACGGCCTTTTAGACCTGCTCAATGATGAGGTGCAATTCGATAAGATCTACCAGCCTTTCCATTACGCGGACAAGACTCTTGAGTTCACTTTTACGCACACGAACCGCTTCACTGAGGAGTATTTCTCGTTCGTCAACGGCCAGTACACGGTGGATGGAGGCACCCACCTATCGGCGTTTCGCGAGGGCGTGCTGAAGGGGGTCAACGAGTACTCGCCGAAGTCGAAATTCGAGGGCGACGACGTGCGCGAAGGGCTTGTCGGCGCAATCGCCATCAGGCTAAACGAACCGGTTTTCGAGTCGCAGACCAAGAACAAGCTGGGAAACGCCGAAATCCGCTCCGATCTCGTGGCGAAGGTGAAGCAGATAGTCTTCGAGATTCTGAACAGAAATCCCGCCTCGGCTGGCAAGCTGGTAGAGAAGATCGAGGACACGCGCAAGCTGCGCCGCGAGCTCAACAACATAAAGAAGACGGCGCGCGAGCGCTCGAAGTCGATTTCCATCCGGATACGCCAGCTTAAGGACTGCAAGAAGCACCTCGAGGCGTCGAAAAACCGCGGGCTGGACACCATGATCTTCATCTGCGAGGGCTTGTCCGCCGCAGGCACGCTCACCTCAGCGCGCGAGCCGGACACTCAGGCGGTGTTCTCATTGCGCGGCAAGCCTCTCAACACATGCGACAGCAGCCGCGAGGCGCTCTACAAAAACGAAGAACTCTACAACCTGATGTGCGCTCTCAACATTTCCGAAAGCATAGATAATCTGCGCTACCAGAAGGTGATTCTGGCGACCGACGCCGATGTCGATGGTCTTCACATCCGCAATCTCATGATCACCTATTTCCTTCGCTTTTTCGACCGGCTCGTGCGCGAAGGCCACCTTTACATCCTTGAGACGCCTCTCTTCCGCGTGCGCAAATCAGGCAAGAAGGCCGATACCTACTACTGCTACAACGAGCCAGAGCGTCTGGCGGCGATCGAAAAATGCGGCAAGGATGCCGAAATCACTCGTTTCAAAGGTCTAGGCGAGGTGAACACCGACGAGTTCAAGGTCTTCATCGGCGAGGAAATGCGCCTTACTCCTGTTGACGTTTCGCACGATGCGCGCGTGGCCGACACACTAAATTTCTACATGGGCAAAAACACGCCTGAGCGGCGCGATTACATCATGGACAACCTGGTGATAGACATGGAGGCCATCTCATGAGCAAGCGCCGCAAGGACGAAGTGACGCCGCCACCGCGTCGCGTCACCCAGGAACTTTTTACCGTCGATGAAAACGGCAACACGATCCCCACCGTCGCTTCACCTGAGATAAAGCCAGCTAAGGCGGACGCGGCGGAACGTCCCGAAAAAAGCGTGGCTACGGCTCCGATCAGCGGTGGCGGCAAGAATAAAGACGACGATTTTAAGGATTTCGGAGCCTCGCTTGTGAATGGCGGCGACGACGAGCCTCCCATTGAGCGCAAGGCGGCGTTCGTGCCCGGCGGGGGCGGGCCGCTGGCGCGAGTTATCGACGGCAACTTCCTCGAGTTCGCCTCGTACACAATCTGCAACCGCGCGATACCGACGGTCGAGGACGGTCTGAAGCCGGTTCAGAGGCGCATACTGCATTCGCTGTACGAGAAAGACGACGGACGCTTCATCAAAGTGGCGAACATCGTAGGCCACACCATGCAGTATCATCCGCATGGCGACGCCTCGATCGGCGACGCGCTTGTCAACCTTGCCACAAAGGGATACCTGATAGAAGGGCAGGGCAACTTCGGCAACATCTACACGGGCGACGGTGCCGCCGCGCCGCGCTACATTGAATGCCGTCTTACAGACCTCGCCCGCAACGAAATCTTCAACAAGAAGACAACCGAATTCATCCCGAGCTACGACGGCCGCAACAAGGAGCCGCTCCTGCTCCCGTCCAAGCTGCCGCTATTGTTGATGCTCGGCGCAGAGGGGATCGCCGTTGGGCTTGCCACGCGCATCCTGCCGTACAACTTCATTGAGCTGCTTGAAGCGGAAATAGCCATAATCCAGAAAAAGCCATTCAACATACTGCCTGACTTCCAGACGGGCGGGCTTCTCGACGTGTCCGAGTACGAAGACGGGGTGGGGCGCATCACCACCCGCGCCCGCATCGTGCCGCGCGGAGCGAACACGGTCGTCATAACCGAAATTCCATACGGGGAGACGACGGAATCGCTCATCGTCTCCATTGAAGACGCCGCGCGCCGCAAGAAAATTCCGGTGAAATCCATTCAAGACGCCACCGCCGCCGAAGTCGAAATCATCATCACCCTAATTGCGGGCACATCGGTTGATAAGGCGATCCAGGCGCTGTACGCGTTCACGAAATGCGAGCAGAAGATCACGACCCAGATGGTTGTGATTGAAAACAACCGCCCCTGCGAACGCTCCGTATCCCAGATACTCCGCGCTAACGTGGATCAGCTTATCAATCTGCTCGACCGCGAGCTCCACATACGCCGTGGCGAACTCGAAGACGCTCGCCACGAAAAAACGCTCGTCCAGATTTTTATCGAAGAGCGCATTTACAAACGCATCGAGAAATGCACTGAGTACAACCAGATCACAGAAGAAATACGCAAGGGATTCGCGCCATTTAAAGAACGGCTCTATCGCGAAATCACCGACTCCGACATCGAAATGCTGCTCCAGGTGCGCATACGCAGGATTTCTCTCTACGACATGAACAAAAACCGCGACGAGCTTGAGGCGATCATGGCGGAAATGGCGGAGGTGGATAAAAACATCGCCTCCATAAAGACGTATGCGGTGAACTATCTCAAAAACCTGATCAAAAAATACAAATACATGGAAGTGGAAGTGGTGGAAAATGAAGCCGTCGACGCCACTGCGAAAAAAGGGAGCAAGATCCCGGCAAAGAAGGCGAAGCCGAAGGTGAAGAAAGTGACTGTCGAGCGCTTCCCGCGCCGCACGGAAATAGCCTCATTCAGCACGATTGAAGTTCGCGAAATCACAGCCACCCAGCTTTCCATAATGTACGATCGCGAGTCTGGTTTTATCGGAGGCGGCGGTAAGAACGGCGATGAGCTTTTCAAATGCTCGCCTCTCGACAAAATTATTGTCGTATGGCCTGATGGGCGTTATAAACTTCTGCAGGCTCCAGAAGACAGGCTTTTCGTGGACAAAGACGTGGTTTACATAGGCATACACGACCGCGACAAACTTTTCACGCTCGTTTACACCGAGGACGAATATCCATTTAGCTGCCTTAAGCGCTTCTCATTTGGCGGAGCGATAATGAACCGCGAATACAACCTCGCACCTGTTCCTGCAAAGATCCGTCTTTTCGTTGAAGGCACGCCGAAGCAGATCTGGATCAAGTACAAGCCTGCGAAGGGGCAGCGCATCACCCAGAAAGTGTTCAATCCGGAAGAAGCTGTCGGAGTCAAGGGCGTCAAGGCCAAGGGCAAACAGATAACGTCCAAAGCGATCCAGTACATCTCCGATTCGGAAACCCCTCCGCGCTTCTGGGACGAATCCGCAGCCACGGACAAAGGGCGGTTGATTTAAGACAAGGGTACCCCTTGGTTACATTGCGGGCTTGATTTTAAATAGTGATCTATGGCACAATCAACGTATTGGAACATTAAATTCAGGAGACCGATCTCATGACTTTTAAACACTGGTTGGAGGATGCGCATGTGCGCATTTTCCCTTTTGGAAACACGACCGGCTCTGACCAACTGGAGCTCGATGTGGCGCGTGGCGAGCGCATTTCTTTTCAGGCGGCTGTGGAATATCAGAAGCAGGCGGACGAGCAGCCCCCCTGTGTGGTCGCGGCTGAGGCTTCTGCCGAGGGCGGGCCGCTTAAAGTCCGCACGCGGCGCGTGGGTTTTGTGCCTGTGGCGCATTTCAATACGGACGTCCCCGACGACGAGAAGGATTGCATAGGGCACATACCGGGATTCGTTCCTGACCCGCTCTTCGATGATGTTAAGACGCTGCTGCGGCAAGGCGAGACGGTGGCATTCTGGTTCACGGTCGATATTCCGGAGGCGTGCGAAGCCGGCGACTATGAAGTGGCTGTGGCTATAAGGTTGCGCGAGGAGATCGATTTGACACCGCTGGTGGCAAAATTCCACGTGCATGACGTGGTGCTGCAACAACGCCGCGATTTCCCGATAGTGCAATGGTTCTACAACGATGCGATCCTGGGCTGGTACGGCCTCAAGCCTTTCGAGGAGGAATATTGGATACGTGTGAAGCCATATATGCTCAACCTGGTCGAACACGGTCAAGACACCATTTACGCTCCGGTTTTCACGCCGCCGCTCGACGGGGTGAAAAGCCCCTCGCAGCTGCTGAAGGTGGTGCGAACAGGCGATGACACATATAAATTCGGCTGGGAGGACGTGAAGCGCTACACGGATTTGGCGTCTGAGTGCGGAATACGCAATTTCGAGTGGACGCATCTTTTCACGCAGTGGGGCGTCAAAAACGCCCTCCGCATCTATGAAGGGCAGGGGCTCGATGAAAAACTGCTCTGGCCGCCGGAGACGGGCGCGACTTCGGATACGTATCGCGCGTTTTTGTCGCAGTTCCTCCCCGAGTTCAAGGCGTTTCTGGACCGTGAGAACCTAGTTGACCGATCTTTCTTCCATGTTTCGGACGAGCCTCACGGCGACGAAGCGCGTGCAAATTATATTGCGGCGCGCGCTCTTCTCAAGGAACTCGCTCCGTGGATGAAAACCATGGACGCGCTTAGTGAAATCGAGTACGGGCGGCAGGGGCTCACAGACATGCCGATACCGTCGATATCCGTCACCAAGCAGTTCCGCGAAGAGGGGATCGAGTGCTTCACGTACTTCTGCTGCGGTCCGCGTGGCCGCTACCTCAACCGTCTTGTGGACACGCCCTTGGCGAAGATGCGGATGCTCGGCTGGCTGTGCCGCCGTTTTGACGTGCGCGGGTTTTTGCACTGGGGCTACAACTACTGGCAGCTGCGCGGTCAGCGTAAATTCTGCGATCCTTACACGGAGCTGGCTGCCGGCGCCTGGCCGGGATGGGCTTATGGCGATTGCTTCTTGGTCTACCCAGGGCCCAACGGTCCGATCGATTCGATACGCTGGGAAATCTTCGCCGAGAGCTTCCAGGACTACGCACTCCTGCAAACGCTTGGCGTGCAGCCGGGAGATACGCGGCTCGATGTGTTCGAGGATTTCAACCGCTTCCCAAAGGATGTCGAATGGTTGCGCACTGCACGACGGGATTTGCTTCGGGGCTGCAAACAAGGCTGTTGACACCGAAACTTTCAAATTGATAACATAACGGCATGGATTTCAATTCACTCCCAGAGCAGTCCCGGGTTTTGCTGGATCGCTTTAAGTGCCTGCTGCCCAGAAGACTTGAAGTAGATTGCATTCTCAAGACTTTGCCGCACCGTAAGATGGGTGGCAAGGTGTTGCTGGACATCGGCATGCCGAGTCCGGTGATGTCGGCTCTCATGCGCGAGAATGGCGGTGCTTGGGCATCGCTTGCGCGGTCGCCGGAGAATGCGGCTGAGGCATCCGAATTCCTCGGGGTTGAAGTCGCGTGCCTCGGTGCCGACGGGGGGGTGCCGTTCGAGCAGCACTCGTTTGACGTTGTCGTGGTGTCGCTCGGTATGTTGATCGCCATGGAGGATCCGGAGTTTTTCATTAAAGAGTGCCATCGCGTCCTGAAAGCTTCGGGCGAGCTTATCATCAGCACGCAGTACAAGAAGAGCTTCAGCATCGTGAACCTGCTTCGCAGACGCGCGGCGGGCGGCAGGGACGCGCTGATTGCGCGCGCCTACACGGAGCGCGGCCTTTTCGGCCTCCTTAAAAACGGCTTCGATGTCATGGCAGAAGATTTCTACTCCGGTTTTTTCGTTGAACTCGTGCGAATTCGCGAGTACAGTCTGACCATGGCCGGCGTGGACGAGGCGGAGTTATGCAAGGATCTCGGCTGGCGCTATAAACTTGCCGAGCAGCTCGATTTCTTCACGTTCTGGGCAAAGGGTTTTGTGATACTCGTACATGCGCAGCGCCATCAATGGCGGGAACGCACGGTTCCGGTGCTTGCGGATGGACGCAAGATCCAGGAGGCGGTGCTGACGCACGGTTAGCGGCAGCGGGGCTAGATGGGCAACTGGGGACTTTCCTGAGAAATGAAAAAGATTGTAAAGATTCTGTGTTTGACTTCCGGGGCCGTCCTGATAGCCCTTGCTTTTTTGCTCGTGCGCGCAAGGTTTTTCCTGCCGCAGGTGGATGTGCCTATACTTCTGTACGACCACGTCACGGATTCCGCCGACGGGAAGTACGGCGTGCTTGTCGAGAATTTCAACAGCCAGATGAAGGCGCTGGCTGCGGATGGTTACAAGACTGTGACGCCCTCGCGCCTTCGCGCTTATGCCGTCTGGGGCGTGCCACTGCCCGAGCTCCCCTTCATGATTACGTTCGACAACGCCTACCGCAACCTGCTCTCTTCGGTCAAGCCAATCCTGCAGGAGAATGGCTTCTCGGCGGTGGTTAACCTGGCGACGACCTACATCGCGCCGTATCCCGCCGGCAGACGTATGCTAAACGGCGAGCCGATGCTGACGTGGGAGGAGATAAAAAACGAGGAGGATGGGGAGGTCTTCATCTTCGGCGGACACACGCGCAACTACGTCGATCTCACGCACCACAAAGATCCGTTCAATGAGATCCGCGCATCTAGATCCGATCTGCGGAAAAGGACAGGAAAGAAATCAGGTGTCTTCAGCTATCCTTTCGGCCGCTACACTCCAAAAATTGGCGAAGACGCGGCTCGAGCTAAGATCAAGTTCGCCATGGTTTACGGCGACGAGGTCGCCAAAATCGGCGCAAACACAGATTTCATGGCGTTGCCTCGGCTGCGCGTTGTCGGCGGTCGCCACGTGTTCGGGGTCGAGGCGGTCGAGGAGTTGTCGCCTGGGGTGTCGGGTAAAATCCACATCACGCACCCCGCGGGACCTGTTTTCCCGATGTCTGTGCTCGTATACGATTCCAATACGGAATCCGAAGCTCAGTCACCAGTTGCCCGCGGCGTGGTTGCCGACCTGGGGCCCGACGGCGTGTACGAGCTCGATCTCCCGGCAGATGCGGAGTTCCCGATTTCCGTTTCGATTTTCGACAAAGCCAACGTAGTATTGTACTTCAGGACGGATATCCCGTATTCGGCACTGCAGCGCGGCACCGGAATCGGTCAGCCCACGGTAAAACTTAACTACGAAGTCGATATCATACCACTGATTCCGCCACCTCCCGTCGAGGACGAAGGTGGAGATGCGCAAGGGCAATGATTCACCAAGCATAATCTATGAAAGTAAAAATAAAAAAGCTATCGCCCGACGCGGTTATTCCCAAATACGCCCACGCCGGCGATTCCGGCATGGATATATGCTCAATAGAGGATGTCGTCATACGTCCCGGGAGCTGGTCGACCATACGAACTGGTTTGGCTGTGGAGCTGCCTCCCGGCACGGAGGCGCAGGTGCGCCCGCGCAGCGGCTTGGCCGCGCGCCACGCTATATCCGTGCTCAACAATGAGCCGTTCGCGGTGACAGTGGGGATGCGTATCGCTCAAATGGTGATCTGTCCCGTGCTTCGCGTGGAGATAGAGGAGGGCGACACCCTTTCCGAGACAGCCCGCGCCACCGGCGGCTTCGGCTCAACGGGGCTCTAGCCCGCTCCGTTATTCTTTTTTCGTATCACCGCCGGCCTTTACGCGGCGTGTTCGTTTTGAGAAGAAACCACGTTTTTCTGGTTGTTCGTTCGCTTTTTCGCCTATTTGCCGGGTGACGTGCCGGGTTACAATTTCCTCGCGAACAGCGTCCGCGCTGACCATGTTCTGCTGGTCGCCGACAGGCGAGTCCTTGGAGAAATCCACCGTCGTGCGCAAAAACTTGTCGCGTGATGTCTGATGTGTCACTATTGCCGTATTGTTTGGGCCGAATTCAATTTTAGGTTGGGCTATCCGCACGATGTTGCCTAGATGCGCGAATCCGAAAAGGTTGCCAGAGGGCTGCTCAATAACGCGCAGGAAGAGGTGCTCCTTTCCTCCGCGCGCCCAATAGAGTAACGTATGTTCGAGAGTGACGTTGTCGTAGCCTTCTTTTACGCGCGTTGCGCTGCCGACCTTAATCCCGCTGACGACCGATATCGATATTAGCCGCGACGCTGCTTGCGCCTCGCCGCGGTTGACGACCACGCTGATCTGATAACGCCCCTGATCTTCCATGTTGTAGAAGTCGTTCACGCGGATCGTAACCGTCTGGCTTTCCCCGGATTTGATTGAAAGAGTATCGACGAACTTTTTGTCCTTAGGAGGCAGGATGAGGTTGCCACGGCGGTCGCGCACGTAGACGGTTACCCAGTTTTGGGTGTATGCGCCGTAGTCGTCTATAATAAATGCTGAAGAACCGGGATTGCTAATTGTGACAGTTATCGGTATGGCTTCGTAGACAATGTATTCGGTAAACTCGAGCGAGGCCTCCACCTTCAGGCCGGCAGTCTGCTGGGCCTGCGCCGCCGTGACGGTCGCCGCCAGCACTAAAAGGATATTTATGGCTTTTATCATTTCTTTTACTCCTTCTACTGGCAGGCGAACACGTAGTCAACTTGTTCCAGAATCAAGTGGATCAGCACCTGATGGGCTTCCTGCACATGCGCCCCTGCGGCGTCGGGCACTGTGACCTCCAGGTCGATGTCCGCTGAGTTGCGCATCGCGCCGCCACTGCGGCCGAGGAATGCAATTACGCGCATGCCAAGGCTTTTGGCCCGCTTGGCGGCGGCGATCAGGTTGGGCGAATTGCCGCTCGAGGAGAACAGCACCAGCAAATCCCCCTCCGAGCCGAGCGCCTCGACCTGGCGCGCGAACACGTTGTCAAAGCCGTAGTCGTTGGAAATGCAGGTGAGCACAGTGCCGTCGGAAGCAAGCGACAATCCGGGAAGTGCGCGGCGATCTTTGCAATATCGCCCCGAAAGCTCTTCGGCGAGGTGCATCGCCTCGGCCGCGCTGCCGCCGTTGCCAGCCGTCAGCACCTTGCCCTCGGAAGAGAGAGTCGCAAGGAACATCTCAACAGCGGCATTAATATTCGGCAAAATAGTCTTCAGCGAAAGCACGGCTTCCGCAGCCTCTTCTATGATTCGGGTCGCGACCGGTGCGTTATTCTGTTCTGTGCTGTTCATGCTTCGAATGATAACATTTGACCGGCGATTTGGCAACGGGCTACAGCGCGATCTCCGCCACGCGCTCCATGCCGTGGCGTTCCATGTACTCCGCGATCCCGTCGATCACGCGAAGAGACGTTGTGGGATCGATGAAATTGGCGGTGCCCACGGCGACTGCGGACGCGCCCGCAGCAAGAAATTCAATGGCGTCGTAAGGCTCCATGATACCGCCCATGCCGATGATGGGAATTTTGACGGCGGAGGCGGCGTCCCAGACAAGTTTGATTGCCACCGGATGCAGGGCTGGCCCCGAAAGACCTCCTGTTGTGTTGGCAAGCGCCGGACGGCGCGCCTCTATATCGATCGCCATGGCTGGGAATGTATTGCTTATTGCAAGAGCGTCCGAACCTGCTCCCTCGGCCGCCCGTGCGAAATCGCGGACGTCTGGTACGTTTGGCGCGAGCTTGGTTATGAGCGCGCGCTTCGTTACGCGCCGTACCGCCTCTACTACTGCCGCCATTGTCGCGGGATCGCCCCCAAAGGACGCCCCGCCGTGCTTGACGTTGGGGCACGACACGTTGATTTCGAGCCCGTCGATGCCAGGTATCTCTTCGAGAGCCGCAGCCGTTTCAACGTAGCCATCAATGGTTGTTCCCCAGATGTTGACTATGATCGGCACGCCTGTCGTGCGAAGAAAAGGCATGTACTCCGTGGCGAAACCCGCGACTCCCGGGCCTTGCAGCCCGATTGCGTTTAGCATGCCGCCGCGAACTTCCCAGATACGCGGCGACGGGTTGCCTTCGCAGCGATCTTTACGTATGCCCTTTACTGTGATCGCGCCAAGACGCGTGACATCGATCAAGTTAGCGTACTCAAGGCCATATCCAAACGTGCCTGAGGCGACGGTCACGGGATTTTTCATTTTTATCCCGCCTATTTTGACAGAAAGGTCTATAGCCATTGCGTCAATTTCCCCAGACGATAGTTCCAGACTCGAAAACGGGGCCGTCCATGCAAACCCGCGCGAGGTAAGTCTCCTCTCCGCCGGACTCCATTGTGCGCCTCATCTTCTGCACGCATCCAAGGCAAGCCCCGACAGCGCAACCCATGCGGCGGTCCAGTGATATCCACGCCTTGGCACCCCATTTAATTGCGCGCTCGTCGACAGCGGCGAGCATCCCCTCTGGACCACAGGCGAAAATCTCAATCTTTGTGGCGGAGTGGAGACTCTGCCACAAGTCGAGCGCGGCAGTCACGAACCCTTTCACGCCCAGGGAGCCGTCGTCGGTGCAGATCTGGGTTTCCCAGCCGATGGCTCGGAAAAAGTCAATAAGCAGCACATCCTGCGCGGCTCTGCCACCAGCGAAGAGAATGCCTTTCTTCGTGCAATTCTTAGCTAAAAAATACAATGGAGCCACGCCATACCCGCCTGCAACCAGCAACGGCAAGGAGTCGTTGGAGGGGGATGGAAAACCGTTGCCGATTGGTCCCATTATGTTTACCCCGTCTCCGGCGCGCAAGTCCCCCATGGCCTCTGTGCCGCGGCCCACGCTCTTGTATAAAATTGAGAGGACGCCATCCTTCGCATCACAGATGCTGAATGGGCGACGCAGCGCGGAAGGTTCGACGTTAGGGATGCGAAGATGCACGAACTGCCCGGGGCGTGCGGAAGCAACGACGCCAGGCGCTTCAAGCAGCAGCATCCTGTAGCCACCTCCGAACGCCTCGTTAGAAATTATTCTGGATTCGTGCAGTCTGGTCATTCGCCGGCCTTGGCGGCCAGCTCTTTTGCGACCTTAGCCGGACGCACAACTTTGTTGCGGATTTCGAGAGGAGAGAGCTTGTCAGCCTCCTCCTGCGGGTAACCCATTGCCACAAGGCGTTTCTTTTGCACCTTCTGGCGACGTGCGCGCTCGGCCTCTGTCTTTTTGGGGCGGCGCACATGCTTGACTCTTTCTACTGCATCATGATTCTGTAGGGACATCGTTCTCTCCGTGGTCTATCTATCTGTTGAAAATGAGTTGCTTATAATGCTGTTCTGTACGTCAAAAGTCAAGTGGGAATTGCAATTGGACTTTCCCCAATTTTTTTTGGGTGTTTTGCGGGAAGCCGTCAAGAAGCACAATCAAGCGTCTGCATTTCCCGGTGTTGTGTGTCTGCGGCACGCTGTGCGCAGAACGGGGCACTTTCAAACACCACGCTGCAGGTGCGCCTGGCTATACCCGTATCGCCGGAAGGGCGGGCCCGCAAGCAGAGCCTGCTTGCGGCAAGTGGGTAAAAAGCCCTGCGCCACACACGTGCAAGGCATTTGCCTGCATAAGCCACAGCCCCTCGCCATCTGCCTCCGGAGGTTTTAACCACTCCCTGCGGGCAGGCGCTTGCCCGCAGGCTGCCAGCCCGCCCGGCGCGTGCTACGCCATGCGGTGGCAGTCGCTTTGCCGAAAACCCCGTTCAGCGCACGGTTCGCACGTTACTATGCGCGGCCGCGTGGCAAGAGCTTCGCGACGTCGCGTCTTCGCGTGAGATCTTCACGTAGCAAGGGCTTTGACGCTCTTGGCGAACCTTGCAGTAAAAGCCGCGGCTTCACTTTTATACACTGTTTTTATGTATAAAACACAATACCAATGGATCCCTGGTGGAAAACACCTTTTAAAAAAAATGTGGATGTTCTGGCAGTTGTAAGAATCTGGTTTTCATTCGTGAATGATCTTGTGAGCTATTTCCCGGAGTTGCGCACCATCTTCTGGAGAGACGTTCTGTGGAATGAATGTCGATGGGCGCACATCTTTATCAAAAAGGAATTCGTACCATACACATCCAATGAGAAACTCCCCTGAATTGTTTGCATGATAACCATCGTTGCTTAGAAGAGTTCTGCCTTTGGCGGGCTCTCCTGCCTCCTTGTTCTCTGGAGTATAAGTGTCCCATCCGTATTCTTTACGGGCAAGTTGGATGGCTTCGCCTGCTGGAATGATTCTCAATCCGTGGTTGTTCGCGAAATCTTTGTACGCTTTTGCCACGCCGGCATGCATTTCATCCGTCGTTATTCCCCATTTTTTAATTCGCGATTCATCCTGACGGTATGCCCATGTTTGGTGGACCAGTATTTCAGCTTTTGGCGCGTGCTCTTTGATGAAGGCTATGAGGTTGGTGCCATGTGGTTCGTATGACTCCGGGAACCTGCTATAACCGCTAGCCTGTTGTATTGTCACGAAGTCCCAATCCTCGGCCTCCAGATACTTTTTCAGCGACACCGGCTGCCCGTTGTATTTATAGCTGACGTTGTTCGATGCCGCATTGTTCCAGTGAAGGCTAAGCGGACATCCGCCAATGACTGCGTTGCCCAGGATGATTTTATCACCCATAGATTCGGTTATGTCCGATAAATATCTGTGCGCGTTGACCGAGAAGCTGTTGCCGATGGATAAAACCTTTAGAGGTTCGTTTGTTGATGTCGTTTCAGCAGCTGCTGAAAGAGCTATTGCGGAGGCAAGAAGTGTTGCGAGTGTCTTTTTCATTTTGTTAGATCCTTGTTTTAGGGCGTGAATATTGGACGGGTTGTGATGCTAACATTTTCCAGTGGCCATTGGCAAACATCAACAGTCTTGCCAAGAAATGTGCAATATTATACAATAGCCGCAATTAATCAGTTGGGGTGCCTGCCGTTAGGCGGGCTGAGATCATACCCATTCGAACCTGATCCGGGTCATGCCGGCGTAGGGAACTGACACGGCCCTGAAAAGCCGGCGGATCCATCTGGTTCAGCTGATGATTTAATCATAAAACCAAAGGAACCAGCATGGAGCATGACAAGATAATGGAGGAGCGCATATCGGGGTTGATTGTGCGCAGTTTTTTCGCCAAAGTAGAGAAAAACCTCGCAGTTGATGTGGCAATGGTCGGGGCGGGGCCATCGGCTTTAGTTGCCGCGCACGACTTGGCTAAAGCGGGCTTCAAGGTGGCAATCTATGAAAGCAAACTTGCGCCTGGTGGTGGCGTCTGGGGTGGTGGCATGTTGATGAACGAAGTCGTGGTTCAGGAGGATGCCGCGGAGATACTTCGCGAATTCGGAATCGCCACCATGGCCGCGGACAAGGGCTTACACACTGTCGATTCGGTAGAGATGGCGTCCGGCCTCATCTTTGGCGCGCGTAAAGCTGGAGCCGTCATTTTCAACGCTGTATGCGTAGAAGACGTCGTGGTCCACAATGGCGTCATATCCGGTGTCGTCATAAACTGGAACCCAGTGCGCCGTCTCGACATGCACGTAGACCCGCTTGTCGTCACTTCGCGAGCCGTGCTTGACGGCACTGGCCACCCCAGCGAGATCGTTGCCAAGGTTGTCAACAAGGCTGGACTTTCGGTTGAATCGCCAACTGGCGGGATTCTCGGCGAAAAGCCCATGTGGATGGAGGACGGCGAGCGAACGACGGTGGAGAACACGATGCGTCTTTGTCCTGGTCTATATGCGTCTGGCATGGCGGCAAACAACGTGCAAGGCGGTTTCCGCATGGGGCCGATTTTCGGCGGCATGTTGAAGAGCGGACGCAAGATCGCGAAAATTATCGCCGATGACCTGTCCAAGTGAAATTACCTTTTAAATCAGACGCCGTCTTTGGCATATACCTCGTAATGACCGACCCTGTGGTTGGCTATGCGAAGTGCGCCGAGGCTGCGGTGGAGGCCGGGGTGCGCTACGTGCAACTTCGTATGAAGCGCGCGCGGCGTTCCGACATCCTCGCAACGGCACGCGAGGTCATGGCGGTTACTGCAGGATCGCAGACGCTTTTCATTGTCAATGACGACCCGTCGATTGCGGCTGAAGCCGGCGCAGACGGCGTGCATCTTGGGCAGGCGGACATGCCGATAAATGAAGCTCGTCGTCTGTATCCAGAACTGCGGGTGATTGGTCTCTCAACGCACAGCATGGAGCAGGCGAGGACTGCGGCTGCCGAAGAGCCGGATTACATTGGTGTGGGACCGGTTTTTGCAACGCCTACAAAGGAAATTCCCGACCCAGTACTAGGATCTGAGTATGCTGGGCGCATA
This sequence comes from Lentisphaerota bacterium, assembly GCA_022837245.1. Lineage (GTDB taxonomy): Bacteria > Verrucomicrobiota > Kiritimatiellia > RFP12 > UBA3636 > JAAZFF01. Next base: position 23,710 of record JALHHX010000034.1, read on the forward strand.
ATATGCGAGGTCGATA
>JALHHX010000225.1 GCA_022837245.1 Lentisphaerota bacterium
ATGTTATTGTCAGCCGACGCGGCTCTCAGGGATCGCGCGGCGTCCTCGTCAAGCACGGGCGCTCTCGAACCCGCCTCCCTTTTGCCCAAAACCGCGTATTCGTATCGGACTGGCTGGCCTATCCCCGGATACTCGGGCACGGGCGGGTACATGCCGTATATGGCGCGGTATTCCTCAATGGCGTTGGCCGTGGCCTCCACTATCTTGCGAGTTCGGGCGATTTCGTTCCTGTTGCTCATGATGCCGCCGATGTTGAACACCATGCCGGAGAGGATGACGATCACCACTATCACCACGAGTATTTCGAGCAGCGTGAAAGCGAATCTGCTGTCTTTTACTTTGGAATTTTTCATTTCGGAACTCCTTTCTCAAATACGCCCGCAAGGCCGCCTGCATCAACCACCGGTCATGCCGCCGATCATCGACATCATGGGCTGGAACATGGCGATGACAATCGTGCCGACGACGAGCGCCAGGAACACGATCAGGATCGGCTCGATAATGGACGTCATGCCCTCGACGGCATTGTCCACCTCGTCGTCATAAGTGTCGGCGACACGCGCCAACATGTCGGGCAGCGCGCCCGTCTCCTCTCCCACGTCCACCATGCTGACCACCATCGGCGGGAACACCTTCGCGCGCTCCATGGGCGGGGTCATGCTGTCGCCCTCCTTGACGCTCTCGTGGATTTCCTGGTACGCCTTGGCTATGACGGCGTTGCCGGAGGTGTCGCGCACGATGTCCAGCGCCTGCAGCACAGGCACGCCGGATTGCATCAGCGTGCCCAGCGTGCGGGTTGTGCGCCCTATGGCCGATTTGACGAGCAGGTTGCCAACGCCTGGAAGCTTCAATTTCAGCTTGTCGATAGCCATCTTGCCGTTCTTGGTCTTGTAAACCAGCCTCACCGCGACCACGAGCAGCACCAGGCCAACCAGCAACGCCGGCCCGTCGTTTATGATCGCATTGCTGAACCCCATCACAAAACGCGTCATCCCCGGCATCTGCTTGCCGCCCATCAAGTCCTTGAACACCTTCTCAAACTCCGGTATCACCTTGACCATCAAAAACGTCGTTATGCCGATCGCGACGAACATGACCACGATAGGATAAGTCATCGCGCTTTTGACCTTGTTCTTGATCTTTTCCGACTTTTCGAGGAATTCCGCAAGCCTCGTCAGCGACTGCTCCAGCTGGCCGCCAGCCTCGCCCGCCTTCGTCATGTTTACGTACAGGTTGTCGAAATACCCGGGGTAACGCGCCAGGGCGTCTGAAAAATTCGAGCCTGATTCGACTGCCGCTCCAATGCCCGCCAAAACCTCTTTCATATCGTCGTTTTTCGCCTGCTTCTGCAAAATCCGCAAACCGCGCACAAGCGGCAGGCCGGACTCCACAAGGGTGGCGAGCTGGCGCGTCAGAACCATCAAGTCCTTATGCTTCACGCGTCCACGCAAAAACTTGGGCTTGCGGATCTTGATCTCAAGCGACCCCAGCCCGCCCTTCGCCTTCTGCTGGACGTCAGAGTTTGCCGCCGCTGTCAACGACTGCGGGGAAAGGTTGTTCTGACGCAAGACGGCGAGCGCCTGGCCCCGGTCCTTGGCGTCCACGGTGCCCCGCTGCTCCCTGCCGTCGTTGTCCCTGGCAACATAGTTGAACCTCTGCATATTTAGAATCTCCCCGGATGGTTGGTCATTACCTCAAATGTCTACACCGCTTTGCAGTGTCTAGCAGAAAACATGCCAAATTCCCGTGGGCTTCGAAGCCCCGCGCACGCCCCAATCAGGACACTCCTTCACGGTTTTAGCCGCTATTCTACCAGATTGAGATCTGTTTTACAATATGACTTTTTCAGACAAGCATGGGTGGGCGCATTAGCGGGGTGTTGGCCTGTTTTAGGCGCCATGCTCCTCAATCTCCAAATCGGTCTGCTCCCGCAGGTATGGTTCCACCACATTGACCTTAAGAAGGTCGACGAGGGACGGGGGTTGAAGCCCTTCAGTGCGGAAAACAGCCCCTTTTTCAGTCTTGATGACATAACAAGCGTTTGATTCCTTGTCGCCGTGCTGTATGAATATGCTGCGGAATGGCGTGTTGCAAAGAGGGTCGAAGTACTGTTCGAGAGTTAATTCCTGCGACGATTCGTCGTAATACAAGCTCCAGCCCGGATTTTCCACGCCGCGTTCCAGTCTGTAAGGCAACACCCTGGAGGGCAGCATGGATACAACGCCGGTTTTAAAGCAAAAACATGGCGTGAACATGCGTCGCAACAGCATCCGCGAAGGATTGAGCGACACAGCCACGCCCTTCAGGACGCGGAGGCAAACCCGGTCGTAATGGCGGTACGTTCGCATTTCGGCCCGGTTCTTGCGTCGCAAGGCACGTTTAAACTCCTTGCGCTCTTTTCCATACTTTCGCGCTGTTTCAAAAAATCGGCGGCTCATTTGTATATTGGGTTGGGGCTGATGTCGTTGGTTTTAACTATTGTTCGACCAATTTGTCAAAAAGTTCAAAATTGAATCGTGCAACTAATTGCAATCTTAGTGAATTATTTGTTCAAAACCAACTAAAACTGGCGGTGAAAAACGAAAGCCTAGCATAGGGGAATTGACGCGTCAACAGATTGTTTGCTTGTGAGTGTTGAGTTCTCGTATTGTTCATGGGTCGTGCGACAGCCCTTCCACGATCAGCGGGCAACCCGGACTACGACCTCTATGAGTTGAGCTGAA
>JALHHX010000226.1 GCA_022837245.1 Lentisphaerota bacterium
ACTTTTTTGCTTTTACGCCTAACCCCTCACCCCTCACGCCTCACCATCCTTTGGCGCCTAACCCCTCACCCCTCACGCCTCACCATCCTTTGGCGCCTCACGCCTCACTCTTTGAAAGAGGGAGAAGTCTCATGCAAACAGATGAGCTCAAGATAAGCTATCCAAGAGGGCTCGAACACGCTGTTCACATGACAAAAAGCGAACTGGAACAGCATATTCGGTTAATGGCTGCCTTAAAGATGTTTGAGCTCGGCAAGGTTTCATCAGGCAAAGCTGCGGAACTGGCAGGCATGTCAAGGGTTGAATTCCTCGAAACCTGCGGCAGATATAGAGTGAGCCCATTCAACTTCCCGCCTGAGGAGATAAGGGAAGAGCTACGGGGCGACCTTGAAGCTGTCAGAACGCTGAACACTCGGTGAGGATAGTCTCCTACACCAGCCCCATCATCGGTCTTGCGAAGATCAAGAAACTGGATCTCCTCAAGACTTTGGCAGGGGAAGTCTTGATTCCTCGGTATGTCTATAGAGAGCTGTTCGGCAAACATGGGCAGGAAGCAGCCGACATAGAGGAAGCTTTGCAGACCTTTATCAAGGTGGTGCCCGTAGATGATATGGAGCCATCTGTGGCGGCTTTACTGACCCAACTGGATGAGGGTGAGCGGCAGGCTATTGGCCTGGCTTCTGTCCTTGGCGGCGACGTCTTGCTGCTGATCGACGATCATGCCGGCAGAGAAGCCGCCAAGAGATTACAGGTTGCTGTTACGGGTCTTGAGGGCCTGCTGATCTTTGCCAAAGAGAAAGGACTTGTGAGTCAAGTCGGATCACTCTTGGAAGGTAATTGCTCAACCCCCCGTGGGAGATGAAACGGTTTGATTGGGCTGACTTTTGAAGGAAGAGCGGATGCACCAGAGGCCATCCGCTATTCCTATCCAGGTTGGCTTGGAAAGAAGGAGCCGAAGGGGGACAGCGCCCTTTTGATGGCCTGATAGGCGTTGAGCCCCTGGCGCTTGCCGGTGTTGATCACTGAGCGAGCTCCAGCGAAGAGTTCTTTGCCCCATTGGGATCGGAAGCAGTTGGTCACCTTCATGAAGAGCTTGCTCATTCGGAAGGCCTGTTCACTGGAGTTGTTCGTTGTAGGAATCGTTGGATCCTCCAGGAACAGAAACAAGTTCTCCTTGAGATCGAGGTAGCGCTTCTTGAGTCGAATTCCGTCAGCCTGAGAAGGCTCGAGGGTCAGGCACTCGTGAAGGCGTGTCTTCATATTCAACCGGTAGTTGTAGAGAGTGGACTGGGCGAGGGTCCCTCTTCGTCGATGGATGGCGATGGCCCTCAGCAGAATCCGTTTCATCCGGGGAGCAAAGATGGAATCGCCCGCATCCACGGCATACTCGCAATCACGCAACTGGTGGGCCAGGCACACCTGCCACAACTCGGCAGGATTGTTCTTCTGAGATTTGAGCAGGTCGGAGACCCAAATTTTGGGGCGGTGCCCGGCCATGACTTCCCGAATCACGGCACTGCCTCGGCTCGGACGGATCACATGGATACACACATCCTGGTTTTGGAAGACCCATTCCCACTCGTTGCGACCGTTGACCCGCACACCGGTCTCGTCGCTGCAGATCAGACGACTGCTCCTGATTCGTTCCAGGATTTCCGCGGTGCGATCATCGATACGGTTCTTTGTGGACAGAAACAAGTTGGCCAAAGCCCCTTCACTGATGAGGAGATTGTATAGGTCGGCAAACATCCGGGAGAGGCGCTCATAGCTTATGGCGTGCGTGTATCGGTAGTAGGTTGCCAGCGCCTGGATGGAAGCTCCAAAAGGACTGCCGGGCTCCATTCCCCGCGGAACGGGACTCACGTAGTCTTGATCGCAGGACCCGCAGTGCCCGCCGTACTGATGCACTCGGGTGACGACGGGCTTGACAGGGGGGACCTCGATCTTGTCATAGACGGCATGAAGATGTTGCTCGGCTTCTGAAACTCCGCGGCCGCAATGAGGGCACGTCTTGGCCTTGGCATGGATTTGTTGATCGGGATTGGGATCCAGCGGTCTTCCACCGCCCTTGCGTCCGATACTGGCCCTTCGAACCCCTTTGCGCGCTGGCCTTGCTGGTTTGTTCTTCTTCCTGTCTTTTGAAGGAGGGATACTGGAGTTGGACGAATCCTTGGGCGGTTGGTTGAGTTTGTTTTCCAGCTCCGACAGGCGCCGTTCAAGGGCCGTATTGAGGTTGCGAAGGTGTTCAACTTCCAGCCGCAAGGCAACCGTTTCGCTCCACAGCTTGACGATCAGAGCGTCCTTTTCCTCGTCGGACAGGGTCGTCAAATCGGGAACCAACAGGCAGAACGTTGCGTTGGGCTCGGACATCCTCAACCTTTCGTCGGTGCTCTGTGCGCTCTATTCGCACCATTCCAGCCTCCTATAGCAGAGAAAAACGGCGATGTCCCGAACTTTCTGCAGTTGGGCTGCCGAAAAGGACCTCGTCTGGAAACGCGCTACGATTCGGGTGAGGATGAACGCCTCAAAGCTTGACGAGTGACCTTGCCCTCTGTGCTCGCTGGGTGATTTCAACAGGGGGGTTGAGCAATTACCCTGAGCTTTCCAAGGGCGAACAGACCACAGCCGCCAAGGCCCTGATGCTCAGCGCCTTTCAATCTGCACCCCGGCGGCCTCTCATCGACGGTGACGATGCCAACAA
>JALHHX010000227.1 GCA_022837245.1 Lentisphaerota bacterium
GTCAGAAGCTGAAGCACGGTACCTTCGCGCGGTCTACGAAACGACGCCTCCTCCGGAGAGAGCCAGCGTCTTGGTGGAGGAGTGGTTCGACCTGCCACATTACAGACCGCCGACCCTGCGAGACATCCGCGAGGCGCTGCAGTCAGACCTCCCGGCGCTGAGAGAGTTCCTGCCCCAGTGGATCGCCTGCCTGCAGACCATCGACGACCGCCACCAACCCCATGTCCGTCGCCTCCTGGACGAGGCCCGCGCGGCGCACAAGACACCCGACGAAGCGATCCCACCCGGCAACTGACTCGCGTGCACATTGCGGCACAGCGTGCATCCCAATGCGGGACCCGCCCTGGTATGATCGTGTGCCATGACCCAACAGATCGCGATCCGTCTTCCCAACGACATGGTGGCCTTCCTCGACAAGTCCGTGGCCGCCGGCAACGCTCCCAGCCGCGCAGCACTGGTGGCCCGTGCCGTCGAGCGCGAGATGCGCCGCCAAGTTGCCGAGCGCGACGCCGCCATCCTCCGCGAGCGGGGCACCGCTGACGACCTCGACGAATTGGTCGCGTGGTCCGTCGCACACGCGACCGTCGAGGACTGACCCGTGCGCGAGATCTGTCTGGTGCGTTTGGACAAGACGCGTCCCGCGGTCGTCCTGACTCGCGAGGCCGCGCGGACGGCCTTGACGAAAGTGACGATCGCACCGATCACCTCCACCATCAAGGGCCTGTCCAGCGAGGTTCCGGTCGGACCGGCCAACGGCCTCGACCACGACGGCGTGATCTCACTGGACAACGTCCTCACCGTTCCGACCAAGCTGCTCGGCCGTACCGTCGGGTTTCTGACCTCCGACCAAGAAGCCGAACTCGCCCGTGCGGTCGTCCTCGCCTACGACCTCGACATCCCGCTGCTCGACTGACGAACCCACCAGGCCGCACCGCGGCTAGATGGGTGCGTTCGGCAGGGTCGGCCTGACCGCTGGCAAGCCCGCATCCATGCCGCCCAGTCAGGTTCAAGAGCGTCGAGCGCCCACGGTCTCCGAGGCCCAGCGTCGTGCCCGCTGCAGACTCGTGGCGTCGGGTTGCCCGATCCCGGATTCCCGGGTTCTGGCCCAGGCGACCACCCGTTCGTCCTTGCTCAGCAACATCTTCTGGGTCATCTGCTCCGACAGTTCGCCCTGGCAGTGGAAGACGCCGACCAGTTCAACCTGGGATGCGGCGGCCGCGCAGGTGTTCAGCCACACCCGCAGCTCGGGAAGGTCGTCAGAGGCGCCGTGGGTGATGAACAACGCGACCGGCCGGCCGGCCACTTCCGGCCGTCGCAGGAACGTCGCGGCCGGCTCCGCCGGACTGAACCGCTCCTCGATCGGGAAGCCGACGAACGTGAGGTCGTAGCCGTCCAGGCTGTCGACATCAGCGAGCTCCTTGAGTTCCTTGTCCCCGGTGATCCCGTCGAAGATCGCCTCTGCGACCTTGCGGGTGTGACCGGTCCGAGTCACGTAGGTGACCAGCGTCCTCATCCTTTTCGGCTCCTCCCACGGCCGCCGCCGAGGCACAGGGCACCACTAACCCGGCTGCCCGCGGCCCTTGGTGCCATTCTCTGCACTTGCGACCCTGCGGTCCAGCGCCCGGCAGGGACGACCAACGACCGCGCGGTGCGCGGCATGAGCGGACGTCGGCATCCGCGTCACTAGCGGCGGAATGAGGCACCCAACTGTGTAACGATCGCAGCATGACAGCGGCAGACGAACAAGGTGCAACGACGTCGAGGCGTGGGCCCCGAGACCCCAGTCCGGTGCCACCTGGTTCAGTTGCAGCGGAGCACGCCGAGCTCATTGACGTTCGTCTGAAGTTGGACACGCTCCGGATTCAGCACCTCGAGGTGGGTGGCGTCGTCATGTCGGCGGGTGGGGGCAACCTCTACCGAGACGACATGCTCGTTTTGACGATGATCCAACGCAGCTACGGCTTGGTAGAGGCTGTGATCGATCTGGTCGACTCGTTCAATCTGCACGCAGCAGCGCCACTCGTGCGGCTCCAACTCGACTCCCTCTTCCGGATGTGCTTCCTCGCCACGGCACCCGAGGCGCAGAGAGTGCTGGGCGAATTCTTCGCGGGGCGACAGTTTCGGCAGATCAAGGATGGCGAGGGAAAGAGGCTCGGCGATGGCCGACTCAAGGATCGCGCTGCCGAGTACCACTCGTGGGCCATTCCGGTGTATGACTCAACCTCGGGCTGGGTTCACTTGTCGGCGGGGCACGTGAGCACCGCATTCCGGCTGGGGGAGGAGGAAGGAGAATTCGTAGTGGGCATCCCTCTGCCTCGCGAGTTCGTGCCAGTTTCTGTGTGGTCTGAGATCCTCGGTGCCACCACTAAGGCCACAGAGGAGTTGCTGGGTTACGCGGTGGGTTGGGCAATGGAGAAGGACCGGCGTTCACAAATCGAAGGTAGAAGACAGTAGGGAGCTCCGCCCCAACACACACAACCGATCTGACACGGCCCTATGTTCCGCCAGACACCGTACCCAGGTCTTCCCCTTGTGCTATCGAGGCTGCGTACCAGGCGGCGGAGCCCGGGCATCCTCTTCACTTCCACATCCCGGGTGTCACGCTCTGCGCGGCATGAGCGATTGATACCATAGTGGTATCGTGGATGTATGGCCATGACGCTGCGACTGGAACCCGA
>JALHHX010000228.1 GCA_022837245.1 Lentisphaerota bacterium
TTGTAAATATAATATATACAACTATACCGGCGTGACATCACTCTTGCAAGAGATATTTGAGAATTCTACAGAGTCATGTCACTTTCCTGACACACACCCATTAAGTACTAACAAATCATTAAATTTGAGCTAATATACTGTTTTATCCTGATTAGGTCAATGAGAAAACAATACATTTTTGATAGGCGCGCGACAAGCGCTGCGCCCACCAGAAATGTTGTCGCAAAAAAGATTAAGGTTAACGCGTTAGAACTTTGCGGTAACTTCCAAGCGCAGGAAAGTGGCGTAGTCTTCTTTGGCATCGTAGTAATCGCCATAGTCCAAAACTTCGCCCAGAATTGTGCCATCCATCTTAATGCCCGCCACTTCAGGCAACGGGAAGTAGTACTTCGCCTTTGCCAGCAGGCCGCGGTATCTATCACTGGCGTCGTTGTCTTTCTCTGCAGTGTACATCGGACCGCAGGTTAAGGTCACCTTGTGACCCTCGACAGGCTGAACTACTGCTTCAGCATGTGGATATATGAGGTTCGACCAGCGTGCGCCATCGTACATGCCCAACCCTATCTCGCTAACCCAAGGCGTGCGGTTGAAAACGGGATTCCATCCACTGTCTGTGCTGCCGTCCGTGGTCTTATAGTAGCTGTCCTCGTCTCCGCTCAAATAGAGCGTGGCGAGGGTTAGGCTTGGCTTCCAGGGAGTTCCGTCGGATGTCTTGCAGGTGAGGCCTACGTACACCATGCCGGCGCTGATGTCGCGCGACTCAAAACCGGTCATGGAATCGATGGCGCCGAACTGGTATGCGGATTCGACTTCAGCAGAGAGCCAACCGTTGAATTTCGGCATCACTCGAAAGCCAACCGTGTGGAAGTCGCGGCCAGGATATTTGTCTTCATTGATGAGGAAATCCTCCTCCATTTTCCATACCCAGTAGACTTCGAAGGGAATTTGGACGAATTCATTGACTGTTAAGTACGCCGCAAGCCCAGCTTCGTCCATCTTCGAATACGGGTTGCCGCTCTTTATCGCAGTCATGTCGTAAACGCCTACTTCGGTGCTGCCAATGTTGAGATCGTTCCGGTAGTGGTTCCACGTGCCCAGCAGTTCGACCTTGCTCTTGGCTTCCTCGCCGAACTTACGCGAAAGGAGGACGCCGTCGAAGAACGACGAGCGAGATCCGTCGCCCGGAGTTCCGTCCGCGAAGAGACGCCCGCTGCCCAGCTTCACTTCCTGGCGTCCGATCCTCGCGCCGTAGACATCGCTTGCCCATTCGAGGTAGAGGTTGTCTAAAAACAGCTCGTCAGGGAATTTCTGTTTGTCGTCATTCGATGAATTGCGGTAGTTGCGGAATTCGTTACCGAGTTTCAGGAACAACTTGAAATCTCCCGCTTTGGCTTCGCCCCAGACCTTGGTGCGTAAACGCAGATAGTCCTCGTATGCCGAACCGGCTGTGGACTTGCCCTTGTCGGGCCAATTGTCCTTGAACTCATACCGCGCCCGGATATCTCCACCGAAGTCAAACTCTAATCCATCCCCAGCATTACTCTGGATGGGCATCGCAATCTTTTCCTGAGCGAGGAGTTCCGCCTTTTCTTGATCGGCGGTTTGCACTGGTACTTGGACAGGAAGTTCAGCGGGGTCTTCCGCAAAAATCGGAGAGGCCACAATACACCCTGCGGCCAATGCCGCCGCACTCATCATCCTTTTCATTTTCACTCCGTTGTTGTGTTTTTATCAGCGCCCGCTGGCCCAGTCCAGCACGGTGCGTGAAAGTGGCTGGATCGACAAAACGGAGACCTCCACCTCACCATCTCCGTCTTCGTCAGGAATCATCACCTTGTCGTTCACGGCGCGCCCGATTAGCACTTCCGCCAGGCGGCTGCGTGAAGGGATGATGCCTAGCGCCAAATCGCTGTCCAATTCTCCGAGGATGTTGTACGTCTCACTATGGTTGTCGGTGAACATGATCGTGACAGCGCTGCCCACTACGACTTTGTCATTTACTTCCACTTCCGAAAAATCCGTTCCCTTCATGCCTTGGATGAGAAGCGTCATTTCAGACTGGCGCTGAAGGAGAATCCGCTGCTGATCCTTTGCGGTCTGGTACTCGAAGTTTTCACGCAGATCCCCGTAACCGCGGGCCGTTTCAATATCCTTTGCGTTCTGGGGAATTTCCTCCTCGACAAGAACGCGGAGTTTTTCCCTGCGCTCGTTGAGGCTACGCCAGGACGTTGTTTTGAGGTCGGAGGGTGTAGAGGCCGCCGCTGCCGCTCCCTCCTGGGCCGGGGCAGCTATATGCGGATATTTGGCGAGCAGGATTTTTTCGATCGCCCGTTTCTGAGAAGGCTCCCAAGCTCCTTCAACTGCGCAGATGCGCTCGTAGAGGGAACTGCGCTCGACGTCAGTCATCTTGTCCGTCTGTGAGGCCAGCCATTCTTCATCCCGGAAAAGGCGGGCTATCTGGTGTTGCAGGCGCAAATTCTCGCCCATAACCTCGAACTCAAGCGAAAGCAGAGCCTGGGTCGTGACAACGGCGCTCGGAATAATCGCCCGCACATCCTCCTGATCCTGGTTGCGGCAGAGCCAGAGAAGCAAAGGGAAAGGAACATTGATTTGCGTGAACTCTGTATGCACCCTGTCGATGAATTCACGAGAGGCCGGTCCTTTC
>JALHHX010000229.1 GCA_022837245.1 Lentisphaerota bacterium
GAGAAACTACTAGATAAGAATGTCGAGGCTTTTGATTTCGGCCGCACTATTTAAAAAAGGTAAAACGTGAATAAAGCGATGAACTTCTTTAACCCGAAGGCTGAGACAATGCCGCAGGATGAACTCGTCGTCTTGCAGAACGCGAAACTGCGCGACATGGTGCAATACACGGCTTCCCGCAATGCATTTTTCAATGCCCGGTTCAAGGACGCCGGCGTCGAGACAAGGAGATTCCGCGGAATCGAAGATCTGCACTCCCTACCCTTCATGGGCAAGGACGATTTCCGCAGCCAATATCCCCTGGGAATGTCCTGTGTGGACAAATCGAATCTAGTTGAAATGCACATGTCGAGCGGCTCCACAGGCACGCCCGTCGTAATGGCATACACGGCATCCGATCTCGAACAGTGGGCGGAGTGCATGGCGCGATGCTACGTGATGGCCGGCGCGGTGGAAGGCGATGTCTGCCAGATAACTCCCGGATTCGGGCTCTTCAACGGAGGCTTCGGCTGCTACCACGGCGCCCGCAAGGCGAACCTCTTCGTGCTGCCTTGCGGCCCAGGCAACACGTTGCGCCAGATCAAGCTGGCAAAGGACTTCGGGACACGCGTGATCACTGGCGTGGTGTCCTACGCAATAAGGATCATGGAGATGCTCGATGAAACCGGGCAAAAACTACCTGATTTGAAATTCGGCATGTTTGGCGCGGAGACATTCTCCGAATCTATGCGGGAGCGCATCACCAACGCGCTCGGGATTGATGTGTTCGACATCTACGGAATGACAGAGACGGGCGGCATCGGCACGCTCGGCATGGACTGCCCGGCGCACTGCGGAATACATGTCTGGGAGGACCAGTACATCACTGAAATTGTCGACCACGAAACAGGCAAAGTCCTGCCTGATGGCGAATACGGGGAAGTCGTGGTGACGTCGCTCACGCGCGAAGCCATACCGGTGATCCGCTTTAAGACAGGCGACCTAAGTCGAATAATCTCACGTGACAAATGCGCATGCGGGAGAACGCACGTTCGCTTGGACAAGATCTCCGGGCGTCTTGACGACATGCTCATCATCTCCGGCGTCAACTTCTTCCCCTCGCAGGTAGAGCAGTCGCTCATGAAAATTCCAGGCGTGCTCCCTAATTACCGACTCATTGTCGAAGATCACGACGGTATCAAACACCTTCACGTGGACGTCGAGGCGGAGCCGGGCGTTACCGGCTTCACCGTTGCCAAGCAACTCAAGGAAGACCTTGGGTTCACGCCTGACGGCGACGTTCACGCCCCCGGCACCATCCCCCGCGCCGAAGGCAAGGCCAAGCGAGTCTTCCACGGCGAAGCTCCCGCGATCATCAAACAATAATTTAGCGAAAACATTTTAAAGGATAAAACAATGGACTACCTCTCCCCGGAAATTAAAAAACAGACCTCTGGCTCTTCAACGATCCGCAAGATGTTCGAGGCAGGCATCGAACTCAAGAAAAAGTACGGTGACGCCAACGTCTACGATTTCAGCCTCGGCAATCCAGACCTCGCACCGCCACCAGCCGTCAAGAAAGCACTGGAGCAAATCGCCGCGACTTCCGACAGGGCATTCTCGCTCGGTTACATGCCCAACGTTGGCTATCCTGAAACACGCGCCGCGCTCGCAAAGAAGATCTCCGAAGAGCAGCGAACCGAGACTCCGGCTTCGAACGTAATCGTAACATGCGGCGCCGCTGGCGGACTCAACATTTTTTTCCGCGCGGTGCTTTCACAAGGTGACGAAGTTATCTGCCCCAGCCCGTATTTCGTTGAGTACGGATTTTACTGCGGCAACTTTGGAGGCAAGCTCGTCCCGGTAAACACTAAGCTCCCAGATTTCTCTCTCGACGTGGAGGCGATGGAGCGCGCCATAACCCCCAAAACGCGCGCTGTAATCATCAACTCCCCCAACAACCCGACGGGGCAGATCTACTCGCGCGATGAAATGGAGGCTCTCGCCAAAATTCTCAAAAAGCACTCCGGTAAAAACGGCACGCCAATATATCTGGTGTCCGACGAGCCATACCGTTTCCTAAACTTCGACAAGGTCGAAATTCCATCAGCGTTTGAGTTGTACGACGCCTCTGTCGTGATCGGTTCTTTCTCCAAGAGCCTTTCGCTCGCAGGCGAGCGCATTGGCTACGTGGCCGTCAATCCCGCATTCGGCGGCGCAACTGAGCTCATGGCCGGGCTTATCCTGACGAACCGCATCCTTGGTTTCGTGAACGCGCCCGCGATCGCGCAGAAAATTCTGCAAACTTGCCTCGACAGCGAGGTTGACGCAGGCGTCTACGCGCGCCGCCGCGAACTGATGGCGAAGGTGCTGGACAACGCCGGCATAGAATACACCATGCCACGCGGTGCTTTCTACTTCTTCCCCAAATCGCCCCTCGCCGACGAGAAGGTGTTCATCGAGGCTCTAGTTAAAGAGCGTGTTTTGGCGGTGTCCGGCAGCGGCTTCGGAATGCCCGGATATTTCCGCCTCGCATTTTGTGTGGATGATAATACCATCATAAATTCAGCCGAATCATTTAAGCGCGCCGCCGTGGCCGTCAGATGAGCGTGAACATGACAGAAATGCAAGAATCCACTTCAAAAC
>JALHHX010000230.1 GCA_022837245.1 Lentisphaerota bacterium
TTTGGTGGTTTGTAGTTGAAACGCTACAATTATAACAAGCCCGCATACGCTCCGCAAGCAAAATCCGATTTACCTGTCACTTTCCTGACACACACCCTTCGATTTCCGCGAAGCGCAAGGACGACATGCGCAGGCGGCTGGCCAATAAACTGACGTCCGCGTCGGAAGAGCAGGTCGAAAGCACCATATCCGAAATCGAGAAGCTCGGCGAGTCGTCCAAGGCCGGAGGCGACCCCAAGATTGAAAAGACCGCCTTCCACTGGGCGCTCAACGGCACTGTTATTTTGCCGGAGGACAACGACAAAATAAAGCAGGCCATAAAGGTGGCGGAAATCGCGAAGGCCGACCCGATGCGGTACAAGTCGCCCATGGAGCTAATTGACGCCCACGCGGACATAAAGCCCAAGGAAGCCCGCGTGGATCCCGACACGGTCGCAACCTTGGGCAACAAGAAAGTTCTTCCGCACGGCATAACCGTCTACGACGTGGACGAGTCCGGACAAAGCCGCAGGAACATGCGCAGGATAATCGACACGCATTGGGGGATGGAAGCCAATCCGTGGTGCCTGCTCGCGGGCGACGGGGATGGCGGCCTGACCAGGGAGTCCGCCAAGTACTGGAAACACTATTCCGGAATTGAAAAGCAGGTGGCGTTCCGCGACGGCAGGCTCCTTGCGTTCCGCGCGTCGGGCGACAGTTCCGTGCGGTGGTGGGACAGGCTCGACAAGCCGCATGAAGGCGTCCCGCTGCCCATGCCCATCCCCGGCGACGCCCTCGGGCGCATGGCGGATTATGTCGTAGACCCCGGCACGGGCGGCGTCAGTCTTTCAAGAAATCCATCCATCCATCGCGGCAACAAACATTCCGGCGTCTACGAAGAATGGGCTTACGGGCTTGACAAGCCGATGTCATCGCGCGAGAACTGGAAGGCCGGCAAGCGCGACGGGATCCGCGAAACGTGGCGCAATAACGGCCGGATGTTGTCTCGCGAGAACTACAAGGACGGCGAGCTCAACGGGCTTCGCGAATCGTGGGATGAAAACGGGCAGATGTCGGAACGCTCGAACTGGAATGACGGCGAGCTCGACGGCCTTTTCGAAAGATCGTACGCGAGCGGCCAGGTGCTATTTCGCGCGAACTACAAGGACGGCAAGAAGTACGGGCTCTACGAATGGTGGCACTCGAACGGCCAGATGTCGGAACGCGAGAACTACAAGAACGACAAGCTCGACGGGCTCCGCGAAACGTGGCGCGAGAACGGCCAGATGAAGCGCCGCTCGAACTACAAGTACGGCAATCGCGACGGGCTTCGCGAATCGTGGGATGAAAACGGGCAGATGTCGGAACGCTCGAACTGGAAGAATGACTTCCTGGTTGAAGAGCTTCCGGTCGATCCCGGCGACAGGGGGACGCCCGCGCCGCTGCGGGGCGGCGGCTCCGACGCGGCGGGCGGCGCGCGATACAGCGTGGCCGTCCAGACCAAAATCGACCAGTGGGTGGACGGAATCACGGAGGCGTCTTTTGCCAAGGCCGTCGAGGCGCGTTTGGCGGAAGGCGCGGAAGCGGGCGTCTACAAACTCAGGCGTCCGGACGACGGACGGCTGATCAGGGACGGCGCGGTTCGGTTTTACACAGAGTTTGCCCGCCGCTCCATCCCGCTGTCAAATGGACGGCACGTGTATTTCGCGCCCGACCCGCGCGCCGTCCACGAGCGCGGGCTGAGCCGCGAAGACGCATGGGCGGAATACGCCATGCACGCCGTGACGTCCGGCGGCAAGATTCTGCCGGACGGCGTCCGCAGGGAGCGCATGTACAACAGCGCGAAGGCCGAAAGCCTCGACAGAATTGAGCCCGCGATTCGGGCGGAGAACGTATTTGCCACATTCGACGACGACCCGCGGCGCGATTCAATCGTTTTCGTGGGAATGGACGCCGCCAACCACCGCATGGAGATCGTGACGCGGCTCGACGAATACGGAAACGCCGCCGCCGATCTGGCGGAGGTGACGGTGGTGGTAACTAGTTCCCTAAGAGAAAGTCCCCCGCCAAGGCCGCTTGCGGGGGTTGTTGAAGCGGTGGCCCAACACCAAGCGGCAGGCTTCTCACCGTCAACGCCCCCCACTCTGCCACAATCCGGCGGCGATGTCAACCCGGAAAACGCGCGTTATGCGGTTTCTTCGCGCCGCGGCGGCTACGGCGACGACGCGCGCCTCGTCGCAATCGCGGCGGCGCAGCTCGCGGCGGGCGCGGAACCGGACATGGACAAGCTGCGGATCGTCTCCAAGTGGATGAAGAATGCAACCCTCACGCCCGGGCAGGCGGTCGAGGAGGCGCGGGAAATGTTGGGCGGCGACTTGGCGGCGGCAGTGGAATCCGCCCTCGCCGACGGCAAGACGTGGCTCGCCGAGAACGCCGTCGGCAATGCCTGGACGGCGAAAAAGCTCCCGCTGATAATCGCGGACGCCGTGGAGCGCGGCGTCGATGTCGGGCGCAAGTGGGGCAAGGCCGGGGAACGGGCGCTGGCCGGGGCGGCGCTTGGCGCGGCACGCGCCGGGCGGGCTGGCAGCCTGCGGGCAAGAGCCTGCCCGCAGGGAGTGGTTAAAACCTCCGG
>JALHHX010000231.1 GCA_022837245.1 Lentisphaerota bacterium
TGTCACGTCAAGGCCGTCGCGGTCGATATCGCCGGGATTGTCTGCCACGGAGGGGTTCAACTCCCGCCCAAAACCACGCCCCGGATCGTAGTAGTAAAACTCGATGCCGTCGATAATGCCGTCGCCGTCGGTATCAGGGTTCGTTTCGTCCAAGTTCTGAATAGGCATGACGCGCAGCGCCAGCGATTGGTGCAGCAAGCTGCCGGGCACGCTCCATCCAGCTCCCCATTTTTGCGCTCCGACAACTGTCTCCGGCGCGGGTCCTCCGCCGAAGTCAAGATCTCGGTAGCGCCAGATCATTTCACCACTGGATCGGATCTCCACCTGAAACGATATGCGCGAATCCGGCAATCCAGGCAATTCGAGATTTTCCCAGCAGACCACAAGGCTTTTTAAGTCGGCCGACGTAAACGCCCAATATCTGCAATCGGGGGCGGAATACGAGAAGCTCCCGTGCCAATACGGGGAAAGAAACTTTTCATATGGGGGGCCCGCAGGCAAAGGCGCCGGGGGCATCCCCTCCGGGAAGGATCCGTCAAAGGACAGCACCCCGTTGCGGCATGCCCAGACGTTTGTGGACATCTCGCCGGCCCAGTTGAAAACAAATGGCAGTGACACTCTCGTCATGAACCCCGACGACGACAAATCGGTGAAGGTTCCGTCGCCAACGCCGTCATGCCATGCGAAGGCGTTCTCTTCGACCCCGCCCCAAAGCGCAATGCAGGTGCGCTCCTCCTCGTCGTTGAGCCCATCCCAGTCGGCATCTGGCTTGGTGAGGTAAGCCTGGCGCGTGTACGAACTCCAAGACCGCGCGCCTGCCGGCCCGAACAGCCCCTGCAGATCATCCTGCGGGAAAAGTTCCCCCTTGGCGTTGATCGCGGCCAACGCCACCAAGACCACAACCGTCAACCAGCGGCAAACACCTGTCGTCATATGAAATGTATTATTGATTTTCTTCATCATCTCCTGCACAGCATCTTTCCTCCAACATCATAGTCGCTTTCGCTATAACCACAGTCAGCTCAATAAGTACATAACAACGCGATAAAGGAACCCCCTTAGGACATGCATCTTACAAAAACAATTGAGCTACATTCAAGTTAAAACATTTCCGGTTATGTAATTCCGAATGACTTAACGACATCAAAGGGTCGCAGGGGATAATGCTTGCCGCGGAGTGCAAAGCGGCGCGCGCGGGATACCGCTTGCCGCCGCACTCCAAATTCCGAACACTCTGCCGATTATTTCACAGCTTCGCTCAAAAAGTTCTCAAGCGTTATGAGCCAGAGACAACTACCCAAGCCAGCATTCTTGCTTACCCTTGAACTCTCATTCTATTTTAAAATTATAAAGGAAAATCGTTCCGGCCGCGCTGCGGTTGACCAAAATGGTACCGCCACTGCCATTCTTTCCTGAAGCCGTGATCGTCCCGGTCCAGGTCGAAAAAGTCGCGTTCGGGCCTGTCAGAAGGACCGCGACGCGGCCACCGCCGCCCGCGCCGCCAACATTCGTCCCCGGCCCACCATCGGCGCTGATCGCGCCGCCGCCCGACAAGGTCGACGTTGTCAGGTTGACGCTGCCGCCGGAGGGCCCCGAGCCGCCGCTGTCGCCGTTGGCGGAGAGAGTGCCGTTGATGACCGTCGCTCCGGCGACATTCAGAATGATTTCACCGCCAGCCCAACCCAGCGCGGTGAGGTTGTTGTATCCGCCGCCGCTGCCGATGTCCGCAGGAGACAATATGGATCCATATGTGTCCATGATAGGTTTAGAAGAGTTATATCCTCCGCCGATACCTCCGTACGTGGCCCCTCCACCACCCATTGCAGAAGACCAGCCGCTTTTGCCAAGACCATAACCAGGACCATAGCCACATCCATTGGCGTGTACCGCACCAGTCGCCTCCACCACAAGGTCGCCGGAAATGTCAATATCGAGCCAGGTGCTTTTGGAGTCGAAATTGGCGCTGTGCGAGAGCGCGCCGTCGTTGCGAACGGTCACATTGCCTAGCGTTTCAGTGATGCCCTCGCCACGTAGCGTGTATCCTTCGATGCTCCAGTTGGCAGGATACGTGACCGCCCCGTCTCCGGACAGGGCGAGGTATGCATCAGATGCGCCGTTAACGACGAGGTCCGCAGTGTTGAAGTCGAAAACAGTATCGCTGCGAAGCGCCAGCACGCCTTTGTTGCGGATGACGATCGAATCCACCGCGCCCAGATCCGTCGCCACCGGCATCAGCGTGTAGCGCGTGTCGCCGATGAATAGACCGTTGTTGTCGACAACAAGGGTTGAGTCACCCGATCCGGCCTGAAGATACACCGTGCCAGCGGCGCTGAAGCCGACGCTGAAGGCCGTGCTTCCCGAGCCTATGGTGCCGTAGGCGGTCGTCTCGCCATGCCAGTTTGTAAAATCGGAAGAGGCACCCGTCAGAATCAAGGCAACGCGCCCGCCTCCGCCGGCGCCGCCCACGGATGTGCCAATTCCGCCAGCGGCTGTGACGGTTCCGTTGCCCGACAGAGACCCAGTTGTCAAGAGGACGCTGCCACCAGCAGGGATTCCAAATCATCTCTCCTCGCGCGTACCTCCCACATCCATTGAGTTT
>JALHHX010000232.1 GCA_022837245.1 Lentisphaerota bacterium
CCCGGCCATGGCTTTTATGCTGGTTTTTGGTTGAGCAGAGCAAAGGAAAAGTATAGAATGCTGGCATGATAAGAAGAGGGAACACGGAGCGTTACGGGTACAACGTGCGCGGGGAGCTGATTGCCGCCACCAACGAGGTTGCCGCCACAAATTACGCCTACACCTTCGACGACATCGGAAACCGCATCATCGCGGACGAGTTGGGGACGAACACCGCGTACACTGCAAATGCGTTGAACCAGTACATCTCCATCGTACATGACGAAGAAGCATTCATGCCGGAGTTCGACGCCGATGGAAATCAGACGCTGGTAAAGACCACAACCGACATATGGCGCGTCACTTATAACGCGGAAAATCGTCCAGTAGTGTGGTCGAACGAAACCGCCGTCGTCACCATGGACTTCGACCGCATGGGCCGGCGCGTGTGGCATGCTTCCGTCTCCGATGGAGTGACCAACGCCTTCAGCAAGTTCATCTACGACGGCTATCTCTGTGTCCAGCAGATTGATGGAGTAACGGGTACTATCGATCAGGAATTTGTCTGGGATCCGCCGGAGACCATCGCCACGCGTCCGCTTAAGTGGACGCTGCCAAACTCCGGCCGCATCTTCAATTACTTCCACGACGGAAACAAAAACGTCTCCGACGTAGTCGACGCTTCTGACGGCACCCTCGCCGCGCATTATGAGTACGCTCCCTTTGGTGCCGTCACCTCCGCCACCGGCCCCCTCGCTGAAGCCAACCCCTTCCGTTTCTCGTCCGAATACCACGACGCCGCCCTCGGCTGCATCTACTACAACTACCGCCACTACAACCCGCTGGATGGGCGGTGGACGAGCCGGGATCCGATCGGGGAAGAGGGAGATGTAAATATTTATTCGTCGTTTAAGAACAACTCGGTCGTAAGCTATGATGTCTTTGGTTTATCTAACCAAGAGGAGGATTGCAAACAAAAAATCGCAAATGCGCTTAATTAGTCGATCATGCAAAAGCCGCATTTTGCGCAACATGATTCCATCCGGCTTCAGGTTGCGCCATGACCGCAGCTATGGACTGGGCTAATCTGGCGGCGCGTAAGCGGATCCACGCCCGCAGCCCACAGTCAGGCCTCCCTGAAACAAGGCGCAAAAAGAGGGCGAACGCCCTCAGCAACTTGCGCATGTTGAATCCGGCAGCAGCGAAGATGCAATTTAGCCTGTCGCCGATCTCGCCTCCGAGGTAGTTGCGGTTCATGCGGTGCTCCGACTTCACATGCCCTACCACAGGCTCGATTGCCGAGCGGCGTTTCCACCATCGGCAGAGCGACCTGCTGCGCTGCTTCCTGAAGCGGTTGACGACCTGGATGTCGCATGCGCCTTCGTAGCCGCTTCCCCTGTAGCCCAGATCGCACATGGCCATTTCCGGTTCGACCCCGCTCAAGCGAGTTGACTGCCCGAGGGCATCCTCCAGCGTGTGTCCGTCGTAGGGATTGCCGCGGAACGCTTTCGCGCCTAGTATCCAGTTGGTCTTCGACGATGTGACCAGCCCCACCTTGGTCCCGAACTCGTAGCGCTTGTGGGCCTTGCCCTTCGCGATGCACTCCACCTGGGGCTCGTGGATCGAGTAGACTTTGCCACCTGACTTGCGGGTCTGTTCGAAGATCCGGTGCGCCGTATCCAGAAGTCCCTGCATCCGATCGGATATGCGTTCTTCGTGCGATTCGATGTTGCGGATCGTCCGGCCGAGGATGGTGTGCAGCTTGCGTGTCTGTTTGGCGGCGCGCTTCAACTGCCTCGCCTTCGCGTATCCGCTCTGCCGGCGCAGCAGCTGCTTGCCCACCCGTGCGTACGTCTGACGCAGAGGGATGCCGCACTCGGACGCCTCGTCCACGAGGCGCTCCCGCATGCGCTCATAGAGCCGCGCATCCGTGGGGAAGCGGATGTTCTTCTCCGCTACCGTGGTATCGACATTGACACGCTTGAACTCCGACTTCTTCATGAAGCCCTGGCGAAGACCCGTCTTGAGGCTCTCCTCAAGCAGCTTCTCCGCCCCGTCCTCGGAAAGTTTCCTGCGCCAGCGCGACATCGACGCCTGGTCCGTGGGGAACTCGTGCTCGAAGAAGGTGCCGCCGGTGAAGCACTGCCAGTAGGGGTTCTCGCACCATTCGGCCAGAACCCCGTCGTCGCTGAGCCCCGCCGTGTACTTCAGGTACTGCAGGCCCACCATAAGACGCACCGGGCAGGATGGCCGCCCGTTGTCGGCGCAGAAGCGGCTTTCCAGAGCGTCCTCGAAACTCTTCCAGTCGATCGAATCCGCAAGCAGCACCAGCGGGTGCTGGCGCGAGACGATGTCCCGCAGCAGGGGCTTGAAGAGATTCGCCTGTGTTGTCTGTCATCGTGTATCGCGCGTCATCATATTGCAAGGTTTCCTTGGTTGTTTTTTCACTTTCTTGCAATATAGTACCATATAATTATTGCTTTAACAACATAATAATCAACAGCTTAGGAACTTTTGCATGATCGACTAATTACTATTATGTGCAAATCAGAATAAACCAGCTTGAAAATAAAGGCTGTGAAATCCCTCAAGTTAAATGCAAGTGTTGTGATCCGG
>JALHHX010000233.1 GCA_022837245.1 Lentisphaerota bacterium
GATCCGGCTGGACACCTACGTTGGCAACACCCCTGCTCGCGCGCTGTACGCGCGCTACGGCTTCACCGATCTGGGTCGCCACACGTTGCACTACGAAGGCATCGAGGTGACCGAGTTCCACCTGTTCGAGTACGTGCTCTGAAGCCAGAGCGGTAGCGTTCCGACCGGAACCCCCGAATGCGCCGTCAGATCGACCTGCTTACTTCCGATCAGACGAGCCTCAACGCGAACAAGACGGCAATCAATCCCATGCCAATCGTGGCCAGCTGCGACCGCCACCCAGTCAGCTTCGCGCCATCGTAGGGCGGTGTCGGAAGCAGCGTTGTGGTCAGGATGGCGACCAAAGCTGTTAGCGTTGCGCGTTCCAATGGAACCGATGCCACCAGCGAGACCCCTACGGCCACAAGCGCCAACACGGCGATGGCCGCCGGTGCGGCAGCTGCCTTCCATCTCGAGACGTTGGCGCTACCACGTGCCCCGGCCAACGGCGGTAAGGCCGCTCCGAACGGAACCAAGACCGCCGTCGCAACCAGGATCGGCGCCGGAGTCACCTCGGCACTCGCCGAGTTCCCCATCGCCCGGATCATGCTGGGCAGTGCGACTGCTGCGAACGCGACCGGGATGAGCAGTAGTTGCTCTTTGGATTCGGCACTGCTGAGAACGACGAGCAGTACCGTGCTGAGGGCGAGGCCAACGGTTCCCGGTAGCGCAAGGTGCGCGAATCGCGAGCCCACCTTGTTCATCGTGACACTCGTTATTCTGTCGAGCACATCCTCCCTGGCGAGTTCGGTGACTACCCGAAACAGTGTCAAGACAATGAGCATGATGGTGATCGGCGCTGCTGATCGACGCTCGTGCTCGCCAAGCTTCCAGTCGGCGGGCAACGCCTGAGACAGATCGAGCCCGGTGTCGTAGATGTCCTCGTCCGTGCTCAGTGCCGGGCCCTCATCGCGCAGTGCACGATCCAGGCTTCCAGCGATTCCCAAGGCGCCTTCGGCTATTAGGAACTCGGTCCAGTCGCCCTCGACGAGCAAATACGAGCCATAGTTGAACCAGCCTTTTGCGTATTCGGGATTCGCCCTGATCGAGTTCTGGAATGCCTGCCGCGCCTCATCTCCTTGCTGACACGCCGCATGCACGACACCGAGATTGTTCCAAGCCAAGGACGATGAACTGTCTGCCGCGAGAGCCTCTTGATACGACGCAATAACGTCGTCGAATGCGCACTGGATCTCCCCGGGGTTGCCACCTGATTCGAGTGTTCCCGCTGTTTCACCCGCATCGGACGACGAGTCGCCCCCGGAGCCGGCTTCCCCGGTCGCTCGCCGCTTCGCGTCGGCGAGCGTCTCCAAGAAGACGGGTGACGCCGGGTCCAGAGAGACTGCTTTCTCGGATTGTTCGAGGGCAAGCTCATAGTCGCCTAGTCGCATGGCGACAAGAGCCGCATTGTTCGCCGCGACGCCCTTGTCCGGGTAGTAGCCCGAAACGTGGGTCGCGGCCTCCTGGGCCGCCAGCAGGGCCTTCGCAATCAGCGGGCTTACATACAGGTCGTTCAGCTCCTTGAGAAAATTCTTCCCCGCCGCCTCCACCGACTTGCGCACCTTGTCGTAAATCCCCGCCTTCCTCAGCCAAAGACAAAACTGCGCTTGCGGCAGCGACTCCGGCAGCCCCTTGGATTTGAAGATGATCCCCAGCACCGCCAGGCGCACGTTCAGACCGCCACCAGCCGGCAGCGCCCCGGCGGCCGCATGCAGGCCGCCAAACCGTTTCCCCAGCGTGTCCAGTTCCTTCAGCAGCTCTTTGACCTCCGCCGGCAGGTTCGCCAGCCCGCGCGCCGTCTCCCCTGTGTCTGGAAATTTCGTGTCCACCCAGAGATGCCGCGCAATCTTCTCCAGCGTGGATTTGCCGCTCCCGAAAAACCCGCTAACCCACCCCGCCGGCTGCGACGCCGAATTGATGTTGGCGATATACGATTCCAGAATCCGGATCAGCCCCTCTTTGTACTGCCCCTCGCACACGAAATGCGACAGCTCAAACCTCAGCGTTTCCAATTCTTGCGTCGTGACCGCGTCTTTCACGGCCGCCACGCCATCGTTTAACAGCTTCGTCTTGGTCGGGTCGCGTTGGAACAGTTCCTTGTTTCGATAGGAATGCCTATTCGTTTTGCGCAACTTGGAGCAAAGGCAGAAGATATCCCTACACTGGTAAAAAACATGCAGCTGGGCAATCGAACTGTTGGCAGTTTTGTCAAATTAACCGAAGAAGATGTAAGGAAAATTTACGAACTTGCCGTATAGAATAATAAATTTTTGCTAAAAAGGTGGATTTGTTCCTTTAAATGTGTATTTTTACCTATTTAAAGGCAACAAAGCGGTTATCGTATGGCTCGACACAACGAACTCGGCAAACAAGGGGAAGAAGCGGCAACACAGTTATTACAGCGGAAAAAATACCGGATACGCGAACGAAATTGGTCGTTCGGGGGTTATGAGGTAGATATTATTGCCGAAGACGAAACGTATATTATTTTTGTGGAAGTAAAAAGCAGAA
>JALHHX010000234.1 GCA_022837245.1 Lentisphaerota bacterium
TTTTGCGAGTTTTGCGAGGTGTTCGGGCTAGTTTTCCGACGCAGTAAAAAAAGGTGCCAAATGGGGCGATACGCAGGGCGTATGGATGTTATTGCTCAGACTTTCTTAACGCAGTAAAAAGGGGGCACGAGGCGAATTTCGGGCCTCCCTAAAAGGCGGGCGGTGAATTATTACCGTCCCTAAAGGGCTGCGCTGATTCTATGCTAACAGGACGCGCCGGCGCTCGCTTGACACACTAACAAAATACAACATCAAAACAGCGCTCAAAGGTGCGATACGCAGGGCATATGGGCAAGTTCTCCGGACTTTCTCCACGCAGGGATGAGGGGCGCTTTTTTGCGGCAGGTGCGACATTCTCTGAAAAATAGCTGGCGCACAGCTCATATGGCGTTTGGGCGCTCGCTGCGCGGGTGATTATGTTGCAATTCGCATCAAGGTTTTGCTCAGTGTCCCAGGTGCAGATTCAACTACTCAAAACGTGCTTGGAGTATCGAACCGGACCATACCGGACCGGAACCGGGACATACCGGGACAAAAAAGCGGCGGGTGACGCGCCACACGCCTCCAGGACGCGCGCAACCGGCGCGAGAGGACAGAACCCTATGGACAGGCTCCACACGGCCCACAGAGGCGCAGGGCGCGCGTGGTGAGGCGTTACGTGGGCGATCTGTAACGTTACTAGGTGTTACAAATCCGGGACGAACCGAACCGGCGACAAAAAAGGCGCACAGCGCACCACAGCGCCGACGCATATTGCAAGCAGTTTCGGTGGCCGGTGCCCGTGTTCGCGCAGAAGGTGTTTTTCCGGAATCCGAAACGGGTGGAAACGTTCCACAAAAGCACAGCAGTTTCAGCGAGTTTTTAGCCTCCCTAAAGGGGGGTGACGAAAAACCGTGGGTGAACCGTTTCGGCGACCGGAGGCGCGGCTCAGTGCGAACAAACTCCTCTCACAGGCATAAGGGGGGATCCCCCCCATGCCGAGAGGCGAACGGCTGAGGCGCACACCGGAACGACAGTCTCAAGCGCCTGCGACAGTCTCGCACATGAGGGGGTATGCTTGCCGGCGGCTGCATTGCATGATGGATGCTACTTCGTAGTTATCGAACCATTCCAGGGCGGCGGCAGGGCGCAGACCGGCGCGACTGAAGCTGTAGGCTAGGCGACCAGTAACGCGCAGGGGGGAGGGAGGTGACCAGGGGGTGTGCTTGATCTATGTAGCCTGCTCGCTCGCTGTTCATGGTGGGGGAACCCTGTGCCTGCTTGCAGGCATGGAACAGGTGGAGTTTGTGAGCAAAGTACGAGCAAGAGGTGAGCAGGTTTCGGCGCTCGCGCCTGCGTATGTCGCAAAATGTCACACTTTCAGCATCGGGAAACCTCTTGCATACCTGCTCAAATGGCGAATGGCTGAAAAGGATGTAGACAAACTCGATGCAAACAAGACGCAAACAGACTCATTGCAGCCGGCGCTGTGAGGCTCGTTTTTGGTTACGATAATGGGCATTTCCATAACCTCAGCATATTGCAACACGTGGGACACTGTGGTACAATAGGAGACAGAGGAACACGTGAGGGAGGCGCTGAGGAATGGCATTGGCGATCTTGGACGCAGGGCGACAGGTGGACGTTGTGGCGCGACTTCTAGCCGACAAGCGCAGCGAGAACACGCGGCGAGCATACAGGCATGATCTTGCAGACTTCTTCGCCACAATGACGGGCGCGCCGGCGACACCGTGTCGATGGGCATCGCCCAGCTCGGCGTCGCCATCCCCAATTTCTGGTTCGCGCTGCTTCTGGTCTACGTCTTCGCCGTGTGGCTGAGGCTCCTGCCCGCCGGCGGCTTTCCCGGCTGGGGCGCCGGCATCTGGCCGGGGCTGAAGGCGCTCGTCCTGCCGGCGGTGGCGCTCGCCCTGCCGCAGGCGGCGATCCTCGCCCGCGTCACCCGCTCGGCCATGCTGGAGGTACTGGGCGAGGACTATATCCGCACCGCCCGCGCCAAGGGCATGCCGCGCCGCACCGTTCTGTGGCGGCACGCGCTCAGGAACGCCATGATCCCGGTGCTGACCATCATGGGCCTGCAGTTCTCGTTCCTGCTCGCCGGCACCATCATCATCGAGAACGTGTTCTACCTGCCTGGCCTCGGCCGCCTCGTCTTCCAGGCCATCACGCAGCGCGACCTGATCGTGGTCGAGGGCGTCGTCATGCTGCTGGTGGCGAGCGTGGTCCTCGTCAACCTCATCGTGGACATCCTCTACGCCGTGGTCGATCCGCGCCTCAGGGTGCGGGCATGAGGGCTCAAGGATGAGCGTGGAGGTCACACCCTACGAAGCGCCGCCGCCGAAGGGCCTCGTCCGGCAGGCATTCGCCAACCGCTCCTTCGTCACCGGCTTCGTCATCACGGCGCTGATCGCGGCGATGGGGCTCCTCTCCTTCCTGTGGACGCCGTTCGACATCACCCACCTCGTCGTCGCCGACCGCATGAAGCCGCCGTCGTGGCAGCACCCGTTCGGCACCGACCA
>JALHHX010000035.1 GCA_022837245.1 Lentisphaerota bacterium
GGACATATTCATAACTCCCGATTGTTCAGTGTCGTCATTTATGACGCAACCTAAAAGATTCTAAAGTTATTTCGGTGTCATTAATTATGAGTCAATGCGCCTGTCGAATTCGCCCTTGAAGTGGGCGATGCGGGTGTGATACACTTGATATATAAACGCATGGCCGGGGCAACCATACGGGTCGCCTGCGGGGACTGCGGAATTTATCCAAGGACTCTTATATGGCAAACATCACTATTTGGAACGAATTTTTGCATGAACAGGCGAATGATGCCTGTGGAGAAACCTGCCGCAAGCACTATCCCCAGGGCATCCATGCCTACTTGAAACAAGCGCTGGAACCGACGATGAAGGACTGCGCGTTCCGCGCAGTTTCCCTCGACATGCCGGAAAACGGCCTGCCGGACTCCGTGCTCAACGACACTGATGTTCTCGTCTGGTGGGGCCACATGGCGCACGATAAGGTGCCCGACGCGCTGGTAGACCGCATCCAGCACCGCGTTCTCGGCGGCATGGGGCTCGTGGTGCTCCACTCCGGGCACATGTCGAAGATCTTCCGTCGGATGCTGGGCACGCCCTGCACATTGCGCTGGCGCGAGATCGGCGAAAAGGAGCGCGTTTGGACGTGCGATCCCGCGCACCCGATCACACATGGCGTTCCCGAAACGTTCGCCATCGAGCAGACGGAGATGTACGGGGAGCCGTTTGGAATCCCGGACGACGCCCACGTCGTCTTCATGTCATGGTATGCAGGCGGCAACGTCTTTCGCAGCGGTGTTACGTTGCAGCGCGGACTCGGACGGATCTTCTACTTTGCGCCGGGCCACGAAACACTGCCGATCTACCACAATCCCTCCGTCCAGAGCGTGATCGCCAACGGTATACGCTGGTGCGTTCCGGCCAACGGGGTTGGGCCCGCGCCAAACTGCCCCCACGAGCGGGAGCCGCTCGAACCGGTCAACAAGTAGCGTCCCGGGATGGCGCGCAATGGGCATTGTGGATGGCTCGGAGCTGTTGCTTATGCTGGCTGGAGCTTTGCAAATGTGGCCCGCACTGCTTTTTAATCACTTGCCGCAAGCAGGCCTCTGCTTGCGGGCTCCCGCATTACGAAATTCCGGCATCCTCCCGCGCCTCCGGCCGCCGGCCGAATACATCGGCGGTGCAAGCAATCCCTTTGCATTATCAGATTTTTGTGTGGTACAATCGAGGCATGTCGGACGATATGACACAAAAACGCACAATTGGCGAGAAGGACTTCGCGCTGATAATCCCAGCATACAACGAAGGCGAGTCGATAGGAGGGCTGATCGAGGAGACGCGTGGCGTGTACCCGACGGTCGAAATCATCGTGATCAGCGACGGCTCGGTCGACGACACCGCCAAAACAGCTCGCGGACTCGGCGCCACGGTGTTGGATCTGCCATGCAATCTAGGGGTTGGCGGGGCCGTTCAGGCCGGCATGCGCCACGCGTGCGACCTTGGATACGATGTGGTGGTGCGGATAGATGGCGACGGACAACACGCTCCGGGCGAGATACACAAGCTGCTCGAGGCCATGGAGCAAACTGGCGCTGATCTCGTGACGGGCTCGCGCTTCCTCGGCAAAGGCGACTTCCATGGCGGCACGAAAATGCGCAAGGCCGGGAACGTGATGCTCTCGTGGTTCCTCAGCCTGATTTGCCGATCACATGTGACCGATCCGACATGCGGTTTCTGGTGCGTCAGGGGAAATCTCCTCAAGTATTTTTCGCTCTATTACCCATCGGAATATCCAGAGCCGGAAGCGCTCGCGCTGCTGCGACGTCAAGGCTACGACATGGTCGAGATCCCGGTTTCCGTCAGGCCGCGCAAATTCGGCTCTTCAACCATTGATTCTTTAGGCACGGTGTATTTCGCCCTGCGCGTGGGCCTTTCGCTTTTAGCCGACCGCGTGCGCCCGGTCGACAGACGCTTTGCAAAGCAACCGCGGAAAAAGGAGGCTTGATAATGACGTTGGAAACAACCATGGCAATGACACGCGCCATTGCGGGGATCTCCGGGGCCGCCCTGCTGGTGGCAACAGCCCGGTACGTGGCGAAGAAGCGCCTCGGCGCCTCCTTTCCCCTCCTGTTTTTGGTCGCGGCCGCCTCGCTGGGGTTACTTTGCCTTGCCCTATTCCCGGAATGGGCCGCGCTTTTCATGCCCGACACGCGCATGGGGCGCATTCGGCTCGCCGTCGCAGCGCTCACCGTCTTCATCCTGATTGTGACGTTTGAATCCATACGCCGCACGCAACTCAAGGAACGCTACGCGCTGCTGTGGGTGCTGCCATGCATCCTCGTGCTCGCGATGACCGCATGGCCCGGCGTTTTGAACTGGGTGCGGGAAACTTTCGGCATGGAATATGCCTCGACCATGGCCGCGGTCGTGTTCCTCTCCGTAATGGCGGCCGTGTTCTTCCTGTCCAAAAACATCTCGAAAAACGAACGGGACGTTTCCCGCATCTCCCAGCGGTGCGCCATGCTGGAGGCGCGCATCAGGGAGCTTGAAGCCGCAGCCGATAAAGAGAACGCCGCCAAGAAATGACAGAGGCAGCCTCTTTAGCCGCGTTCCTTTCTGCGACGCTGCCTGCGGCGGCGCTCGCCGCGTTCGTTTTCTTCAAGGCAACCCGCGACCAAACCGGACGCGTCTCCGTCCTCCTCTGCATCGCGATCTCGTCATGCGTCTTCGTTCTCAATCCGCACCGCGACACTTTCACGGGGCTCGATGTCGCGATGTACAGGATTATGTCGGGCGCATTCGCGGACGGACGCGGATTCCACGACCGCGACGCCGCTTTCGGGCAAGTCCCCACCGAAGTCAAACCCCTTCTGCTCTACCGCGGCGCCGTCGGCACCAGCGCGCGTCTCACCCGCGACGCAGTTTTCGAGCTGACGGAATATCCTGATGCCGCGACTGCGCCGTTTTTCATGCCGTTCCTTCCTCTCGCCGCCGCCGGTGCTTCCAAAATCGGAATTTCGCGCGATCTGTTCTTACCTATAATGGCGGTTTTATGGATTGTCTGCATCTACTCCGTTGCGTGGCGCGCCGGCGGCGGCTGGGGGCTTGTCGCGGCAGCCGGGCTGCTCTTCGGCTCAGCGTGGCCGGCGTGGTTCCTGCGCGGATTTTTCCCCGAGGCCGCGGGGGGGGCGCTTCTCGCAATTGTAATAGCCGTCAGTAATTTTTCCATACGGGATTGGCGCTTGTATCTTATCTCCGGTTTCATGCTTGGGCTTTCGCTCTCGCTGCATCTCACGCTCGCCGTGCTCACCATCCCGATTGCGCTCTATCTAGTGCTTCGCAGCGGCCGCTGGCACGACACCATGGCGCTGGCGCTTGGTGGCGGTGTGGGGACTCTGCCACTGCTGTACGTGAACAAGTACGTCTGCCAGCCATATGGAGACTTCACCGATTTGAGGGCCCTCGCCGATATGTGCCGCGCATCGCCCCAAATACGCATCGTCGCCGCGGCACTGGCCGTTGCGGCGCTGCTCGGCGTGGCAGTGTTGATACTTGCCCACGTTAAATCAGCACGCGAGTTTTTCGGACGCGCCGGCACGTGCAACGCTGTTTTCTGGACGCTCCTCGTTGCATGCGCCATTGGCGACGTCGTGCCGATGCTGGCTGGAGGAGCTCTCCTGAAAGGGTGCCTCGCAACGTGGACCGGCATAAGCCTCTTCTCAATCACAATCATGGTCGGCATCGTCTTTCTTTTTTTAAGACGCGAATCGGCGTCCGACATGTTCCTGCTTACGGCGCTTGCCGGAGCCGCCCTCGTGTTTTTCCACATCAAAGGCGTCGAGACGCCGGCAGGCATGTGGTCGCAGCGCCGCTTCACGCCTGTGATTCTATGCCTGGTCGCGTTGCTGGCCGCGCCACTGGCCGGCGGGTTGCGCGCCGTGGGCGGGCGCGGCCCCCGCATGGGCTCCGCGCTCGCCGCGGCGGTCCTGCTGCCGGTGGCAATCCACATGGCGTGGTCGCCGGCGGCGTATTTCGTCGCCAACGACGCGGGGGCGCCGCAATTCACCGGGACCATCGGGAATGAAATAGATCTTGCAGGTGAAGACGCAATCACTTTGTTCGATTACTTCCATCACGGCGTGCCGTATATGTCGAGCACGTCAAGGGGGATTTTCGGAGTTTCGGAGTATATGGCGAGAGATCTGGAGCACGGTCCGGTCATGGCGTGGCTTGCGGCTGAGGCGCGCGTGGGCACGGTGGTGCAGGTGGTGTCTTCTTACACGCCGGTGCCGTCCATCGTCGAAGATGGCATTTGGCTGGAAAAAGGAGCAACCGCAAGCGCGAAATTGCAAGCGGCAAAAACAAAGGCGTTCTTCCCGGTGCGCCGCGACGCAAGAAAAATAGACAACACTTTCTACCGGGCGCACGCCGTCACGGAAGAGAATCTGCGGTACGCGGTGCAGATAAAAAAACTCGACGGCGGCCCTCTCGGGCTGCGCCCCCCGTGGGGACGTAGCGTGCGCGGCGGGCGCTGGACCATGGAAGGTAGCGGCATAGTGGGCGCAGTCCCCCCGCCGGGCGGTTCGGTTGAGATCGTGCTTTTGGCCAATTGGTTCCCTCCGGATGGCTCGGACGGATGGCGCGAGCAGACCATAGCAGTCAACCCCCCGTTCGAGGCACCGCCGCTGGAGTTCAGGATCCCGGCCTCCGACGACGCGTCGATGGCGGGTGCCGTTGCCGTCACGGGCGTGGTCACGCGCGCGGCGTCCGACAATGTCGGCCGCCCGTCAACTGGAGTGTACCGGATAAACGCGGCCACTCCGTACACGCCTTCGGACTATGGCATACGGGGATTTGGCGGGGGGCTGGGAGTGGTGCTTGACTCGGCGGAGATAAGGCCGCTTTATTCCTTGCACTCTGACGGGATGCGGTAGAGTCCGCCGGAAATGTCCACAATATCCCCAAGCGAATGCGCGGACAGTAAGTCTGTCGTCGCCTTTGCGGGGTCGATCCCAAGGTCGGCGGGCGTCCTGACGATTCCAGCGGCACGCAGCGCGGCGCGCGTGGCGGCGTCCGAAGTGCGCCCCACGGGCGTGTCCCCCGCCACCGCGGCGACTGCCTTGCGGCGCATTTCGTCGTCAACGCACTTGTCGATATAAGCGATCCCCTCTTCGGTAATGATATGCGTCACCTGATCCGCCGCTATCATGACCGGCGGGTCGTCGAACACACCGTCCCTGTAAAGCTGCTGTGCGTCGAGTTCCTCGACGAAAACCGGGATCCCTTTTTTCTCCGAGCGTGTCGGCGTGATTTGGACGACGAGTTTGCGTCCGCGGAAGGCGTCATCCTTCATGCAACCCGCCGCGGCGGTGGCCGGCGAATTGTGGCGTCGTCCCGGCGGCGTCCCCCCCAGGTTGGGGGCGCCTCCAAAGCCCGCGATCATGCCTTTGATGGCCGTGGAGGAATTGCCGAAGCGGTCGATCTGCAGGGTTGCGCCCGTGAACAGGTCGATGGCGTAGAGTCCTGCTATGTGGGCGTAGCAGCGGTTCGAGCGCATCGAGCCGTCAGGGCCGACGGAGAAGACGTCGGGGCGCGCCCGTATGTACTCTTCCATGCCCGGTTCGCCGCCGAAGGCGTATATGTGCTCCACGAAGCCGGCCTCGATGGCGGGGATGAGAGTGGGGTGCGGATTCAGGACCCAGTGCGTTCCAACCTTGCCTTTCAGGCCGAGCTGCGCGCCGTATGTCGGCAGCAGCAGCTCGATCGCCGCCGTGCCGTAGCCGAGACCGTGGTTGAGGGCGCGTACGCCGTATGGCGCGTAGATGCCCTTGATGGCCATCATCGCCATGAGCACCTGCATGTCCGTTATGCGCCCCGGGTTGCGGGTGAAGAGCGGCTGGAGGTGGTGGCACTCGCCTGTGACGACTATAAAATCGACCCACGAGGCCGGGATGTCAACACGCGGCAAACGCGCGAGTTTCTCCTTAACCTGGACGATCACGACGCCCATTTTGAACTTCGCCGCCTCGGCGATGAGCGGGGAATCCTCCGTGTTGTTGCCCGTGTGGATATTGCCTTCTTCGTCGCAAGCCTCGGCGGCCAGGATTGCCACCCG
The DNA here is from genome assembly GCA_022837245.1 of Lentisphaerota bacterium. Lineage (GTDB taxonomy): Bacteria > Verrucomicrobiota > Kiritimatiellia > RFP12 > UBA3636 > JAAZFF01. Next base: position 6,095 of record JALHHX010000035.1, read on the forward strand.
CGGATAGAGATCGACGAAATACCGGCCGAAGATTTCAAGGTACGTGTGTATTGCGCCGATTTTAACCTTTCGTTCTTCGACGAGCTTGTAGAGCGCCTTCGACTGCGGGCCGGAGTAGCAGAAATCGAGGCGGTCCGCGATGCCGCGCCTGAAGAGCTCCAGATGCTCGTCCAGAACGATGGCGGACTGCGTCATGTGCAGGTGGTTGATCTTTGCGGGATCAAGTTTCAGCATCTCGCGCGCGAAGAAATCCGCCTGCTTCTGGTTGTCGCCCTCTATGCAAACCCTGTCGCCGCTTTTCACCACGGCGTTGAGCAACGCGGCGGCGTTTTCTTTCGCGACGAACTTGTCGTCCGCGACGGCAGCGGCGGCGTTGATTCTGGAGGTGTATTCAGTTCTTAGTTTATCGAATTTCATTTTGTGCCTTTTTTATTTCTTCAAGATATCCCATTCCATGCGCAGTGTCCGGCTCGAGGTAGCTGCTCTCGCTCCATTCGTTCCAAGCGTTGACGGTAATGAGCCGGGGCTCGATTCCGTGGGCGTCGATGAAGTCCATCGCCTTGCGCAAGGCGCGGCCGAAGCGTTCCGGCGAGCTGCCGGTGATCAGGTCGCAGAGTTTTTCGAATCTCGGGTTGGTGTCCCACCCCACGGACACATGTGGAAAAAACGGCACGGAAAATTCGCTTGTCCATTTGTCCCAAGCGGATATGGCTTTTTCCGCCCATGGGATGTAGTCGCCGGCGGGACGCACGTAATGGCACCACTGGTAGTTGGTGAGGCTGTCCAGCCCTAGCGCCTCGACCGTGTTCGCCTGTGTCTCCGAACGGTCGCCCGGCACCATAGAAAGGGTGGCCGGAATGCAGCCCCACAGGATCGCCTGGATGTGGAGTCCCGGGAAGCCCGCCGCCATGGCCTTTGCGCGGAAGTCGTCGAGCGCCTCCCTTGTGGCGGCGATTCCTCCGAGGCCTTTGACGAGGTTGCCGAGATCGTAGATCGAGAATACTGGGCGGCCTTCGATGCGGTAATAGTTGGGCTGGCAGAAAAAGCGTTCGATTAAGCGGCCCGCGACCTTGTCGAACACGGGACGTTCAACCGCGCCTTGCCAGACAAGCCGGTATTCATCGGCATGCTTCAGATCCCATCCGGTCGTGGCGTCGTGGTTCGCCCACATCAGGCAGAAGCGCATGTCGTCGCGGTTTTGCGCGTTCAGAAAGCCTTTGACCAGGGCGTCTTCGAGAAACGGCTCGTCCTCGTACCAGTACCAGTCGAAGATGAACGTGTTCACGCCATTGGCCGTGGCGGCTGCGATTTTGCGTTCCATCGCATGCGGATCAGACTCGTCCTCGTAGCCCCATGCAGGGATGCGCGGCTGTTCGTGTCCAGGGAATTTCGGCTTGGCCTTGCGTATTGTTTCCCACTCCCCATGTCCTTCCGGCATAAAACGCCGCCAGCGTGGTTCATCATGATACGCCGGCCAGTAATAGGCGGCAATGTCGTATTTCATTTTATCTGCAAAGACACATATGGTGTTCTTCTTGAGTGTAATAGTACCAGCAAACACTCTGGCGCGCAAGCGGGTTTCCTATCTTGGGGAATCTGGGAAAATCGCATAAAAACACGATTGCATAAACCAGTAATCCTGCGTTACGGGCGCAAGATTGCTGATGCGGATCCCGCCACCCTCCGCCAGATAGCGCGCACCTATGGCGGTGGACGGCGCCGTGAGGCGCTGGCGTTGTTCATAGTGGCGCCGTGAGGCGCTGGCGGGGGGGGGGCGGCATGCCCTGACGGGCACACTACAAACCACGCAGCAAAAGCACGTATGCTAAGCACTCCAAAAACCACGGTTGAGAGGCTTCGCGTCGTCGCGTCTTCGCGTGCTAATCGGACCACTTAGCAAAAGCAAAAGCTGCATATCCACCATATCCAACGCGCAAATCCAATGCTGTTGCACCCATAACCTAATTGTGCTAAAATCGCGCCGTTCTGAATGTCAAAAGATATCAGGGTGTATGTCGTCGCGCAAACGCGGCGGCGCGCCTCATTTGGAGAAATAATAATGAACTTCACAAAAACGTTATCAGCATGCGTGGGCGCGTCGGCGCTTGCATTTTTTATCGCGGGCTGCGGAGATAATAACAAACCGGCCGGGACGGAATCCGGGCCGATGGCGAAAGAGGCGGTTAAATCGACCGGGGTGGAATCCGGGCCGGCGACAAACGACGCGGTCAAGGAGGAGGAAGTCCTTCCAACCGACTTGGTCGTGGACGACTCGGTTCTGTATTCACTCATATCGGATGTTGACAATCTGTTGATGGAAGGCCAGACGAACGCGGCTAACAGTCTGTTTCTTGGCGCCATGGACAAGGAGGAGTTCTCGAGTCTGAAAGAGCCGCTGTTCAACACCATGATAAGATATTTCCTCGGCACGGGGCAGTTCGAGCCGGCTAAGGAGCAGTACCTTAACGCGCTGCGCACGATGCCGGAAATAGCCGAGCCGGGGTTCGACGCCATTTACGGCGCGCACCTGAACGCGGGGGACGAAGAGGGCGCGCTTGAATGGGCGCGCGTGCTGGCGACGCAAGATATTGGCGAGCACCTGCGGATGACGGCTGACGATTGGTTGATCAACAGCCTCTACCGCACAGCCAAGTACGATGAAATGATCGCCGCGGTTGCCAACGGCATAAACAAGTACGAGGCGGCGAAATTCGCGCCAATCGTGGAAATGCACGGACGCCGCGCGGTTAATGATGGCAACGTGGGCGTTGCTGAAAAACTCGTTGAGGCCATCGCGGGGTCTGACAAAAAAGACGCCACGGAATTGAAGAACGCGGGTGCGGTTCTACAGGTATATGCAGACGCCGCGAGTGGCGCCTGGGAAAAAGTGACTGCACGGATGCCGGAGCTCACGGCGACGCTCCCGGACTCGCAGCTGCTGCCAGCAGTGCGCTTCACCCTGACATCGGCGGTGAAAGCCGGGAAGCCTGACATGGCGGACGCAGTCGCGGGAGCGTTGCTGGAAGATTCAAACGCATCCAAGGTCCCTCAGACGCGCTTCGCATGCGCACGCGAGTGGGCCGCAGTCGTTTTCCGCCCCGGCTCGCTCGGCGTGGCGGCATATCCGGAAAGATTCGAGGCGCTGATGCAGCGGGATCTCCCCGCAGAGCAGCTGTTCACAGTCTTCGCCAACAATTTCTACGGCGTCCTGTCGGATCAGGACGCGACGGCAAAAACCCTTTTGCTCGGCGAGAAACTGCTGCCGGAGTTGACCGACGTTTCGCTGAATGAAGCGATGAGGCTGTACATGCTCGATATGTGCTTCATGGTCGAGGACTACGGGCGCGCGCTGGAAATGCTCGAAAAAGGTTTCAGCGAGCACGACGAGAAATGGCACAAGATGTCTATCGCCAAAGTGCGCGCGCACAAGGCCCTCGTGGAAAAGGACTACGATGCCGCTGTGAAGTATTTCCGCGAATTCATGGGCTCGCTGGGCGAGGACGACGTTGTCGACCCCGTGACTTCGATCACATTCAGCCACGCCACCCTCATGGGGAACAACGAGAAGAGAATCGGCGACATTCTGACAGAAGCCGGCAAGACCGACGAAGCCGCAAAGGCATACGCAACAGCGGATGAATGGTACGCAAAGGCGCTCGAGGGCAACAAGGCCGGCAAAGAGACGGAAGATTATATCAAGGAGCAACGCGCTTCGCTCCAATGAACGAAGAGGATACAGATCAAATGATGACGCCGTTTCCGGAAACGGCGGACATCGAAACATCGAACGACGACTACGCCACCCGTTTCCGCGGCGCAGTCGGCGCATGGATGCTCAACGTGCAGGAGCGCGGGGTGCTGGGCATGCTGAGCGGCAAAGTCAAACCGGGCGCGAAGATTCTCGACATCGGCGGCGGCCATGGCCAGCTGGCGCACCCGCTCGTGCGGGATGGCTATCAAGTCGAAGTTCTCAGCAGCGCGGAATCCTGCCGCCACCGTATCGGCGGCCTTGTTGAATCTGGCAAATGCGGATTCAAGGTGGGCAACGTGATCGAGCTCCCGTACCCGGACAAGAGCTTCGACGCCGTGGTCGCGGTGCGTATGTTGACCCACTGCGGACAATGGGAAAAGCTTGTGGCGGAGATGTGCCGCGTTTCGAAAGGCGTCGTGGTGACGGATTACCCGGCAAGCCAGAGTCTGAACGCGGGTGCTCCGGCACTATTCAACGCAAAGAAAAAATACGAGAAAAACACGCGCGAGTGGCGGCTTTTCCGGCACTCGGAAGTTGACGCGGCGTTCGAGGCGGCAGGATACGTGCGGACCGGGCGGTTCGTGCAGTTCTTCCTGCCGATGGTAGTGCACCGCGCGCTGAAATGCAAACCGCTCTCCGCGTTCATGGAGGGCGTGTTCAGGGCAATCTGCTTTACGCGCCTTTGGGGCTCGCCCGTGATTGTGCGAATGGAACGCAATGATCCGGCTGCAAAGCAAAAACAAGAGGATAATAAATGAAAATTCTGATAACGGGCGGCACGGGGTTCACGGGCAGCCACCTTGTGAAGCACGTGCTGCGCGAGGGGAACAAAGCCGTCGTGCTCGACAACCAGGAGGGCATCGTGCTCGACGAACTGAAGAGGCTGGGCGCCGAGGTGATCATCGGATCAGTTGCCGACGCGGCTGTGCTGCGGCGCGCTGTGGACGGCTGCGAAGTCGTGTACCACCTGGCGGCCGCATTCCGGAAAATCAACGTCCCTAAATCCGAATACGACAACACGAATATAAACGCCATGAGTTCGCTGCTGGAGATTTGCCAAAAAAGCGGCGTCCGGAAAGTGGTGTACTGCAGCACGCAGGGCGTGCATGGCAACATTGAAAGCCTGGCGCGGAATCCGCCGGTGCCGGGCAACGAGAATTCGCCCATCAAGCCGGAGGACTACTACCAGTACACGAAGCATGAAGGCGAGAAGGTGGCGGCGGCCTTTATGGAAAAGGGCATGGACATCACCATACTGCGCCCGACGGCTCTGTACGGGCCGGCCGACCCCGGCCGCTTCCTGATGCTCTACAAGCAGGTGAAGAAAGGCTGGTTCCCGTTCTTCGGAAAAGGCACCGCGTTCTACCACCCGGTCTATGTGGAGAACTTCTGCGACGCGTTTACTCTCGCCGTCGAGAAACCGCAGTCCAAGGGGCAAACGTACATCATCGCGGATGACAAATATTTCCAAATAAAGGAAATCGTGCAGAAAATCGCCGACATCATGGGCGTAAAATGCAAAATGATCTACTTGCCCTTCTACCCCATGTACTGGTTCTCGTACATCGTGGCGGGCATCTACAAACTGCTGCCCTTCGAGCCGCCTCTCTTCCCGCGTCGAGTCGATTGGTACCGGCAGAACCGCGGCTTCGATATAAGCAAGGCCCGCGATGAGCTCGGCTACAAGCCAAAGGTCGGCCTCGACGAAGGCCTGCGCATCACTTATGAGTGGTATAAGGAAAACGGGTTCTTGTGATGGAGTGCGCGGCGGTCGGCAAAATGGGCGCGCATACAGATAAACGCGTGGGCTTCGTGGGTATTATCATAGAAGACCGCGAAAAGAGCGCCGCGGCGGTTAACCAAACCATTTCCGAAATGGCGCGCGTCGTCGTGGCGCGCGTCGGCATCCCATACCGCGAACGCGGGTGCGCCGTGATCACCCTGGTGGTGGATGCGACGACCGACGAGCTGGGCGCGCTCACCGGCAAACTCGGCAAGATACCCGGGGTGTCCGTGAAATCGGGGCTTGCAAGAGAATGAAGAGGCCTTGGGTGTTAGGCCCTGGTCCTGGCGCCTGCACCCTGAAACCCGGCGCCTGGGGTCCAAGGCCCAACACCTTCTCTAACCCCTAACACATTCTCTAAAACCATGGCACTGACCTTCAGGCGCTTCCGCAAGCTCCGGCGGCATTCGTTCGGATGGATAAACGCCACGCAGTTTTTCGGGGCGCTAAACGACAACGTCTTCAAGGCGTATGTCCAGATGTTCATCATCGCCAGGTTCGCAAATGATGGCGGCAGCGCCGTGCCCCTGGCGGTGGCCACGATCATGTTCTCCCTCCCGTTCCTGCTGTTCACCGCATACGCGGGTTTCCTCGCCGACCGGTTCAGCAAGAAGCTCGTCGCCCTGGCGCTCAAATACGCCGAGCTGGCGATAATGGCGCTTGGTCTCGCGGCATTCGCAATCGGCAGCCCGGTGATGCTCTACATCCTGCTCTTCCTGATGTCGGCCCAGAGCGCGCTGTTCAGCCCCACTAAATACAGCATCGTGCCGGAGCTCGTGGAGCGCGGCAAACTCGCGCGCGCCAACAGCCTGCTCGTCATGTTCTCCTTCATGGCGGTCATCCTGGGCTCGGCCCTGGCGCCGACGGCCGCCCAGATTTCAATCGTGCTTTTCCCGGAGACGGCTGCCGGCGGCGGAAACGCCGCATACGCAGCTGCCCAGATGTTCTGCGTGCTGATCGCAGTGGCAGGAGTGGTTGCGGCGCACCGCGTGCTGACACTACGCCCGGCAAACCCGGAGTTGCGTCCCGACTGGCTCTTCCCTCGTAAAATGCTCCGCACGTGGCGTTGGGTGCGCGAGGACCGCGAACTTGCCATATCCTTCTGGGGAAGCCTGCTGTTCTCAGCGCTGGCCGCGTTCCTGCAAATCAACTTTGTACGTTACGGCGTGGAGCACATGGGCCTTAACGAAAGGCTCAGCACGTTCATGTTCGTGTTTGCCGCAATCGGCATCGCGGTTGGCGCCGTCTCCGCCGGACGCCTATCGCAACGTAACGTGGAATTCGGCACTATGCCCGGCGGCGCGCTCCTCATGACGGTTTCCACGTGCATCCTTGGAATGATGCCGCCCGGCCCATACATCAAGACCGTCTCGTTCCTGACCTTCCTCGCGGGCTTGGGCGCCGGGCTGTTTGTAGTGCCGCTCGACACTTTCATGCAACTGCGCCTGCCGCCCGGTAAACGCGGCGAGGGCCTCGCGCTTAACAGCTTCATGAGCTGGGCCGGGATCCTGATCGCCGGATGCACAATGTACGGGCTGCACCGGCTCGGCATCGGCCCCGCGGGCAGCTTCCTGATTATGGCGTTGCCGGCTGCCGTCCTCGCGCTCACAAGCTTCTTCACGCTGAAGGATTTTGCCTTCCGGTTTTTCGTCAACAATATGGTGCGGCTGCTCTACAAAGTGCGCGCAATCGGCGTCGAGAACGTGCCGGTGGAAGGCCCCGCGGTGCTGATCGCCAACCACGCCTCGTACATGGATTCGCTCCTCGTCTGCGCTTGCACGCGCAGGCGCGTGCGCTTCCTCATGTCACGCGAGATCTATGAACGGTGGCGTTTCCTGCGCCGCGCTTTCGACCTCTACGGCGTCATCACGGTCAGCGAAAAATCATCCCCGCGCCAAATCGCCAAGGCTATACGGGATTCACGAAAGGCGCTGGACGACGGGTACCTGCTCTGCGTCTTCGCCGAGGGCGGCATAACCCGCACAGGCACCACGCGCGCCTTCAAGCACGGCTACGAGCGCATCGTCAAAGGCTCGAATTTCCCCATAATACCCGTTTACCTAGGCGGCTCTTGGGGCACGATCTACCACTACTATCAAGGTCAGCTCGTGCGCCGCTGGTTCCGAATGAGCCTCCGCCGGTACAGAGTGACAGTCCTATTTGGCAAACAGCTCCCCACAAACACCGATGCATTCCACGTCCGCCAGGCGGTGCTTGAGCTTTCCTGCGATTATTTCAACGCGCGCAAGCCAGAGCACATGTCTCTCGGCGCAACAATGACAAGACGCCTGCGGTCAAGCTGGGGCGACGATTTCGCCAACGACACTACTGGCATGAAGCTTACGTGCGGCAAGGCGCTAATAGCGTCAACCGCCCTCGCCCGCGCACTCAACCCACGTGTCAAGGACGACGACCACGTCGGAATTCTCCTCCCCGCATGCTGCGCCGGGCTGATCGCCAACCTTGCCACAGCCCTCCTCGGGCGCACTGCCGTGAACCTCAACTTTACCACGGCAAAGAAGTCTTTCCTCTCCTCCATTGAACAATGCAAGCTCGGAACGATTATCACGAGCCGCTCATTTATGGAACGATTCCCCGATCTGGGGATTGAAGAAAACAAGCTGGTTTACATCGAGGACATCCTCCGCAATCTTTCGACCCGAACCAAAATCAGCAGCCTCCTGCTCGCCCTGTTCGCGCCGTTCCGCCGCATCGCAGGCGCCAGGAAGACCACGGCCGACACCCCGGCCCTCGTCCTCTTCTCCTCGGGCTCAACCGGGGAGCCAAAAGGCGTGATGCTGAGCCAGCACAACGTGCTTTCCATGATCGAAAGCCTCCAGATGATGTTAGCCACCTCGCCTGACGACTGCATCTGCGGCACGCTGCCGCTCTTCCATTCCTTCGGCATTATGGGCACCGTATGGTATCCCGTGCTCGGCCACATAAAAGTATCCTACCACACCAATCCCCTCGACGCGCAGAAGGTGGTCGAAATCGTTCGGGAGAATAAAATAACGATGATATTCGGCACACCCACCTTCCTGCACCTCTACCTGCGCAAAGCTACGAAAGAGGACTTCGCCTCGGTCAAGTTCGTGCTCGCCGGCGCGGAGAAGCTCAAAGAATCCCTCATAGTGGCATACGAGGAGAAATTCGGCATCCGACCCTACGAGGCGTACGGCGCAACCGAGCTTTCTCCCGGCATTGCGGTCAGCATACCGCACGGCACTGGCGACGGAATCACCCAGGAGGGCTGGCGCAAAGGGCGCGCGGGCATCCCATGCCCCGGCATCGCCATGAAAGTCCTCGACCCTGATACAGGCGAGGAGAAAAAGCCCGGAGAATCAGGCCTGCTCTACCTCAAGGGGCCCAATGTGATGCTTGGCTACCTCGGACGTCCCGACTTGACGGCGGAAGTGCTTAAAGACGACTGGTATTGCACGGGCGATATCGCATTCATCGATGAAGACGGCTTCCTCGGCCTAACCGACAGGCTTTCGCGCTTCAGCAAAATCGGCGGCGAGATGGTTCCGCACGTCGCCGTGGAAGAGGCGCTCCTAAATGCCGCCGGGCTGTCTGGCCCAGTCCTGGCTGTCTCCGGTGTGGAAGACGAACGCAAGGGAGAAAAGCTCGTAGTGCTCTGCACACCGGAATGCGGCGATCCCAAATGGCTTTGGGAAGCCCTTGATGAAACAGACCTGCCCAACCTCTGGAAGCCTGCGGCGTCAGAATACTACCGCGTCGACGCGATCCCGCTCCTCGGCACCGGCAAAGTGGATCTCGACGCCCTTAAGAAACTGGCGGTGAAATGCGCTGAAGGAAGGCCTTAGGCCCTAGCTTTTCCGCAGTGGCCAGCCCTCCAAGGGAGCAGTTTCGCGCCAGCGCGAATCTGCCGCTATTGGAATAAGCGGCAGATCCCAAAAAACCCCTCTCCAATAGCGGCAGGATCGCGCTCGCGCGATCCTGGTGGTGTGGCTGGCGCAAGCACTTGCGCCAGCCACACTCGCGCCAGCGCGAATCTACCGCTATTGGAATAAGCGGCAGACCCCAAAAACCCCCTCCAATAGCGGCAGGATCGCGCAGTTTCGCGCCAGCGCGAATCTACCGCTATTGGAATAAGCGGCAGATCCCAAAAAACCCCCTCCAATAGCGGCAGGATCGCGCTCGCGCGATCCTGGTGGTGTGGCTGGCGCAAGCACTTGCGCCAGCCACACCACCAGTGCTAGAATACAGCCATGAAGCACAAGCGTATGCAAGGCCACGACTACCGCGGAAAAGGCTTTTATTTTATTACCTTTTCCACAAGCCCGCGCCGAAACACGCTCTCAACCATCCCGGATGGCAGGATACACCTGCTGCCAGAAGGTGAGGCGGTGGCAGAAGCTGCGCGGCAGATACACATAGATGACCCCACATACCGATTGCAGCACCTGGCAGTAATGCCAGATCATGTGCATGCCATAATAATTTGCACAGGCGGCGCCTCAATGCATCTCGGCACAATTGTTTCGCGACTCAAAGGCCGTTCCCGGCAGGCAATACGAAAGCTGCGCGGTCAGCCCAGCCTTGGCGTGTGGGAGGATGGCTACCACGATTACATTGCTTTTTCACAAGAAGTGTTTAACGAGTTCCGCAGGTACGTAATCGACAACCCCATGCGCTGGCAATTGCGCCATGACAACCCGCAGTGGTTTCAAAAGCATTCTGGGATTTCGCACCCGCGCTTGCCAAGTGAAACAAGCTGGACCGCATTCGGGGATCAGACGATTCTTGACTACCCTTGGCTATACCCTGTGATAATCTCCAGACGTCTTGAAGGTGCCGCGCTGGATAAGGCTGTGGCAGAGGCGGTGGCCCAGGCCCGCCAAGGTGCCGTGGTAATTGGAGGCTTCATATCCCCAGGAGAACGACTGGTGGCTAAAGCATTGATGACTGTGCCACGTGCCCGTATAATATACATGTATCCTTGGGGCCTGGGCGGCTACAAGCCCCGTGGAGAGGCTGTGAACCGCATTGGAACGGGCAAAACGCTCGTTCTAAGCGGTTTTCCAGATAATGTCGCACCTGAAGCCACGCGCGCCAACTGCCTTAAAAATAATGAATGGGCTGTGGTTGCGGCGCGTGCGGGTGGCACGGAATAGCAGTTGCAGTTTCGCGCCAGCGCAAAACTACCGCTATTGGAATAAGCGGCAGATCCCAAAAAACCCCTCTCCAATAGCGGCAGGATCGCGCTCGCGCGATCCTGGTTTCATCATTCATCAAAAAGAAAAAAGCGCCTGGCTTTCGCCAAGCGCTTTTTCTTTGTCACTAGCCACTAGCGACTGCAAGCAATTTGCTTCGCAAATTACTTGCGGCGACGGATCAGCATCGCGAGACCCGCGAGGGCCAGCGCGGCCGTGGCCGGCTCGGGAACGGCATAGCCCTGCGTCCAAGCCGAGGAGTTCATGGTCGACCAGCTCAAGCTGACACTCTGAGCTGCAGAAGGATCCTCAGGATCATAGGTATAAGCCATGCCTGACGCAGTGGAGAGCGCATAATACCCATTCCCGGACGCATCCTCCGACACGTAGATCATTCCGAACGTGTAGCTTGTTCCGGCCGTCAGCAACTCACTTGTGCTAATGATATCTGCAACGACAGCAGGCTTTTTACCCGCCGCATTGGATGCGGTCGTGTTGATCGTAATTGCGTTCAGCGCAGTCGTGAAGTCGGTCTTGAACTGCGTCGAGGATGTGATGGTGTCGAGCGATGCGGCATCGGCTAAAATCAGGTAGACTGTCGTATTGGCCGCCGTTCCTCCATCATACGTATCCAGCACATTATTGATGCCAGAGATATTCCAGTTGATGCTAGCACCATAGGCGCTCATGCTGACGGCAACCAATGCTGCCAAGGTGAGTAATTTTTTCATTTTTTTTTCCTTTGTTCGTTTTGTTTTCTCTCGCTCAAAAAATAACGAGAAGGGGGTTGATTATTCCGCAAGCGGATCCGGGAAGGTCAGTGTTGCCGCTGAACCAGCTTGCACCCAGAAACCTTCACCTACCGCTATAGCACTGGAAACAGCAATCTGATTGATATCTCCCCAACCGGGGCCTAGGCAAACTTCGTAAGAGTCGTCCTCATAGACACCTCCATCATTTTCTTCTCCATAATAGAAGACCGTACTATACCCTGATCCAGTCCAGAATTTAGCGATATCTCCACCAGTCAGACCGTCAGCCTGTATTTCTGCAATATCAATGCCTGTAGGATAAGGATTGACAACAAGTGTCAAACCAGAAGCAACAGAAACTTCGTTTGTCGAACCGACTTGTCCGGAAATCGTGACATCTGATGCTCCACCTGCCTGTAACCAGAATCCTTCTCCAGTATCAATAGGAAGAGATACCGCAATCTGGTTAATATCCCCCCAACCAGGGCCTAAGCAAACTTCATAGGAGTCGTCTTCATAAACGCCCCCGTCATTTTCTTCTCCATAATAGAAAACCGTTGTATATCCAGAACCTGTCCAGAACTTTACAATGTCACCTCCCGTCAGGTCTTCGGATGTAATGTTCTGAATGTCAAGTCCTCCTCCGCCAACGGCTTCAAATTGAGCACCGATGATGGAGAGACCTGAGCCAAGGCTCAGCTTCGTGTACCCCACGATATTGCTCGAATACACATCGGCGGCGGAGGCCGCGAGTGTCGAGGCGGCGAACAAGGCCGCGATCATCATTGTTTTCTTCATTATTATTAGTCCTTCTTTTGTTGTTGAAGTGGACTCCTTTTGGAGCCCTTTGTTTATTGGTCGGAAGCGCTGGCATACCGCTGTTCGCAGACCCAATTCTCCCAGACAGCGCAGATGCTAGCATAGGGGCGGAGGGGATTGCAAGCACTTTTTACGGAAAAATAAAATATATTTGGCGGATCCGCAGATTGCGCAGATGAACGCAGATTTGCTTTTGCCACGTGCTCTTGCCGCGTGGGGTATCACGCGAAGGCGCGACGCCGCGAAGCTTTTGAC
>JALHHX010000235.1:0-1638 GCA_022837245.1 Lentisphaerota bacterium
ATGCTGCTGTAGGTGTTTGGCGGATAACCAAAATAACATCGGTCGCCGACCTTCACTGTATTAGTGGCGCCTATAGGGAAGGGTTGGATTGCAGAACAGTTGCTGAATACATCCATCATGGCGTTATGGGCTTCAGTGACGCTCGGCCTTTCTTGAACCCGGAGATCAACGGTTGCATCTGGCATGTTCGTCGGATGAAAGAAGTAGGCGCTATTCTTTGATCCGTTGTACCATGTTCCCTCCTGGGCAGAGATCAGATTTGACACGCCGAGCGTCGTGAAGTTCGGAACCCAGTTGGTAACAAGACAAGAGTATTTGGTCTCTGTGCTGCCGACCCAGTTGGTGAACCCATAGCACTTTTTGAGATCGTCGACGAACTCATCGGCAAACGACGGCACTTGTCCGAGATTTGCAAGGAGCACTAGCATAAGCAGCGCCGCGTATGTTGCGATCCATGTGCCTATCTTCGTCATAGCCAGACCCTTTCTTTACTTGATTGGCCGTCTCAGTTTGGAGCCGGGCTGAGCAACGCATCTCCCGTAACCGTTTGCGCCTGGTGCTGACAGGCTCTCACGATAGACATACGGAGCGCCTTGATTGCCGTCACTGAATACCATCCCGGTAGGCAATAGTTCTGTTCTTGGGGGCGCACTCGGATCCCCGTTCCCGTCCACCTTCAGGCAGGGGTCGAAAATGGAATCACCGTCGCCGCAAGCGCCGGACCAACCGACCTCGTGATAACTGAAGCCCCAGCCCCATGACGGCGGAGTCCACGCTGGTCGCCCTATCGCCGAATACGGATTTGTGTTGAAATCAGCACACATTCTGGAACTGTACAGTTCACCTCCAATGAGATTCACGAAAGCCACGGTGAAATTGGCGCAATCCGTACAGTTGACCAATTCGCCTGCACCAAATCCACCATTCAAGCGGTCAATGCACTGGGACAGCTTGATAGTCCCGCCGTCCAGATACATTGCAGCACCTCTGCTGATGTCATATTTGAACCGACCCGCCCCGTTGATTGCTTCAGTAATTCGGAATGCTGCTCCTGTAACTGACGTCTCACCGCCAGCCCATGGCGCGGATGCGCAGACAAGATCAAGAGCCGTTTTCCATGCGTTTCTCTGATTGCCCGTCGCGTTGACCCATGGCGAAGTTGGTTCTTTGAGAATCGTGTACACCGTGTGTGGCCCGGACATGTCCAAATCACAAGCGGCCAAGCCGCTCCCGTTAACATTCTCCATTTTCCACTGCCAGACATCGTTCGTCGTTTTCTGAATGCAGTCCGGCGTTGTGCCGGACATCTGGAAGGTCGCGTATTGTGGGTTGGAGACACCACCGGAGAACGTCACGTTCGTCTTGATCACGTCACCCAGTGAGCCGCCGGAGTCGGTCGATATGGCCCAGATGTCTGCGCTAGTGACGCTGGACGGCTGAACCGTGAATCGAGCCTTGATCGTCACACTCTTGTTGGTCGTATAGCAGGCCGGGATATTAGTGACGCCCTTGATCCATTCCCCGCTCGAAATGTCGAAAGGCGTATTGTAGTCATGGCGGATGTTGATCGCATCTGAGACCGATGACGCCGTATCGTGGTTGAACTTGATATTCGCCACCTCCACCTTCACGGCTGTC
>JALHHX010000235.1:1653-4134 GCA_022837245.1 Lentisphaerota bacterium
TCTGGCCGGGTGGGTTTTCGTCGTATGCGAGCGTCAGGGTGATGTCGCGGAGGGCGGCGCTGTTGGTGACGCCTTCGACGTAGAGGGCGGATGGGACGTTCGTCACGGAGTTCCACTCCTTCGGCAGGACGACCTCGCCCGTGCGGCCGGCGTTCTCCCAGAGCCGGATGCGGCTCCCTCCCGCCGGCGCCGAGAGTCTGACCTTGCCGGGCAGGTCGGTTGGTTGCACCTTCAGATTGACGGGCGTCAATTTGTTCGTGCAGACGCAGGCGTAGCCGCCGGGATCCTCCTCAATAGGTTCGTCGGCGTCGGTGATCGCGCCGTCGCCGGTCGCGTCCACGTCGAGGTCGACGTCGACGACGCGTCCGCGGATCGTGTCGAGCGCCTTGCCGTCCGGGGTCTCCTGACCATCGGCATGGATTCTGAAGGAGAGCTTCGGAACGGGATTGACGGGAAGCGGAGCCAGAGTGTATGGGAGAGAGTTCGCCTTCGTCTTGCCCTTGAATTCACGGCCGGTCGCCTGAATGGTTTGGCCATGGGGGGCGCCCTTGGAGTCCACCAGCAGGAAGGCGTCCCTGGCGTCCCAGTCGAGCGTGATGTCGGGATGGACGGGCGCCGGATGCGGAAAATTGGGACGCTTGTTACGTTCGTCGTCGTCGTAGGGATCCCAGAGCAGGATGCGGCGGATGTCGTCCACGCCGTTGGTGTTGAGCGGCACTACGACGAAGCGGGCCTCCTCCCCGTTTTCGTCCGCCGGCGCGGCCAAGCCCTCCCAGTCGACATCGACCGAGAGCACAATGCCATGGGAATGAGAAGGCCGACCGGAACTACTCGTACGATTCATTGCCCTCGACGACGCTTATGTTGACGTATGTGAATTTCCATAGCCCATTCGTTTGGACAAGGCCAATATTCAATCTTTCTCCGCCAGTCATTTTCCCGCGTGGCGAATTTACCACCGCAATGATTTGCGTTGGGATCGAAGGTGGAATTGACTGAAAGCTCATCAGCCTGAATTCCTTGAAACCATCTTTGTCAAGACCTTCCTTAAAGGTGCGAGCCATTTCATATGAAATCTCGTCCTCATTATTTACGTTGTAAAACAGTTTTTTCGCCTGAGGAGTAAGATAGAACAAGAAATCCCTTAAATCAAACTCGACGGAACTTCTCAAAAAACCAAGAAAGGCATTCTGCGGCGTCGAGCAGTCGCGATGCGGCAAGTTTTTCGCTAATTCGGGCGTGATTGCCTTGCCGATAATCGAGTCCGGCGTCGGGGGCTCGTCGGCAGATCCTGTCCGGACAGACAGCACAACAGCGACCAATAACACCGAAACGAATTTCATTGTTCTCACCATGATTCTCCTGTCTTGATGACGTTAGTCCACACTGGCGCCCCAGACGTCTCATCCCAGTACCCACGTTAGCCAACAGTCAGCGCAACACGCCCGCCCCCGGCGGGAGCCGTGCAGACCCCTTCGTGTGAAGTGCGCCCATTATGGCACAGAGAGGCAGGCGGAGCAAGCGAAACAAGCGCAGGGCGTCGGGCACGGCCGCCCGCGCTGGTGCGCGGGCATGGCGCTGCTGCGCACCCGTCCCCGAAGAGGTGCCCGGAGGGGCAAGGGGCCGCAGCGGCGCCATGCCAGGATTTTTCTTCGCCGCCGCTCAGCGCATTCGGGCGAGGAAATTCTAGGAAATTTTAGGGTTCCTATTTTTCTCCCATCGCGTAGCGGATGAACTCAAGTGAGGTCGTCTTCCCTGTTCCCAGGAAATTTTAGGGTCTGTCCCCTATTTTCCCCGTCCCCTATTTTCCCCTGGGGCGGGGCGGTCGTCGTCCAGACCTAGGAGCCAGTCCGAGGAGAAATTTCCCGAGGAGAAATTTTAGGGTCTGTCCCCTATTTCCCTATTCTATTCAATGTCCCCTATTTCCTATTTCCCTATTCCTATTCTATTCAAGAGAAATTTTAGGGTCTGTCCCCTATTCCCCTCCCTCTTGGGGTCTGTCCCCTGTTTCCCTCCGGCAAGGGCAAGGAGGCGCACGCGGTCGCCCTCGTGATTGTCGACCTCTTCATGAAATCCGGAATCCCCATTGACGGGATCACCTTCGACAACGGCAAGGAGTTCGCCCGCCACGAGCTGATTGCGCGTGAGCTGCATGCGGACGTGTTCTTCGCCCGCCCCTGCCACTCCCGGGAGCGGGGAACCAATGAGAACACCAACGGGCTGATCCGCAGGATCCATCCGAAGGAAGCCTCATTCGCGGCGTTTGGCGGGGAGGAACTGCGGCGGATCGACACCTTCCTCAACGACCGCCCCCGCAAGTGCCTGGGCTGGATGACTCCGAGTGAGGAGATGGAAGCACACCTCGCCGGAACGGGCTGAGCGAGGGTGTGTGTCAGGAAAGTGACAGGTAAATCGGATTTTGCTTGCGGAGCGTATGCGGGCTTGTTATAATTGTAGCGTTTCAACTACAAACCACCAAAC
>JALHHX010000236.1 GCA_022837245.1 Lentisphaerota bacterium
AGGTGAGCATCGGAGGTGGCTCCTGACATGTTCGCCGGCGCTGTGGGCATGGTGGCCGGGGTGTTCCCTGTAGTCACGTCAAGCTCCTTCATGGCTCACAACCTCCTTGTTAAGATAACTGTTATTTACTTAACATCTGAGGACAGTATAACACGGCTCATAATGTACCGTCAAGGGTGACATTGACGCGCAGCGGGCGACAAGGTTATAATAAGGCTGGAGGTGTCCATCATGGCGAACGTTACAGAGATGACGGACTGGGCTGACCTTCCCGAAATACTCACCATTGACGAGGTGGCCGCATACCTGCGTTACAGTCGCAAAACCATTCGCCGGATGATAGACGATGGCCGGCTGGCCGGGGTGATGCTTGGGCGATCTTGGCGCATACCGAAGCAAGCGCTCGCGGCGCTGCTAGAGCAGGCAGGCGTTTCATACGAGGAGTAACCGGCATGTTTGAACTTGAACCTGTGGAGCAAGGCGACGGGTGGGCCATATTCTACGTGGCCGCTTTGGGTGTCTCAGTGCTGGAGGACAGGCGCGCGGCTGACGGCCCGTTATATACGGCATGGAACGGCTCGCCACAGCGCCGGCTCGAAGCTGAGCAGACTCAGGCATACCGAAGGGCCGAGGACGCGATCATCGAAGCGGCGCGGTTGTTCGGGGCAGGGCTATGCTGAGAACAGCGGGGGGAACAGGACACCTGAACCGATGGCGCGGAACCTTCCAAGGCGAGAGTTACGCATACACCATCACGGAAGTGGAACTGACGGACTGACGGCGGTGGCCCTGGCCGGGCTGGGGGTGTAACGTGTGGAGCGGGCGACGGTGGGAGAAGCGGCTGAACGCCTGGGCATATCTGAGGACGCGGTGAGGAAGCGCCTGCGGCGGGGAACTCTGGCCGGCGGCAAAGACGGCAAGGAGTGGTATGTATTCCTGCGCGCCAACGAGACGCGAGACATGGCACGAGACGCGGGGCAAGACGCGCAAACACCGTTTAGCAGGGGTGTGGGACAAGGCGCGAGACGAGACGCGAGACATGGGGACGAGACACAAGACGCGAAACGCGAGACATGTCTTGTCTCGCGACAAGACGTTTTCGATGAACTCCTGGAGGATACAAGGCGGACTGCTTCGCTCGAAGTGCTCCAGGAGAAGCTGAACTCTGCAAGTGAACTGTTAACGCGCACAGAAGCAGAACTCGCGGCGGCTCGCGAAGAAGCGAACTTCCTTCGGGAACGTATCACAGCGCAAGAAGCGATCATCGCGCAGCTTGCCGAAGCTCAATCCGAAGCGCAGCGGCGGCGGGACGTGCTCGAAGCCCAGTCTCGCGCGGCATTGCCGGAAGGCAAGAAGCGGCGATGGTGGCCGTGGGGGAAGGGTTGAACCGCAGGGAATATCACCTGCGCCTACAACCACGATTGACACTTATTTTCGTGGTATGATTGTACAGGAACAGCGCCCAGCCCATGGCAATGAGCTAGGCGCGGCAGCGGTAGCGGCAAGCTCTCAGTGCCTCCTTCAAGCCTGGAGAGTATGCCGGTTGACAATTTGTGAACTGCTGCCTTCAGTATAGCCCATGAAGCAAGCCAATATCAATAAAACGTTACTTGGCGAACATAGGGAACATGGTGACCTATGAAGGCGCATGGCGCGATAGGGCTATATTGGACAGGCAAAGAACGCAAATTGACACCTTCTGCCGTGCCTATAAAAGCACAGTATGGAGGTGTTTTCATATGTCGGAGAACAGCCCAATGAGAGAACTCAGGCAGGAACTCGGGCTGAGTATGCGCGAGTTTGCCCAGGCGCTGGGGTGTTCATACGCAGCCCTGAGCGCCTGCGAGCTAGGGCATTACACAGGTATACCTGCACCATGGCGCGCGAATATCGAGACGCTAGGCGAGGATTACGAAGAACTGAACGAGGCGCATCGGGCCTGGAGGCGCAGGCAGGGCGCGAACGCAACGGCAGGGGGCAGATAGGATGGCCGATGTTCTCGCTCCTGCGCGCAGTAAACCGGTAATTGCGAAGGATTTTGTTGGGTATGGAGCGAACGACTTGTACAGGCTAAGCCGGCCCGCGAGGGCCTCCAACCCAGGGCCGGCATCACCTTGTTTGAAACATGTCATTATAGAGCCATTTCTGGCCGTTTTGTGGGCTATTCTAGCCCTTTGTGCAACGTTTCTATTCCCGATTCGCAATGCTATTCCTTCAACGGGAATAGAAAACGTGGCCCGTGGCTCTGTAAACAGGAGGCTGCCATGACTGCAACAGTTACTCCTGATAGGCAAAAAAACGTCATAGCCCTAGATAGGCGCGATCCTCTCACTCCTTCGCGATCACCGGCGAGGAGGGATGGGTTTATGGCCTTCGCAAGTAACACGGTAGTCTATGGCGCTGTTCGCTTGATGTTTGCGCCGCGCGAACAGTGGACTGAGGATGACTATAAGCGCCCGCTTTATGTCCACAAA
>JALHHX010000237.1 GCA_022837245.1 Lentisphaerota bacterium
ACCGGCCTGACGACGAACGCGACCGACCGCCCCCAAGTCGTGCAGAGCATCGAGCGGCAGATGCAGCCGTTTCGTCCACCGCCACCGAAAACCAATACGCCACCGCCGTTGCCTCAGAAGGCCAGCGAACCGCCAAAGGTCGTGGTCGAGAAGCCGATGCCTGAGCCGCCGCAGCAGCTCCCGACGATCAGCTTGTTCGCCGACGCGAGTGCCGGTGTTCCCGAGCCGAAGACGCTTGGCGAAATCTACGCGCCTTTTGGGCGGCTGATTCCGTGCGAGACCGTCATCACGGTGGACTCGGCCTCAATCCAGACGCCCATTGTCGGCCTCATCACGGAGAACATTTATCACGCGGGCAGACTGGTCATTCCTGCCGGCACGGAGGTTCACGGCACAGCGCAAACCGACCGGCATCGCGAACGCATTGCCAGCGGCGGCAGTTGGACACTGGTCTGGCAGGGGGGCGAGGAACTGCGGCTGAAGGCCATCGCACTCGACCGCGAATTCTCTGGCGACCAGGAAGGCTGGGGCATCACCGATGGCAGCGCCGGACTGCGCGGGCGCATCATCAAGTCCGACGACCTGGCCGAGATCAAACTCTTCGCCGCCACGTTCCTCTCCGGCGCAGCGGACGCGCTCACCGAAAAGGAACAAACCATTTTCGGCACGGTAAACAGCCGCTCGCTGAACAACGCGCCGTTTGAAGGCGCGCAGAAGGTTCTCTCTGTCTATGCCCAGCGGATTTACGAGGCGATCCAACGGGATGGCTTCTACGTCCGCGTGCCTAGCGGAAAACAGTTTTACCTGTACGTCCTCCAAACGATTGACCGCAGCGACGCCGTCATCGGCGGTACGCTGAAGCCGTTCGCCGGCGAGGATAAAACCAACACCCCGGCCTTTCAGCCCACCGCCGCATTTGGTGTCGGTCATACACCAGTCCCGACTGCGGTAGCACCACAATCAACCCCGATGTTTTGATATGAAATATCTCGCACTCATTCCACTCGTGCTCGTCGCTTCGTGCGCCTCGCGCCCGCCGCAGGTTGTCGTTCGCCCCTTGCCGTCGCAGGCAGTCGAGCCAATTGAGTCCGTTCGCTATGGCGAGGTTGTGCGCGCGTACCACGTCGGGCGCTACATTGATCCGAACCACCCGGAGACGATGCACGAGCAGCACCCGGTCTATCGCGTCGAGGTTTCCGCACGCTGGAATCTTCATCCTGGTCCGCAGAACACGGCCAATCTGTTGAATCCGCCGCCGGACGCTGCGTTCGCTCCGCCGCCGACCAACGATTTGCTAATCGCTGAGATGAATCGTCAAAGGGAAACGACTGCGCGTGTCATGATCGAAGCAAACAAGCTCGCGCAGTCCTACGGTGAGTTGCAGGCGTTGTTCACGGAGATGAGGACTGTGGCCCTAAACAACGCTCTCTTGAACGTGCGCCTGGCGACCAACGAGCAACGGGTGGTGGAGTTTGGCCGGGAACTTGAACGGCTGTCTGCCTCGCCGCCGCCCGCCACGAACGACGTTCCCGCGTTCGCGCCTGAATCACCCGACTTTCCGAAACCATGAAAATACTTTGCCGGAGCGAAGCGGTTACACCGCTTTGATTCGGCGAACACGGCAAATGCCGCGCAATAAGAACCAGAAAGACGAATCGTTATGAGCAAACCGAAAACCTCAGCGCCATCGAGCGCCGGCGGCAATGCCGCCCCCACCGATCAGCCCACGTTCCGGACCAACCCGGAAGTGGATGCGAAGATTGATGCCTACATCAAAGACAACCCCAAGTATTGGAACTACGTCCAAGCGATGCCACGCGAGCGGCTGGAGCGCACCGTCGTCCTGAACGAGGTGCGCAAATTGGATCGCCAGCAGCGGATGCGCGAAGGCTTGATGAAACGCATCAACACGAACCCCGCGCTTAAAAACGCCTATGATACGCTGGTGAAAGACCTGCCGGACGACCAGAAGGAAGGCGTCATCGCCCAGATCGCCCGCTCCGCACGGCGCGCGGTTGCGCGTTCGCAGGGCCAGCAGCAAACCAGAGGTGAGGCCGTCGCCGCCTGAGCGACCCCGTGCCCACGCCTCACGTCACCGCGCGTTTCGGCGGGAAGAAGTCCCCGCGTTTTCAGCACCGTCGACGAAGCAGCGCAATCGCCAATGCGCCAATGCCAAACAAAGTCCAAGTTGACGGCTCAGGCACTGCGCCTGCAAAGATGGACGCGCTTGGGCGCGTGTCCCACGCCCAAGATTCGATAACGCCAGACGGGTAGGCCTGTGCGACGTTCAACAAAACCCAGCCGTAATGCGTAGCTCCGGCATGTTGGAATTCCACGCCCATGTATGCGTGCTGGCCGACAAATGCCCCCGCACAGCCGACATCGAAACAAATCGCGAGGGTGTTGTAGTCGAGTGCATGTCCATACCACGCCAAGTTGCCTGTTTC
>JALHHX010000036.1 GCA_022837245.1 Lentisphaerota bacterium
GCCAAATCTCGGAGGACTCGCCAAAAGTCCAGGCATGGCGAAAGTGCGCGTAAAGGCCGATGCGAACATCATAACGGCTGGCTATGAAGGCCTGATCTCGGGCTGGGAATTCATAACGCTTAAAATCCTCTGCCCCCTTCTCGTGACTCCGGTTTGGTGCATCTTGTGGCGCCTAGCTATAATCTACCTGCCGCTCACTCAAAGGCACTACATCCTTATTTGCCTCGCCGGCTTCCTCCTCGCATACTACTACCCCGGCGCATGGCTCAAAGGCGCCGTGAAGGCACGGCAAAAAAAAATTGTCAGGGCAATGCCGTTCGTACTCGACTTGCTCACCCTTTCAGTCGAGGCAGGGCTTGATTTCATGACTGCGATCCAGCGCACGACTGAGCGCCCAGTCGTCGACCCGCTCACCGAAGAACTGCTGCGCGTCGTTCGCGAAATCCAAGTCGGCACCCCGCGGCGACAGGCACTCCGCGCCATGTCCAATCGGGTCAACCTCCCAGACATGCGCTCGCTTGTCAACGCCCTCGTGCAGGCGGACGAGCTGGGCGTTAGCATTGGTTCGATTCTGCGGATACAGGCGGATCAACTTCGTGTGCGCCGCTTCGAAAACGCCGAGAAACTGGCCAACGAAGCCCCCGTCAAACTCCTTGCCCCACTTGTCATCTGCATCTTCCCATGCGTGTTCCTGATCCTGCTCGGGCCGGTGCTCTTCTCGCTCGCGAAAATGATCTAGCGCCGGCACCGCGCGCGCGACCTGTGGCAATCCGCGATTCAAAAAATGACAACATTCGACCAAGAAACAGCAGAAAGAATTGCGCAATGCGGCAATATAGCCGTCGTAGTGATTGACGACGCATCCAAAGCCATAGATCTAGCCCATGCTCTACTCCACGGCGGCGTCACGGCGATGGAGCTCACGCTGCGCACACCAGGCGCGCTCGCCGCGCTGGAAAACGTGGCGTCGAACGTCCCGGATATGCTCGTAGGCGCGGGCACGGTGCTCACAACCTCCCAGCTAGCCGAAGCCCGCGACGCAGGCGCCGCTTTCGCCGTGGCACCCGGCTTCAATCCAAAAGTCGTCGCCGCCGCCATCGAAATGCGTTTCAGCTTCGCGCCGGGCATCATGACCCCATCCGAAATCGAAGGCGCTGTCGAAATGGGTTGCCGCCTGCTTAAAATTTTCCCCGCAAACGTTATCGGCGGCCCGCAGGCCCTCAAAACCCTCACCGCCCCGTACGCCCACCTGGGGCTCAGATATCTGCCACTCGGCGGGCTCTCCCCCGAAAACACCGCTGAATACCTCCGCAACCCCGCAGTCGCGGCATGCGGCGGGTCCTGGATCGCCCCCGCCAAACTGATTGACGCCTGCGATTGGGAAGCCATCCGCGCCAATGCGGCCAAAGCCGCGGAGCTGTCAAATACAGTGCGCCCACACCGCTTCTGATGATATGACACACATAAACGACAACGCACTCGAACACAACCCGCAGGTCATCGCTGCCATACGCGCCGCCATTGAAGAGGACGGCGTGGCGCACGATGTCACTTCCCTATCGCTCGTCGACCCTTCAGCCGCAATCACCGCCATAATACTGGCGCGCCACCCTTGCCGCACCGCCGGCGCAAATATTGGCAAAGCCGTGATGCAGATGGTCGATGCGGACCTCGAGGTTGAAATCCTAGCACCCGACGGTTCCGACATCGGGGCCGGCGACACGATCATGCGTATCAAAGGAAAGGCTGCGCCCATCCTCGGCGCCGAGCGCGTCACACTCAATTTCATGCAGCGCATGACAGGCATCGCCACCGCCACAAAGGCGTTTGTGAACGCCGTCTCGGGAACTAAATGCCAGATCCTCGATACGCGCAAGACAGCCCCCGGCCTCCGCCTGCTCGACAAGTACAGCGTCAAGACCGGGGGCGGCACAAACCACCGCATGGGGCTGCACGACATGGTGCTCATCAAGGACAACCACCGCAAACTCTGGCGCACCGCTGACCAGTCGCGCCTTGATCTCGCCGTCGCTGCCGCACGCGCAAAATTCCCTGGAATTCCAGTCGAGGTCGAAGTCGAGACCCTGGAGGAGCTCGAGAGCGCCCTATCCGCCTCCCCGGAATGGATCATGCTTGACAACATGCCACCCGCCCTCATGCGCCAAGCCGTGGCCATCACCGCCGGCCGCTGCAAACTCGAGGCCTCGGGCGGGATCGACGCATCCACGGTCCGCGTTGCGGCCGAGACCGGCGTCGACGCGATCTCGCTCGGGTGCCTAACGCACTCCGTGAAAGCCGTGGATCTTTCCCTCGAAATCGAAGTATGAAATGCAGTTGCTCGATTCCATAAATTCACTCGACGATCTGCGCAAACTCAATGTTTACGAACTCCCGAAACTGGCCGGTGAAATCAGATCGCTGATCATAGAGACAGTCAGCGTCAACGGCGGCCACCTCGCATCCAACCTCGGCATGGTCGATGTCACCATCGCCCTCCTTCGCGTTTTCGATCCGCCGCTCGACAAGATACTCTTCGACGTCTCCCACCAGTCGTACGCATACAAAATCCTCACCGGCCGGCGCGACGCCTTTAAGTCGCTCCGCAAGACCGGCGGCATATCAGGCTTCCTGAAACGCTCGGAGAGCGAATTCGATGCTTTCGGAGCAGGCCATGCCGGCACGTCCATTTCTGCAGCGCTCGGATTTGCAGCCGAACGCGACCGCCGCGGCGGCAAGGAAGCCGTGGTCGCAGTGGTGGGCGACGCGGCGATCTCGAACGGGATCTCCCTAGAAGCCCTCAACAATGTGCGCGACACAACGAACAACCTGATCGTTGTGCTCAACGACAACAACATGTCCATCTCCCGCAACGTGGGCGCGCTCAGCCACGCCTTCGGCCGCATGCTGGGCAACCCACGCTACAATCGCGTTAAATCCGCTATCGAGGAGGTCGGCATCCGCCACCTGCGTCTATCCTGGCTGCGCAAGACATACCATTCCCTCGAAAGCAGGATCAAAAGCATCTTCCTCCCCAACGCGCCGTTCGAAAACATGGGCATCCGCTACATCGGCCCGATCAACGGACACAACATAAGACAGCTCATCGACGCCTTCGAATCCGCAAAGGAGGCTGCGCTTCCAGTGCTGGTACACGTAGGGACGACTAAAGGATGCGGATACCTCCCCGCCGAGCAAAACCCAGAGAACTGGCATTCTTCCAACCCGTTCGAAATTGAAACAGGCGTTCGTAAAAACGGAGGATCTGAAGGTATACCCTGGTCCGATGCCTTTGGGAACGAACTCACAAAACTGGCAGAGACAAACGACCAGATCGTCGCCGTCACCGCAGCGATGGGTGCCGGGACTGGTCTCGCGCCGTTTGAAAAGAATTTCTCCGACAGATTCTTCGACGTTGGAATCTGTGAAAGCCACCAGATGACTTTCGCCGCAGGGCTTGCGGCAGCGGGACTTCGACCCGTAGTCGCAGTTTATTCCACATTCGCCCAGCGCTCGATAGATGGGGTCATACATGACATCGCACTGCAGAAACTGCCAGTCGTGATTTGCCTCGACCGCGCGGGCGTCGTCCCCGGCGACGGCCCCACGCACCACGGCGTCTTCGACATCGCACTAATGCGCTCCATACCCAACATGGTGATTATGCAGCCACGCACAGCCGCCGCGCTCGCGCGCATGCTGCGCACCGCCATCACGCTGCCATACCCCGTCGTGATCCGCTACCCACGCTCCAACGCCCCGTTTGCGGACGACCACGACGACGGCGTCTCAATCCCAATCGGTAGCGCGCGCATTCTCGAATCCGCCGAATCTCCCGAGGTAGCCATCTGGACGCTCGGCCCCGAAGACGACTTCGCCCAAAAAACGGCAGCCATTCTCGCCAAGGCCGGAATCGCATCCGTGCGCGTCGATGCCCGATTCGCGAAACCCATCGACGAGGAACTTCTGCTCGCCCAGGCGAATGCCGGCGTCAAGGTGTTCCTGACATTGGAGGACGGCATCGCCACCGGAGGGTTCGGCTCGGCGGTCGAGGAGTTTCTGGATTCCCAACCCGGGGTGGATGCTAAGGTCATACGTTTCGGCTGGCCAGATAAATTCCTCCCGCACGCCACATCAAAATCCGACCTTATGGAATACTGCGGACTAACACCCGAGGCGGCCGCCGCGCGCATTATCGAAATTATATCTGGGAAATAGGAGCAGGCAACAGCAGCCACGACAAGGAACAGCCACTCGTGGCGCACTATCGCCGAATAACTTTCTAGGACTTCATGACAACAAAGAAATACCTGATTTGCGCCGCTCTGGGTGTTGCGGCATTCGCGGTAGCTCAACTGCCGCTCGCATCTTCGATGCAGGTACACCACCCCGACGAACGCTACTACACCGACGCCGCTCTCGTCATGCTGGAAACCGGCGACTACATGACACCGCGCTTCTACAACGGCGAGACGCGTCCACACAAGCCGATTTTGACATACTGGATCCTCGCCGCCAGCTACGACATTTTCGGCGTATCGTACATGACTTCGCGATTGCCTTCGATCGTCGCGGGGGCGATTTTGCTCACACTAACATATGCGATCGGATTCGTCGCGACGCGGAGGCACGACGTCGCCTTCCTCGCCATGTGCATTATGGAAACGCAGGCGGCTTTTCTGCTCAGCTCCAACCGCGCCACGCCAGACATTTTCATGACTACCTCACTCGCCCTCGGATTTCTGGGACTTGCCATACAACTCAGAGATCCGCGCCCGCGCGCATTTCCGCCGGCCCTCATTTTGACAGGCTGTGGCATTGCGGTCATGACCAAGGGCCTGCTCGGGCTGGTGTTACTTCTCTTCGCAGCTTTTTTCCTCCGCCATATTCTGAAATACCGGTTGAAGTGGAGACCTTTGTTCTTTATCCTCTGGTTAGCACTCATATCCGCATGGTTCCTCTTGATGGTGCGCGAATACGACTCATCTTTCATTTCCGAGTTTCTGTACGACCAAATTTTCGGCCGTCTGCTTAAGGACACCCCACTGCACAAACCCATTAACATCGTTGGATACCTTTTTCTCATTCCGGCGATGTTCGCCCCGTGGCTTTTATTTTTTATCAACCCCGGATCGCGCCGCAAACGCCTGATCGTAGCATTAAGGGATCCCATGGGGATCGAAGTCGCCATAATGATCTCCTGGTGCGCCCTCTGCGCTTTAATTTTTGGGATGGGGAACAAAGTCACACCACGCTATGTCCTGAGCACCGCGCCACTTCTCTCGGTTTTCATCGCATACGTTTTCCTTCCGCCGCAAGGCAACGCAGTCCCGCTACACAAAACCGTAGTCCCGCGCGCGCCGCGTGGCTTCTTGCTTGCGTGCGCCACCGCCACCACAGTCGCCCTGCTCTCCGTGCCACTGACAGGCGGTTTCTCCAAGACGCAAATTCTGCCGGCCTGCAGCTTCTCCATAGTCATCGCCATCGCGGTGTTTTTCGCTTTGCGCGCGCCGCGCCGCGTCTCGACGCCCGCCGCATGGAACACGCTGGCCCTCTCCATGCTGTCTCTTATCCCGCTACTGGCGCACGTTCCGCTCGGCCAAGGCGTCGAAGCAGAGCTCTTATCCGTTGTGGAACGCCTTCAGGAAGACCCCACGACGCGCGGAACGGTGCTTTGCGATGTCCACCCATCAGTTCTCTCCCGAATGCGGATCCTCGCTGGACGGTCGCTGCCTGTCATGCCCGCAAAAGAGCTGGAGGATGGCGAAATCCCGGAAACGGTCTGGACACGCATATACCCAGAGTTTAGTGCCACGATGTGCGAAACCAACGATTTCAGGCGGATAAAAACACTACGACTCTCCCTATCGACGGCGCAACGGCTCAATGAAGCCATGCAAGCAAACGGGGTGTCCGAATCGCAGAGGCTACTGCACTTCCTCCGTCGCGGCTACCCGCAGATCGACTACCATGTCGAAGTCCGTTCCCCAGTCAAATAACCAATCTCCATGCCTTTATCTGGAAAGGTGCCAGACTCCTTTGACAGTCGCTCGTTGCCTCTACCCTGAAAAGGTGCCAGACTCCTATGTCGGCCGGGTGCGGGCCGGATTGCGGGTTTGTCTCGCGCGGATTGGCGGATAGGACAACAGGGAGCAAATGCGCCACTACTTGACCTGTTTGTTCCAGCGCGTTTTGTATATGTGCCCGCCCGGATAGTTGAACACTTCGTCAGGGTCAAGGAAGCGGATTTTTCCCGACCACCAGTCCGGCAGATCGGCCTTGACGTATACGGTGCGCCCAGTGTCGGGGTTTATATTTACGCATTTGACGTTGTCCACGTCCCCAAGCTTGGGATGTTCACGGAATTCTTTTGTGTCGCGGTCGAACAGCCAGACATGGCGCCCGGTCGTTACGAACATGTCCGAGGAATCCGGCACTGGATACATGTCATGTCCCGCCCCTTCTGGCAACGGTATGTTCTCAAGCTTTTCCAGCTTTGGCTCATCGGTCTCCCAGTCGACCAACTTGAAAACACGCAGGTCGGTGTAGGACAAGCCCCAAAGCAATTGACGCTTTTCATCCCACACCACGCCATGGGCGCCATAAAGCTCTTCGTGCAACAAAGGCTTGTTGGGCGTGTCCAGATCATACACGATGAGCCTGTCACCATTCTTTGTCCTGTCGAACGACGACGCCACCGCCACGCGCCCGTTTGGCAGCAGATCGGCGGAATGGGCGTTTGGCACTTCGGCGTGGAAGAGAGCGTCACCAGTCTCACGGTCGATGTATGCCACCGCCCATGCGGACGATGTCACCAGCACCTTCTTGCCGTTGTCAAAAGGCTTGCATTCGTCCGTTGTCGCAAATTTCTTCTTGAAGAACTCCGGCAGCGTCTTGCAATCCGCCGCCTTCCAGCTCCAAACTTTCGACGGAGCTCCTTTTGCATCTAGCTTGGCGAAATCCAGGCAGTAAACTTCATCCCAGCCGCAAACAAGCAGTTCGCTGCATGGTTGTTCAGCAGGCGGCCTGGTGGCGTCCGTCGCGCAGGAGCTGGCAAGAATCGGTGCGCAAAGCGTAATCACCAGCATGTTTTTCACAGTTGTATTTTGAATGTTTTGATCTCAAACGGTTTAAGCTTGAGGTTTAATTTTCCCTTGGCAAGAGCTATGTCGTCATCTCGCCACTCGATAAAATCGGTCGGCACGATTTTCGCGTTTGCATCCGCACAGATGAGTCTGCCGGAGGAAGGAAGTCCACGCGTCTCAACAACGCGCACGACAAGACATTGTCCTTTTTCTGCTTTTTTTAGGACAGCGAGGTCTATGCCATCGTTGCCTGCAACTGCCACGGGCACCGCCGCGCCTGCCGCCTCGAATCCATCGAAAACCTCGACCCCCTGGTTGAGCTCCGCGGCGGCAGCACGCACTCCGGATCCGGCAAGAGCGCCGCAATGCGGCAGTAGCGCGTATGTAATGAGGTGCTCCCCCTTGTCGGCGATTGGATCTGGATCGGTCGGAGAACGTAAAAGCGAAATCTCGAGAGAGCCGCCCTTGACGCGGTGCCCGTACTTTGAATCGTTGAGCAACGCCACGCCGTATGCGCCATCCGACAAATCCGTATAGCGGTGCGCCGCGCATTCGAACTGCGCATACTGCCACTTGGTGTTGTCGTTCGTGCTGCGTTTTACTAAACCGTACTGAATCTCAAACGACGCGCTGTCGGTCTTGATCGATGTCGGGAACGCCACGCGCATGAGCTTGTGCGTCTCTTTCCAATCGACCTCGGTAATGAAGTCTAGCCGTTTGCTGCCGCTTCCCAACCAGATTTTCTGGCGAATAATCGATCCGTCACCTATCGTGTAGTCAACAGCTAGACCCGAACGCATCGTCCCGTCGAGGCGATCCACGTTCTCAACCTTAGCTACGCCGACAAGCTGCCTCATGTAGTGCTCGTCGACGTCCCACGCATCGGTGCCAACCCTGCCATAGTCAACAAATATTTCGAGACGGTTGCCGCTCTCTTCCCGCGACATGAACTCAACCCCTGCCTCTTTGTCAAAACCGCGAACAAGCTGCATGCCTGAATTGAATTCGTAGAGCACCAGATCGTTCTCGAGCACTGCTTTCGGCGGGGTTCCGAGCTCCTCGGTCGAACCCTTGACAACACCGTCCGCCTTCATGAGCGTGATGAACTTCTGGCCGGGGATCGAAACTCGCGCCATGATGCCATCGGGCTCCTGCTGCGCAGGCACCGCCGTCCCGCCCTCGGTTGCGGCACCCCTCCAGCCGTCCGGAAGAGGAAGGACGACATCCACATCCTCGGTCGAAGGATTGAAAACCGTTATGGCGTCTTTATTTTTCTTAAACAATTTCCGTGCCGCTTTTTGCATTAGCTCGCCAGCCTGCTTGACAACGCCTTGCAACTGCGGAACGGTCTCTTCGTAGACTTTGTGTATGCTCGAGCCGGGAATGATGTCGTGGAACTGGTTTAACAAAACAGTCTTCCACATTTTGTCGAGTGCCGCCGACGGGTAATCTGCCAGATCAGCGCATGAGCACACCATTTCAGCTGCCCGAAGCGCCTCCTCAGCACGGCGGTTCCAACGTTTAACATACGCCTGTGAAGTGAGCGTGCCGCGGTGAGTCTCGAAATACAGCTCGCCGCTCCATGTGGCGAGGTCATCGCGGTATTCAGCCATTTTCTCCAGCACTGGCTGCGCATGGCCGAACTTGAAGCGAGGTAAACCGTTCAGATCGCGCAGGCGTAGTCCGCGTTCGATATGCTCCTCCTTGGGGCCACCGCCTCCATCTCCCATCCCAAACAGGCAGAGGGCTTCGTTCACAAGGCCGCGCTCCTGGTTGTCAGACTCGTTCCGTACCAATGTGCCAGGCATAACCCCGCTGTTGTAAGTATTCTCGGGTGGGAAATGCGCCAGCACTTCGCTGCCATCGATTCCACGCCAGATAAACGTGTTGTGCGGGAATTTGTTGTAGCGGTTCCAGGAGAGCTTCTGTGTAAGGAAGTATCTTATACCAGAGCCATTAAGGATCTGCGGCAAATTCCCCGAATAACCGAAGGCGTCTGGCAGCCATAGGTTCTTAACCTCAACTCCGAACTCATCCTTGAAGAAATTCATCCCGTGCACGAACTGGCGTATCATTGATTCTCCGCTTATCAGGTTGCAGTCGGCCTCGACCCACATGCCGCCCTGCACTTCCCAGCGCCCGGCGGCCACGGCCTTTTTGATCTTTCCGTAAATTTTGGGGTAGTGTTCCTTCGTGAACGCATAGAGCTGCGCCTGCGACGCTCCGAAAACGTAATCCGGATACTTTTTGATGAGTGAAATCTGGCTGGAGAACGTCCGCGCACACTTCCGGATCGTCTCCGAAACCGGCCAAAGCCACGCCGTGTCGATATGCGCATGCCCCACGCCCGTGACGTCGGGTGCCGACGGATCGCTCGCCACGTCGAACGCAGGCTTGAGCGCCGCACGCGCGGCCTTCGCGCCTTTGAGGTTGTAAACGGTCAGCGCTTTGTCGACGCAGCGCATGATCTGGTATCGGCGCGCAGTCGTGTCGGGAAGGACTTTGACGAGATCCTCAAGAACAGACAGGTCTATCCAAAGCTGCCACTTGTCATAATCGAATTTGCAGAGCCGAATTGCAGTGACAGACGCCTCGCGCCTGCCATGCAGATCCGCCTTGTTTTCCAGCCAATCTGGTTCAAGGCAGCGCTCTAGGCCAAACAGCGCGGAAGCCGTGGCATCGCACCAAAGCTCAATGTTCTCGCCGCCTTTGCATTCCGGTGCGATGTGCATCAGATCCTTTGAGTAGCCAGGCGCGAACACAGAGCCGTTCGTCATGCCCATGATTGCATCGCCCTTGGCGTCCAGCACCAGTATCTCGCCCGACAAGTCTATCCTCGCCACTACGTATTCGCCCGCCCATTCCTTCGGGATACGCCCCTTAAGGTGGAACCATCCGCAATCCCATTTGGATCCCCAGTGCTCGCCCTCGCGTATCTTCCGGTATTCGAGATCTTTGCGTTTGGCGAACGGCACCGGGGACGGGGTCACCGCCACTTCCGCCTCAAGCGGCACATGCTCGCCAAGTATCTCCCGTGCTATCCTGCCGCGATCATCGGCGCACCTTGCGATTGCCAGGTCAATGTAAAAATGAGACATATCAAACCCACCCTTCCCGTTGTTCAAACATATTTGCTAACAACCAAGTATCAGAGGCAACGCCTCCATTAAATTTTCACAAGCCGACCACAGCATCGGCGTGGTGCCGCTCTTTTCGATGTTGCCGCCGCCAATGCCTATCGCGGCGAAGCCGGCAAGCCGTATCGAAACCACACCAGCGCCGGAATCTTCGATCCCTATGACGCGTTGACGCCGCTCAGGCTCAATTCCAAGCCCCACGCGCGCCGTCTCGGCATAAAGCCACGGGTGCGGCTTCGGCTCAAGCTCGCCCATAGTGCCTGTCTGCCCCTTGCGCAACGCTTGTCCCGCCGTGATTATGGCGTCGTAGAATTCAAGCGGATCGCCAAGGTCTAGCTGGCGGAAGGCCGACAGCACTTCTGGCCACGCCTTCTCGTACAACCCAGAGGTCACCAGCCCGATACGCACTCCATTTCCCTTGAGAGCAAGTAGGAACTCCTTAAGCCCCGGCGCAGGGGAGAAAGCGTCCGCCTTGCCGCGTCCCTCCATTATCTCGTTCATCTCGAAGTTGGTCACTTCATAGTAGATTGATCGCGCCTCTTCCACGGTTTTGTCAGGGCAGTATTTCGCTATGCAGTATTGCAGATGCTCGCTTACAGAATGACCCGACACATGCGGCTCATCCACCTTGTCAAGCCGGAACTTCGCGTCACCCACCAGCTTCGCGATCGTGAGCTCTATGATCCACATCCAGAAGCTCTCGCTGTGAACGCTCGTGCCGTCGAGATCCATCAGCACGGCCTCGGCCGGCGCATTGAAATGCGCCGGTGGAAGCGGATATATGGCCGGATGCCCCATGGCGGACTTTATGTACACGAGCGTCTGCTTTTCGTAAACGATCAACTCCGACTTGCGGTCACGCGGCGCGAGAATACGCTCCACGCCATCGACTCCGGCCCGGTAGATACCGTCGCCGCCGATTTCAAGCTCCTGAAAATCAGCACCCGGCCCAACCGCGATTTCACCCAGCCCTGGAACGTTTACCATTTCAGTTCACCTCCAGCAGGACGCTTGCGATTTTGTGCGGCTCCAGCGCGACCCTGATCTTGCCTCCCTTGATGGGGACCGCCTTGCCAGGCGTCTCGTCCATGCCGCAGTGGCACGCCTTGACGACCGCATTGGACAGTTCGATCTGCGGAGTTTGCGCCTTGGCAGAGGGGTTGAATAGGCGCATCACTACGCCCTTGCCGCTTTCAGCCGGTTTGATCGCGGAAATGTGGACGACGGAGTTGTCGATCGAAGCAAACCCGCCCTCCAAAGGCAGTGTGCCCTTGCCCCGCCCAATCTGCGCGGCGCGGATCGGCGTGTAACCGCATGCCGCCTCGTTGAAGAGCCCAGCCTGACTCCAATCGCCCTCATGCACGCAAATGTCGTACTCGAAACGACGGATTCCTGGGCACTGTATCCCATCGTCCGGCAGCTCCGTCTGCTTCTCCTCGCTCACCGCCAGCTTTATGCGGCATGCGCGGATCAGGGTAAGCGCGAGAGTGCTCTCCGCGTCCTCGAACATCTCGTACTCGTAAAGCCCGCGAGGCATGAACGCTATGCCGCCATGTTCGTCCGAAACGCCTGCAAACGTCTGCATCGGGTGCGTGCCATACGCCCGCTCAACCCAACCAGTGCTATCAGGAATCTTAACCGGACGGATGACCGCGTCGAAATGGCTGTCGGAAACCGTGTGCTCCGCCGTGATCCCGGTAGGCACGCACGCGCGCAGCCAATGATCCTTGGCGCGATTGTCGATTTTAATGCGCACGTTCACTTTCGATTCTCCTGCGCGCAGTCTGTACTCCACCCGCACAGGGAGCTTTACGAGCGTGTCGCTGCGGCGAGTGCCGTCGGCGTAATCCAGAGGCACTTCAAATTCGTATTCCGCTGCGATCGCCGAGACTAGCGGTCCATTTTCAATGATGCGCACAGTCGCCGACGCACCCAAGCTTGTGAACACCTGATCGAACACCGGCGGCACGTGCTTCCATGCGTTGCCGGTCTCGCCCTGGTCGCGCAGATAGTTTACGGAGTTGTACATTTCCGCTGTCGCTTTGTGAAGGATGTCAATTGTGCCGTTGCCATTGACGGTCACGGCGAGATGATCGTTCTCCATGCTCGCGGGTCCTGTGACGAGCGTGTCGTTGTCACGCAGCTCCGCTTTTTCAGGAACGATTGTGTAGGTTCGGTAGCCCAGACCAGGCAGGTCGTCGAACTTCGCGTAGAAACGCACGCGGTTCGATTCTAGAATCCTCGGCACTTCCCAAATGCTATCGACAAACGAACTGGATTTTTCATCGCTGATAGCCTGCATTGCAACTTCATTGCCAGATTGATCCACAAGGCGCGCGGCCTTGGCGCCGTGAGTGCGGGGAATTTCGAGATCCACCGCCACTATCGCATCGCGCTTGAACGGCAACGGATTGTAAACAATAAGCTGCATCACGTCTGCCGATTGCTTGCCCGGTGCGAGGTTCAACGCGATATACCCCAACGCGTCTGACGCAACGATGTCCGCGATATCCGACGCTTTTCTGTAGCGATACTCCATATCCTGGCACACTGCGTCCGGCGCACAACCGCCATTCGCGTCGTGCGTGTGGTTTGACAGCAAATAGCGCCAGCCACGGTCGAGGTAGCGCGTTGGTGCCTCGGCGCCGTTGGCAATCGCGAGGCATGCCAGAGGCTCGGCTGTGCGCACAAGATTGCATGTCGCGGCAAAATCCTCCTGCTTCAGATAAGTGCGGCTACTGATCGTATTGGGGAACAGGAAAGTCCACATCCCTTCTTTGAGGTAGCTACGCCGCTCGCCCGTCAGAACTGGCAGTTTGTCCTTGTCGATATGCTTCTCTGCTTCAGCCCAGAATTCCTCCAAGCTGCAATGTTCGATGTCGTACTTGCCTGCGAACAACTTTTTGGCGTCTTCTATGACGCGCGACTCGTTGGGGTGCGCCACTGAAATATCGTGGCCGTTCATAGCGAGGAAAACCTCTGTCGTGAAATGTTTCCCTTCCCTTTCAACCATATCCTCGATCGCCTGCTTAAGGCGCTTAGGATTGTAAAGGTTGGCGGGTGATTTGAGCTCGAATGTCAAGTCCTCTCCGGAAAGGCCGTCCGCCGGGCGGAACGGCGCCTCATCGAATTCGCCCCAGATGTAATCCTTCTCGAACACGCGCCCTGTCGTGACGGCGCGGTGCACCTGGTAGTACCAGTTGTAGCGCGCATAAACCGCAAACCTGCTGGCCATCACCCGCGTCCCGTCAGGCGCCTCCCAAATCCACTCGGCGTCGCACTCGTGGTGGCTCACGCCTCGGTAGAACATCATATGGGTCAGCCCGAAATCACGCAGGATCTGCGGGAGCTGCCCCGTCTGCCCCCATGACGACGGCGTATACGCCACGGTTCCGGTCTTTCCGCCGTATTTCTGAACCGTCTTGCGCCCGTAGATCAGGTTGCGGACAATCGGCTCCTGCCCGACGCTGAACTCCTCCGCCAGCGTGTAGTACGGCCCGATTACGAGCCTACCCTGCTTGATGAACTTCTCCACCTGCTCACGACGCTCGGGACGCATCTCCAGATAGTCGTCGATCATTATGCTGTGGCCATCCATCGTGAACGAATTATATTTCGGGTCGCCCTCAAGGATATCGAGAGTCGTGTCCAGCATGTCCATAAGATGCCTGCGCGTCTTTTCGAACGAATGCCTGAACTCCCTGTCCCAATGCGTGTTGGAAACCACCTTGATTTGTTTGATTCGCGATGCTTTTTTGCCCATGTCGTTGTCCTTTGATTTAATTCGGCCAGAAATTCACGGTCGGCGGCTCCTCGCGCTCCAGTCCCTTCCATGCCGACTCAACTGGAACGCCCTCTTTGACGCAACGGGCCGCGGCAACTCCCGCCGCCTCGCCCATCTGGTTGCAGTTTACCATAACACGCGCCGCCCCGTAGGCGCCTCTGTCGCAGTCGAGCATCCGCCCGGCGCAAAGCACGTTCACGGAACCCCTGGGCACCAGGCTCCTGTACGGGATCTGGTAGAATGTGGCAGGCGTCTCGCCCTCGGGAAGCCACCTTCCATGCTCCCAAGAGATTTCGCCCGTGGCAGGGTCCACGTTCATCACCTCCTGTTTCCCGTCGAGGTTTTTGAAAGTGATTCCGCCATCGTGGTGAATGTCCACGCGATAGCTGCCATACGCCACGGCATCTTCGAAAACCCGCCCGCGCAGGACATCTTCCTCGGTCAGCGAATAGAGGCAGCGCGCGTGGCGCGACTCGCGTATCCCCATGCATGTGGCGAAAGAAGCAATGCGCACGCCGGGGCCATCTACAGGGAACTCGCGGTTGCATGCGCGCACGTAAGACGCCATCTGCCGGCGCCCTTCGATCTCGCCGGCCGTCAGGTCGTCGGCGTCCGACGGATCGCAGTTGTGCACGCGGCTGATCGCCCCGAAGGTCAACCCGGGCGCACCCACCACTGGCGCACCCCACATGAAGACGTGCTTGAGCCCGGCACCGCGCTCCGGGCGCATCATTTCTCCCAGCGAGAACTCGGGCTGCGCGGCCTTGACCTCGTCAACGCCGGAAAGAAGAACGCATGTGGTATGCGGTTGCAGGAGATGTTTTTCCGGACGCCACATCTCGAATCCGGCCCTGTGCAGCAGGTCGGCATCTCCTGACGCGTCGATGAAAAACTTCGCCGATATGGCGCGTCTGCCAGACTTGTCTTCGATCACCGCGTGCGTCACCCTCCCTTCTCCGTCCTTAACCACCGCAACGAAACGAGCATGGAGGAAAGGCCGGATCAGCGGGTTGCCGGAGAGCGTTTCATCGAGCGCCGTGATCAGCCCAGTGGAGCTCAGATATGCGAAAACCGTGGGGCTTGTGGCGTTCTGGACAGCCGCTTGACCGTGCCGCACCAGATGGTCGAGCAACTGCCGTGAGAGCCCCTTGATGATTTCCCTCCTGCCATCGGTCGAAAGGAACGAGTGCCACACCGGCACGAGACCGGCCGTTGCGGTGCCGCCGAAAAAGCCGTTGTTCTCCACAATAGCTACCTTCATGCCGGCTTCAGCAGCTCGCAACGCGGCAAATGCGCCCGTGCAGCTCCCCCCGATAACACACACATCCACCTCCGCCGCTACCGGAGTAGGTCGAACGGATTCCAGCACTGTCGAAGACTCTTTATCCATGCG
>JALHHX010000238.1 GCA_022837245.1 Lentisphaerota bacterium
GCTAGTGGCTCTGCTTACTTCAATAATGTTACTGTTTTTGGCACTCTTTATTCAAGCATGGGTAATATAGCAGGGTGGGAGATAACAGACGATTATATAGCCAACGGTAATATAGTACTTGCTTCTAAAGGCGAGATTTATACTGCTAACTATATTCCTGAAGTTTCAGGGTGGAAGATAAGATACGATGGATTGGCAGAATTTAATAATGCGGTTATAAGAAGCACGTTGTATTCAGATACTGGATTTCTTGGAAACTGGAAAATAGCTAACGGAGTTATTTCGTCTCACACATCTACTTCTGAAACACTTACTTCTAGTGGCTTAGGAGTATTGACACTTACAGCCGATGCGGTAGAGCTAATATACGTCAGGAATATAGAAACAGGGCAGCTATATAGGCAAGATCAATTAACTTTTATTCCTCCTAGAACTATTGAAGGATTAGAGGCTAGTAAAGAACATGTAATACACTATATTACTGCCTATGATGGTATTGAATTAAACTCTAATGGTACAATACAGGCTAATTACGAAGCTGAAACTTCAGGCTGGAAAATAGATAGTTCTGGTGATGCTGAATTTAATTCTATTTTGATACGTAATGGAGATTTTCAAACTGGAAATCTTGGTGGAGATTGGGAAGTCACAGAAGACGGTAAATTACAGAACGGCACTGATATAGTATTAGATGCTACTAATAAGAGTATTTATTTGAATGATAAATCTACATACGCCAGTGTTACTAATGGTGTGTTTATGGGGTATGATAGTGGTACTCCAAAAGTAAATATCGGAAATGAGACTAATTACTTCAAGTGGACTGGTTCAGATTTAGTTATTTCAGGTGAGATTGTTGCTCCTTCAGGAGTTATAGGCGGCTGGACAATAGGCAGTACTTCATTATCATCTTATGGAATTACTTTATATGCTTCCGAAGAAGGAGAAGAAACACCGTATATAGGACTAGGCACTATTGAATATAGTGGTGCAGGAATATGGTTAGGTAAAGATACTAGCTGGAAAGCCAGTTTCTTTAAAGATGCTAATAATTACTTACTATGGGATGGCTCAAAATTAACTGCTAAAGCAGCTAATTTTGAATTAGACTCTGATGGTAAAATTACAGTTACTGGAGGTACAATAGGTGGTTGGAGTTTAGATGCTACAACTATATCTGCTGAAAATATAATACTGGATTCTGCCGGTAGTATTGAAACCTCTGATTTTTCTGAAGGGACTTTTGTAGCATCTGATTATGAAGAAACTAAATCATCTACAGGAGAAGGAACATTAGCTCTTACGTATAAAGCTCAATCCATAATATATGTTAAAGTTTCAGGGGAGTCTGTAGAATATACTTTCGTTCCTCAAACTAATTCTTTGACTAATTTAGCTCCAAGTACTTCTCATACAATTAAGTATGTTAGAGATACTGGAGTTGCAGGTACTGGATGGAAAATAGAATCTGATGGTGATGCGTTTTTTAACGATGTTACTGTGTTTGGTACTTTATATGGTACTGGTGGTAATATTGGTGGTTGGGATATAGGAGAGGGTTATATTGCTAACGGTAATATAGTTTTAGCATCTAGTGGTGAAATTTATACTGCTAATTATAATCATAGGATTTCAGGTTGGAAAATACGATATGATGGCTTTGCTGAATTTAATGATGTATTAGTTAGAGGCGAAATTGAATCGAGTATAGGAAACATTGGGGGCTGGTTAATAACAAGTACTACCATAGAGTCAGAAGGTCTTGCAGGTATAATAATGAGTTCTGATGGTAGTATAGCATCTAAAAATTTTGTTATAGATACTTCTGGATGGAAGATATTTGGAGACGGCACTGCTGAATTTGCAGATGTTATAGTACGTAGTGGGAGTTTGGGTACTACAGGGGACTTAGATGGTTGGAGTATCGGAGACGGAAAATTATATAACAGTACTGACATAGTATTAGATGCTAACAGCAAGCAAATCTATCTTAATAATAAGAGTAGTTATGCTTCTGCTACTGCTGGAGTGTTTATAGGGTACGATACTGATGCTTATAAAGTATCTATTGGTACTGATACGGCCTATCTCAAATGGGACGGGACAGATTTAACTATTTCTGGTGAAATTTCAGCAACTGCAGGTGACATTGGTGGTTGGGATATAGATGCTACTACAATATCTTCAAGCAGCTTAACTCTTACTTCAGGTGAAAACCCTTATATAGGAATTGGTACTACTACTTATGGTAGTGCAGGCATATGGTTAGGTAAAGATACGTTTTGGAAAGCTAGTTTTTATGCTGATGCTAGTAACTATTTATTATGGGACGGAACAAAACTTACAATTAAAGCTGCTAATTTTACGTTAGACTCTGATGGTAAACTAACTGCTACAAGTGCTGATATTACAGGAGCTATTAAAGC
>JALHHX010000239.1 GCA_022837245.1 Lentisphaerota bacterium
TTCATCGGATATCTCCCAGGTGTGTGTTCTTGCCATTTGTATGTCCTCCTGATGTGGTTGGCAGATATCCTATCAGGAGGTGCGCGAAAACGAAAGCCTCATTTACGGATAAGCCCTTATTTTAGTTCCAGCACCAAACAAAATGGCGCCAGATTGTTTCTACGGCATCACAGGCTGGGGCGCGGGCCTCGCGCCGGAGCCGGGGACCTGGTTGACCCCGCCTGGTGTGCGCGGCTGCGGGGGGCGTCTTGGCGAAGGCGTTGAAGGCGGGGGTCCAGAGGGCCGGGGGGTTGCCTGGGGCGTCATCATCATCGGCGGCATTGCCGGTACTTCTTCGTCGCCGTCCTCCCCGCCGCCCATCGAGCCCATCGACATCATGACCATCATCACCGGCATCATCAGAGCCTGGCCGAGCTGTTCGGGCGTGGTCGCTGTTTTGGCCTGCTGTATGCCCATCTTGACCATCGGCGTCATGGAGAGGAACTGCTGCTTCTGTGTTTCCTCGAACTTCATCTCATTAATCCCCTTGAGAACCTCGGCCACGCCTTCCTTCCATCCATCGGCGAGTTCTTTGGGCACCCACGAGCCTTCGACGTTGACGAACTCTGTCTCCTCGACCTGCCCGAGCCTGTCCTTAACCACGGCTATGACTGCTCCGCCCACGCCGGCCTTGACATCAACGAGCGAGAATTCCTCCGTCCCCGTTTTCGACGTGGCGGCGATCTTGGAGATGTTCGCCAATTCCGGCATGGCGAGGATGTCCTCGATCTTGCCTGTCTTCAGGGTGTCGAGCGTCAGCTTGTTGGCGAACTTCTTGAACTCCGGCGCCGCCTTGGCGATTTTCTCCGCCGTCTCTTTTTG
Organism: Lentisphaerota bacterium; assembly: GCA_022837245.1. Classification (GTDB taxonomy): domain Bacteria; phylum Verrucomicrobiota; class Kiritimatiellia; order RFP12; family UBA3636; genus JAAZFF01. The sequence goes on from JALHHX010000239.1 coordinate 862, forward strand.
GACCGCGGTGATTTGCTCCGGGGTCATGGACAACTCCGGATTCCCGGCGAGGCCCTGCGTTGCCATCTCCGCGAGCATGCCTGATTTCGCGGCCGCCAGATCCGCCAGCTCCGCGACGATCCCCTGGCCTTCTTTCCACAAATCGGCGTCCATCTTTGCGCCGAACGCGGAGACGACGGTTGAAATGTCTTTTTGGTACGACTTGGGCATGAGCCCGTACACGCCGTTCCCGTCGCCGCTGTTGAGCGCGGAAAAGAACTTCTTGGCCGATTCGACGCCTTTCGAATCAGCGGGGTTGGACTCGGTTGAAACGGCAAAAGCCGCCAGAGCGGGCACGACCGCCAATGCCACAGTGATCAAACGCTTCATAATAGATATTCTTGTTTTTATTCTTGTTTTTATTCGCTTCTCATACTAAGAGCTCCGGACCCAGAACCCAGCCGTCCAAAGATTTAAGCATAACACCCAACTGTTTTACAAGCTGTTTTTCTGGGATTCACCCAAACAAAATTTCTGGACAGCAAAATTTCTGGGCAAAATCTTAGACTGGCTGGGATTTAAAAAAAACCTGTGTTTACTTTCCGAAGTGTTTTATGCTAGCATCTAAACCTGCTTTATGGATTTTGAAAACCGGCGCCAACCGCGCAATCACAAGGAAATGGAGAAAAAAATGGCTAAACCTCTGTCAGTGCAGTTGTATTCACTAAGGGAGTACTCGAAAACAAAAGAAGATTTCATTAAGGTCGTTAAACGCGTGGCGGATATCGGGTACAAGGGGGTCGAGCCAGCGGGTTTTCACGACATGACCCCAAGGGAGTTTAAAAAACTCATCGACAACCTCGGCCTCAAAATGTATTCATCGCACTCGCCATGGGCGCGCAAGCCTGAGGAAGCCGCGCAGCTTATCGACACTCTCGGCGAGCTCGGCCTCAACAACTGCGTTTGCGGCTACGGGCCGGACGATTTCAAGAACCTGGACGCGATAAAGCGCACAGCCGAAAACACAAATGGCATCATCGAGAAACTCAAGCCCGCAGGCATCACGCTCTTCCAGCACAACCATTTCTGGGAGTTCGAGCGCATCGACGGCAAGCTCAAATACGAAATTTACCGCGAGCTCTGTCCCGGCGTGAAATATGAAATCGACTGCTTCTGGTCAACTAGCAAGGGCACGGAAGATCCAGTCGAAATGCTTAAGATTTTCGCGAAGGACACGATCCTCATCCACATGAAGGACGGTGTGTGCCGCCAGCAGGCGTCGCTAGACGGGATGAAGAACGGCCTGCTGGACATGAAGATCGACCTCATGCCACTCGGCACTGGCGAACTCCCGATCGGGGAACTCGTCAAAAACGCTCCGGCGAAGGCTGCGACTATCGTGGTCGAGCTTGACTACGTCTCGGAAGGCCTCGACATGTGGGAGTCGATCGAAAAGAGCTACAAATTTATGACTTCCAACGGCTACGGCGAAGGCAACAAATAGAACAAAGAACAGGTGCAAAACAAAATTAATGCTGAGATTGAAAAGAATCGAAAATCTAATGCAGTTCTGA
>JALHHX010000037.1 GCA_022837245.1 Lentisphaerota bacterium
ATAACTTTAGAATCTTTTAGGTTGCGTCATAAATGACGACACTGAACAATCGGGAGTTATGAATATGTCCAATGAAGAAAAAAAGATCAACCTCGCTGTTGGCGGCAAGGTCGGTTCGCAATATATTCTTCGCCACGGGACGTCCTTTTTGTTTGGTTGCAGTGCCCGTTCTGGCATAAAACGGAAAAGCCGTCCCGCTTTTTCAGCCCCCTTCGAAAACCATTTTCGCCAATGCCGTCGACGGCTTCGCAAAACACGGGATAAACTTATCCCCATGTTTGCAGGGATAAGCCTGCCAAATAGGCGTACGGCGTGGAACTGCTTTCTCATTTGATGTTGAAAAATGATCGTTCCATGCTGTCCGCCCCTTTCCCGGAAACGACTTATGCGATCAGTTGAGCGAGAGACCTGCCGCTGTTTTTCCGCAACCCGTGGAAGAGCCATAAAAACACAACAAGGGCATTGCCGCATCAGGCCCTTTTGTGAATCGCCCCGGAGCAATTTTCGTCGCAAATTTCTTGGAAAATTCTGTTGCCCGGGCTCCGCCGGATATTGTATAGTCGCGCCGACTTCAGTTTACAAGCGGCGGACTTCTGCCAAAGCGCGGGTTGTCATTGCAAAAGTCGGATCCTGGCGACGATGGAGCTCTATGGGAGTGAAAAAAAACAAGCTATTTTGGGGAGCTGTGGCGTTGGCCGCAGTCGGTGTCGGACTTTGGATCGCTTCCCGCGACCAAACGGGTGCAATGCGCGATGATCCGGAGACAAACCGGCAGCAACCACACGTGCGCCCTGAACCTCCGGCTCAGACGGCAGGCACCAACGTCGTCCTTCGGGCCATTGCAGTTGAAGCTCCGGAACCGTCATTAGAACCGGCATCAACATCATCTGCTGATGCGGTCAGGATCGTCGTTGGAGCCGACCCGGATACCGCGAACCGTTATCTGGCGCGCTCCCGCGCCCTTGAATCCCTCGGCGACTACCTCGCGCCGGACGACATCCGGATACTGCTTGACTACTTGTCCTCCTTGCGCGATCCGCTCCGCCCCGAGCGCGTCGCCGCGCTCAAAAACGACGTCATGAACGCACTGCGCAGCCAGCGCGTCCCGCCTCCCGGGCTGGCACCGCGTCTGATCGGCCTCTTCGGGGATCGCCGCCAAGATCCGGTGGTTCAGGACTACTGCATTCAGCATCTGGGCGCCTTTCAGGAACGCCTCCAGGATGCGGGCCAACTAGAAGACACCAGAAAATGCTTGCGCGAAGCCGCCCTCCGCGAGTCGTTTTCCTATTCCGGTACGGCGCTCATCGCTCTGACTCGTCTGCCGTATCCGGCAGAGTCGGATCGCGCGTTCCTGAAGTCGCGAACCGTCGCCATCGCCGGGAACCCCGCCGCCCACGAGGCGGCGCGGATCACCGCCATGCAGATCGCCTCGGAACTCGGACACGTCGGCGCGCTGCCGGCGATTCGCACCGTCGCGGATTCTCACGAAGCGTCGGTGTCCCTGCGCACCGCGGCAATCGGCGCGCTGCCGGCAATTCGCACCGTCGCGGATTCTCACGAAGCGTCGGTGTCCCTGCGCACCGCGGCAATCGGCGCGCTGGGCGTGTTTGGCGACAAGTCTGACGCAGAGCGGCTGAAACGACTCCTCGACGGCAATCCAAACCCCCGCCTCCTTCCCGCGCTGAACGCGGCGCTTGACCGGATTGCGCAAAGGGCGAAATAGCCATGCCAGTTGCGGGCATGAAATCCATAGCCACGAAAAGGCACCAAAGCCCACGAAACGAGACCTTGGGAGGCATCCCTTTTTGTGGTTTTTCGTGCCCTTTTGTGGCAATTCCCAGTTGCCCGCCACCGCCGGAGGGTGTAGAATGACGCCATGAATCCGGGGAACAATCTTCAGAGCGCATTTCGCCTCATCGCGTGTGGCCGATCCGCAAAGGGCCGGCTTCTCCACGCTTCTCCATGCTCGCGCATCCTGGCAACCCCGCTCCTCCTCGCCTTCGCGGGCAACCTCCACGCCGACGATCTTGACCCGAACGCCAAGCGCAACCCCCCGTCGGACTGCGATCCCGAGATGCAGGACTGCGGCTGTCCGTCCGAAACATCCTCCGTGGAAAACGGCTGCGTCCAGGTCACGCTCGCCCTCGGCCGCACCTCCCCGCTCTCCGACCAGCGGCGCGTCGAACTGAAGATCTTCACCGCCAGCGCCAGCCCGGCGCTTTCCACGCCCGAGACCCTCCACGTCGTCATGGGCTACACCTTCCAGCACCTCGGCCCCGTCACCACCCCCGGCGCCGCCCCCTCCACCGTCGACTTCGTCCGCGGCAACGGCGGCCGCATCCGCTTCCGCTTCGCCGCCGGCTCCTCCCTCGCCATCCCCGACCCCGGCGTCCACATCGACCTCCCCGAGCGCGTCCAGATGGTCGACGCCAACGGCTGGGCCACGCTCACCGAGCCCGTCTACTACGACCTGTATCCCGGCGACGGCTCCGTCTGGCGCTTCCTCGCCACCGACATCACCGGCGAACTCGGCAAGCTCGTCTCCTACACCGACCCCCGCGGCCGCATGCTCGCCCCCGAGGACTTCGGCGTCGACATCGTCCGCGCCCCCAACGGCCTCCTGCGCCAGGTCCTCGCCCCCTCCCGCCTCGCCGATATCGTCACCCGGGGTTCCTCGGGCTACACGGTCACCGTCTATCCGCTGACCGAGCTTCCTGCTTTCGCCAATGGACTCTATGCCCTTCCTCCCCATGCCGCAACCGAAGTGCTCACCGTCGACCGCGGCGAGGATGTCAACCACCTGATCGTCACGCTCAAGAAAGGCGGAGCGTCCGCCCAGCGGTATGCCTACGCCTATATCAACGGCGACTGGACACTAGTCCATCCCGACGGGGTCGTCGATCAAAAGGAAATCTATTACGGTGACGATGAGAATACGGCACAGCTGGTTCATGTCGTCAAGGATTCCGCCGGGCGCATCTACAGCCAGAAGAAGCATCTTTTCGTCAGCAAAAGCTGGGGGTATGCCGCCACGAATCAAGTTGAAGGCGTCGGCGCGGCTACGCGCAGCAAATCCTGGTGGTATGTTGCAAGCGGCGCGGCCATCGGAAAGGTCAGCGAGAAGAAGGACTCCACGGGTGCCTGGGTCAAGTACGCCTACGACGCCAACGGACGGCAGATCAGCGAAACACATCCCAATCTCGGAGAAGTCGTCACCACCTCCTACGCACCTGTTGATCCAGCCGATCTAACGCTTCTCAACGACATCCGTCCGCGCACCGTGACCCGCACCATCAATGCCATCGAAGTCGAGCGGACCTACTACGCTTATCTCCCCACGCAGGAGATCGTCGAACGAGCAGCTACACAAGGAGCCGCTTACGGAGCCGTAGGCAATTTGCGCACCGTGAAGACCTGGTATCCCGCGGCGGAGGATGACTACAGTGCCGGACGCCTAAAATCCGTGCGCTACGAAGACGGACAGATGGACTTGTATGCCTATTCGTGGATTGACTCGATTTGGACGGAGACCGTCACCCGCGTCCACGAGGATGAACTTGATCCCGTCGCCATGCAGACAACCCGCCGCTCGGCCATCTACAGCCGCATCGGAAACTTGGTCGAGGAGCGCACGGAGCTCATGACCGCCGCTGGCGTTTGGGAGCAGATCGACGGCGTCGTCTACGAGTACAGCGTCAACGGCAAGGAGACGAAGCGCACGACCTTCAACGGGCTCATCACCACCTCTGAATGGGCAGGCACCTGCTGCGGCAAGTCCTCTGAGACCGCGCCCGACGGCACCCGCACCACCTTCACCTACGATGATAGCGGCCGTTTGATCGTCCGCACCGTACTTGATCCGAACCCCATCGAGACGCACATCGGCTACGACGCCCTCGGCCGCCGCGTCGCCACCTGGACGACGAACCGCGTCGCGCAGCTTGGCACCCCCGTCCTCCGCACCACCTACGACGCCCTCGGCCGTGTCACATCCCAGACCGACGAACTCGGCAACACCACAAGCTATTCGTACTCGGCGGACGAACGCACCACCACCGTGACGCAACCCACCGGCGCGACGCAGACGACCGTCACGGACGCGGCGGGCCGCGTCCGCACCGTCTCCGGCACCGCCACCGCCCCGCGCTTCCACACCTACGGCGTCAACGCCGACGGCACCCGCTGGACCAAGATCCACCACGGCTCCGACGCCTCCGCCCCCGCCTGGAGCAAGACCACCACCGACCTCCTCGGCCGCATCCTCCGCGAAGAAAAGCCGGGGTTTGGCAACTTCACGATCATCACGACAAACGTATACGACAATGCTTCGCGCCCCGTTGCTAGCGTTAAATTTCATTTTGATAGAGCGACTTCCATCGCGTCCACTATTTCGTCATCACTCTTCCAGTATGACCGCTACGGCGGGTTGATACTTGTTGCCCTCGATGTCAATCAAAATGGTGTTATCGACTTCATTGGCCCGGATCGCGTTACTAGTTGCACGGATACCTACATCGCCAAGGAGAATGCCATTTGGAAGGAATCAATCCAGTTCGCCTATCCTGATTTTGGCACCGACCGCATTGTAACGACAGGCAAGTCGCGTAAGAAGCTGACGAATTTTGGTGGTTACGCTTCCTTTTCCGAATCGGAAGACATCCGTGGTAATGTTGCGAAAAAGACACAGGCTATTGACCGTAATACAGGCGTAGCCATTTTATCCACCACTGTGCCGTCATCTGTCCAGCCGCAGGTAAACAAGCAGGTTTTCGGACAGCTTGTTGAATTAGTCTCTACGACTGCTATCACTAACCGCTTCACCTACGACGGGCTTAACCGCCGTGCAACTGTCACCGACGGACGCGGCAACACGACCACCACGACCTACAATGGCCTCGGACAGGTCGCTTGGGTAGATTCACCTCTCTCCCTGGGAGAGGGTCAGGGTGAGGGTACGTCGGTCGCCAGAACGACGTATGTCTACGACGACTACGGGCGCCTGATCGAGACTATTGACGCTCTCAACCAATCCACTCACACTGTCTACGATCTCCGTGGCAGTGTCGTCAAGCAGTACGGTGCCACCTACCCCGTCTGGTACGAGTACGACACCGAAGGTCGCATGGTTGCCATGGCCACCACCCGCGACACCGCGCTCGACCCCGCTACGGTTGATTCTCTTGACCATCCCTCCCTCGATGTCACCCGCTGGAGCTACGACCCCGTCACTGGCCTGCTCGTCCAGAAGCTCTACGACGACCTGTCTGCCGAACAGGCAGGCGGCAAAGGCCCATCCTACACCTACACGCCGGACGGCAAACTCGCCACACGGACATGGGCGAGGGGGATTGTGACGTCGTATGCATACGACGTTCTCGGCTCTGTCCTCTCGGTGAATTATTCCGACGCCACCCCGGACGTCACCTACACCTACGACCGCATCGGCCGTCAGCTCTCGGCCATTGCCGCCGGTGTCTCGACGAATCTCTACGCCTATTCCACCAACACGCTGGAACTCATTGCCGAAACTCAGAACGGCGTTGTCCTCAATCGGATCTCCGATCCCAATGGCCGGAGCACGGGTCTTTCTGTAGCTGGGGTCGGTGACCCCGGCCAGCCGTATTTCGTGGCATATGGGTACGACACTTTCGGCCGTTTTCAATCTGTGGAATCTGCGCAATCTGCGGATGTCTTTGAATACTCGTATCTGCCTGGCTCATCCCTCGTCTCCGGCATGACCGTCTCTTCCGGTCATTCATGGAGCCGTTCATATGAGCCAGATCGTTCGCTGATAACGGCTGTTGAGAACAAGTACGGCTCTGAGGTGATTTCGCGCTTCGATTACGAAAACGACGCCATCGGCAGACGCACGGCGATCTCACGTTCGGGAACCGCTTTTGATGTTCCTGTTCGCGACGCCTACGGCTACAACGCCAGAAGCGAAGTGACCTCCGCGCGTCGCAGTTTGGTCAACGATGCAAATCAGGAAGTGCGAGGGTTTTCGTACGACTACGCCTACGACCCCATAGGCAATCGCACCTCCGCAACGGAGTACGATCACGAAAACAACGCGCTTGTGGAGTCGTACACGGCAAACGCCCTCAACCAGTACAAGCAGCGCACAATCCCCGGCTATGCGGACGTCCGTGGCAGTGCGACGAACACCGCCACGGTGACAGTCAACGGAAACACGGCATGGCGACTGGGCGAATACTTTTACGGCGGCGACGCGGCAGACAACGCCGCATCTGCCGTCATGAAGGAACTTGCGCCTCCCGATGCCGGCGTCGTCCCCGTCCGCCTCGCACAAGGACGGAATACCACCCTGTTGGGCTTAGCGCGAGCGTCCGCGGCGCCGCATTCGCGTCGGGACGAGGCGGGCATCCCCGCCGGGGCGTCGAAACAACGCAGGGGCCAGCCCCGGAATTTTCTACGACATCACCGTGTGAAGGAAAGGGCGTAGGTGTTGCCGTCGGGCTTGACCGCGGTTCCCACCAGCGTGTCGCCGCTTGCGAACACGAGCGACCAGCGATCGCCGCCTTCGACATTGAGGCGGATCGTCTCGCCGCTGCGGCTCCCCGAAATCGATCTGGAATCGTTGGGCCATTTCAGATCCCCGGCGATGTACCCGTTCGATTCGGACAGATGCAGCCGGGTGCTGACCTGGCCTGTCGACGACGTGCCGATCCAGGTCCCGTCCAGCGTCGCGGACGCGCGGTAGGAGTCGGATGGGTGGAATTCGTCGTCGCCGCCGCCGGACTCGCATGAGACCATCAGGCAGGAAAGCAGAAAGACACAAGCCAGATTCGCCGGAATGGGCTTCGACAATTTCATGATAATTTTCTTTCAGAAATACAAGCTCAGGCCGGCGTAGCCACCCACAAAATCGAGCTGCACGTCGGCATCTCCGATCTCGTCGCTCTTGTATTCGCCTTCCAGCGTCGTGATATAGCGGAAGGCCACGTCCAGCGACAAGGAACGGCTCAGGCTGAACGACAATCCCGCCGTCGCGTTGAAGGCGGGCAAAATGGCTTCGCCGGTGCCATCGGCCGTGTAGTATTGGCGATAGGAATGTCGCGTCCGGACGGGATAGTAGCCATACCATGAATAGTAATATCGGGTGGTATAGTAGTAGTCCGTGTAATAATCCGTGTATTCAAACTCCTCCTTGTAGTAGAGGACGCCCGCGCCGCCACCGGCGAAAAGCGAAGTCCGCTTGGAGACGGGAACTGAATAGAGGACATTGACGAATCCCATGGCGGTTGTCGCGCTGTCCTCTCCTTCGGAAGCCGTCGCGCCGCCCCCTTCGACTTCCACACTGAATCGATCATTGAAACGACGACCGAACGCCAACGAGCCGCCAACAAATGAATCCAGCGAATCTCCGCCCATGCGACCGTCCACGCTTGCGGACATCGATGCGGCGAGTCCACGCACGGTGAAATAGAGCCCGTCGTTTTTCGCATCGTCAAGGGCAAGTCCTTTGATGCTTTCGCCCATCCCGCCACGATCCAGGGAGGCGCCGGGGACGACGCTCGTCTGGACTGCGGGACGTTCGGGTGGCGTGATCGCGGCCGGCGCCGCAGGGCGCGGGACTTGCGGCGCTGCCGAAGGCGGCGCGGCAAGCGAGGCGGAGCCGGACGGACGCGCGGCGAGCGCAGGCGCAAGCGCGGCCGGGGCCGCGGGGGCCACGGGCGCGGGCCTCGGCGCGGGGACGGCGGGGACGACGACGTTCAGCGACCCGTCCGCGAGGCGGAACGCGCGGCTTCCGGCGGGATGGGAGGTCGCCACGCCCTCCGGCGAGGTGATTTGCAGGGTGCGGTCCGCGTGGCGGATCGCCTGGCTGCCGGCGGGATAGGCAAATGTGTTCGCGGACGCGACGGGCAATTTCGGCGCGGCGCCCGCTTCGGAACCGGTCGCCCGGGCGAGCGTTCCTCCCGAACCCGCCGCCGTGGTCGCGTTCGCGGGCGAGGGCGCGGGAGCGCGAGACGGCGCGACCGCCGGAGGGGTCGCTAAAGTGGATTCCGGAACGACGGCGGCCGCCGGAGCGGGGGCTTCGGCCGGTTGGGCGACGCCCGACGGCTCGTCGAGGGGTTTGTCGAGGTCTTCAACGGTCAGAACCCCGGGCTCGCCGGCAAATGCGGCGAGTCCAAGGGCGACGGAGAGGAGCGGGGCGAAGCGAATGTTCATGATTGTTCCTTTGGCATGCAGGGCTGGGTTTGTGGATGGGAACCACGAATGGACACGAATGAACGCGAATGGGGCTTTGGGCTTGAAAGCAAACTACGAAACACGAAATACGCGAAAAGGCTCTGGGGGGCAACCGGGAGCATCCCCCTCCGGCTAGGGATTCTCTTCGAACTCTCGCTTCATCTTGACCATCTTTCGAAGGATTTCTTGGTAGGTTGGAAAGGGTTGATCAATCGATCCGGTCTCTTCTGACAATATCGTACCAAGAGGAACAAGACTCCGTCGTGCTGGCTTCAGGGTCGTTGATCGAATTGTCTTATTGTTAAGGTCCGCAACACTTTCTTCGATGATTCCGTCTTCGTTCTCGATTTCGAGAACGTGAAGGTTGCCTTCTTCCATTTCTCCTGACGCGAGGTACTCCCGAATGGTCGGGAAACCGTCGACACTCTCTATACGGTAGCAGAACACGCCATTGCCATGGAATGCCGCGATCCAACAGGCACTTCCATCGAGGCTGCCAGTCCCCGTAAAATGCCCCGGCGACGTCTCGACGATCCTCACGTCGCCCAGTCCCTCCACCATCGTCTTCACGTGCGCCTCCACGGCGGCGGCGGTGATCTCTGCGGGCGTGTTTCGCGCCTCATTCTGTCCATCCCCGCATCCCCCCAGCAGCAGGGCGATGGAGAAGGCGGTTACGAAAAGAAGGGCAATGCGAATGCTCATGGTTTATCTTCAGACAGTTTTTTCAACATCGCGAAAACTTCCTTTTCCAACTCGGAGGGATCTGGCAGTGATTCCACCTTTGCAATCTTCTTCAACACAGCCTTGGAATGAGTCGCGAGTTTTTTCCCCTCGTGCTTCTTTGTTGTATCTGTCAACAGCTTCTTGAGGTGATCTATTTGAGTTGCATCCAATTGGAAACCGCCGCATTGGATCAGACAGTTCTGAATCTGTGAGAAAAGACACAGGATTTCAGAATCAACTCCGCCCGCTGCAGCCCGAATCGCATCGACATCCTCCTCCGTCAGCACACAGCTCGGTATTATCAAACGCCTCATAGTTGGCTCCTCCTTCATTAACGCATGGTTATGCGAACAATTGGCAAACTCTTTGGGACGCACTATGGATTCTCATCGAAATCCCGTGCCCGCGCCTTCCGTTTCAACTCTTCCATCTTGCGAAGCTGATCTTGCAAGGCCGGATTGGCATCCAGTCGATCTCCATGAACACTTCCTTCTCGTGTGACCGTGTGGGTGATCACCGTCCGGCCATTCGGCTCAGCCTTGATGAAATTGTCAGGAGCTTCCTGAGATTTTGCTTCTTGTTGGGTCGGCTCCGGCGTTCCCTTGTCGTTGTCCGACTTGGCACACAGAACCAAAATAATTACAAGAACAATCCCAATTGCGGTAGCGATACATCCCGGCTTGGGCGGTTCGTCAGAAGTACTTCCCGTTGGTTTGCCGTTTGCGTCATAATGATAGACCGTTGCCATTGCGCTGAACTCCTTGATTTGTGAGTTGTTGCGAATTCGTTTGAGGGTATTGATAATTTCAATCAAATGGGAGCACCACGCCTCGACCGGATGTCGCGTCGGGTTTGGGTGCCTCCTGTTCAGCTTCGGGGGCGGCGTATCGGCAGACCACGCCTTGCTTGATGTCATCCGCAGTCAGCCGACCTTTCACGACTTTGGCCGTGGACTTCTTGGCTTCGACATTGACGAGCTGAAGCGTCGCCGCCCATTTTTCATCGCGTCCGAGAGGCTCCTTGGTCGTCGGGCTGTAGTCCATCTCGCCCAGCACGAAGGCGTCGAAACGCTGCCCCGCGCCCATCATCGCTCCGCCTTGGTCCAGAACGACCGTTCCGTCCTCCTGGACGCGGACGCCTTTCACGGGGTAGATGTTGTTCAAGCACGCTGACGCGATGGTTCTCGCCGCGTAGTCGATCAGGTAGTCGTATGCCGAGGCGACATCCCCCGAAAAGGCGTCGAGTTCGGCTTTGGGCAAGTCGATCACGACCGCGTCAGACCATTTGACCTGCGTGGTCGCCATGACGACGACCCGATACGCAACCTTGATTCTCGCTCGAACCACCTTGGGCGCGACGGCGCCGGTCAGTTGGATTTTCTTTTCTTCGTACCCGATGTAGAGGTCGCCGATGGAGCCGGCGAGGATGTAGTCGGTGCCCAGCGCCGCGCCGATCTTGGCCTGCTCGCCGATGTCGTCGCTGCTGGTGAGGATGAGCCGTTTCTCAGCCAGGATGCTTTCGGCGTCCTTGCGCGTGAGAACGGCGAAGCGTCGGGACTGCGTGATGTAGGTGTTGAGCTTGTCGTCCAGATCGTTTTGGATCGTCTTGACCGGCACCTGCCCGGTGCCGAGCCGGAACGCCTCGTAGTCCGATGCAAACGGCGCCATGACGATCTTCCGACGACCATCGGGGGACAAGCCCGGAGTTTTGTACTGGGCGAACTGCACATCCAGCACGGCCTTCCAGTCGCCATCTGGCGTCTTTTCGCATGATGTGACCGAGTAGCCTTTGATCAGACCCTTAGTGGCCTCCTCGACATGCTTCTGCGCCTCCTTGGCAACCACGGTCGATTTCGCCGTGGCGCCATCCTGGACAACAGACTGCTGAGAAATCGCCGAAGTCATTTCCCGCAGCATCTCGAGCTTCAATCCTTTTTCTTGCTTCACGGCCTCGATCAACGCATTCTGGATCGCCTCGTCGGAACTCGTTCCATATCCTTCGGTTGTGCGGTTGACCGTGACAACCTGGGCTTGTGCGCCCAACCCCAGACAACAACCCAAGAGGCAAGCCGTACGCACCCATCGGGGCAAGACAGAAAGATCGCTACTTTTCATTAGAAATCATCCAAATCGTTAACCTTGAAGCCTTCATAGCTTCCCGCCTGACCAGACCCCTTGTCTGAACCATGCACGCCAGTACTTGCGCCTCGCGGTCGATTCAAATGATTGATCGCATTCAGTGTGCTGTACTTCCAGACCCGGACGGCAAAGCACATCGTCTGGCCGGTAGGTAGCTTAATGGTTTTCGTTGCAAGCGTCGTTATGCCCTTCAAATCCATTTTGGCTGCCAACTTGGCTTGTGATTGCGACGTCTTGATGATGTTCTTCACCGTGCTTTCCAGAGTGGCTGAATCAACAACCATCTGGCGACTGACGGACTTCTCGACAGTTTCCCCTTGCTGCCGGGAGGATTCAGCACTCATCCTGCCGTTGACTACCTCTGCGATTTGAGCATCGGCATTGTCGACGGCAGCGCTCTGAGCCTCTTTCCTCAGCTCGTTGTTGATGTAATCATCGTCCCCGTCTGGCTTGAAGGATCCGATCCCGTAGGACACGATGGCAGGCGTACCGTCCTGATCGTAGACGAGACGCGTCCCGATCTGTCCAACCCAATTTTCTGGTTTCTTCGGAACCATGGTCTTTTCGATATCCTTTCCCCGCCCTCTGATCAGCGAGTTTCGCTGCAAGCTGATGTCCTTCGCCACCTGCACCGTTTTATCGGACATCACGCAAAAGACGCCAACACAGGCATTGCCGGCCTTGTCTTTCATTACTGCGGTCTGTATGGGGAAAAGTCCTGCGATTTCCCCTGAAGCCCTTTTGATCGTGTTCTTGATGAACGCATTCATGAAGAGCGTTTTCTTTTTCTCGACGGGAACGGCTTTGTATTCACTTTCATCAACTCCAAGCTCCTGGAGTTCCTGGTCTAGTTTACCCTCGACCACGCTGAGGGCCTTTTCGAATATCCGTATCGCCTTGTTGCCCGAAAGGGCCGAATTGGACTCGTTTAGTTCGAGGGGAATGTCTTTTGCATAAGTGGAACTATCCCGATAGGTTTGCCGGGCTTTTTCGACGAGGATTCTTCCGAACCGCGCCATCAACATCTCCTGCTGCGCCTCCATCATGGCGATGTCAAAAGCATTGACAAGCGCATCGCCATATTCCGGATCCGTGTCCTTGAGACTCACAGAACCGTATCCGAACGAGAAAAACTTTCCGTCGTTCTCGCCCAACTCCGAGATGCCCAGATCCTTCATGACCCGCTCCTTCCACTCGTCGATCATGTCGTTGGAGCCGACATCCTCCACAGGTGCGGAAAGCTTGTTCTGCTCGTCAACGTCTTTTTGATCAACGGCCACTTGCGCTTCCTGCGCGAACGCCGCAACCATGAAGAACCCCATCAAAACCCCGACTGACGTAAGATATCGCTTCGAGTTCATATTCTTTTCCTATCCTCTCTACCAGTTCACCGACTTGGCGCTGCCGCGCTTGACGATCTGGGTTTCGCCCTCCCAGAAGGCGAGGCCGGATTTGATGTCGTTGAGTTCGAGCTGGAGGTAGTACTCCGTCTGCTTCTTGCGGGAGGAGATCTGGAGATTGCGCTCGATGATCTTGCCCTTGAGCTCAAGCTCCGGCGCGATGACCGTCCCCGACTCCGCCACCGTGTCCTTGTTGAACAGGTCGTCGTCCTTCAGATCCCGCACGCCGCGGATCATCGAATTCTGGTCCAGCGCCTTCGTCACGACGACCTTGCCGCTGTTGCGGAGCTCGATCGTGATCTTGCGCACGAGCTGATCCGTGTCGAACGACTGCGTCGTCTTGTTAAGTATCCGGCCTACGGCCAGGACGTAGCGCCCGCCCTGCGGCTTCGCCGCCGCGCCCGAGGCCAGCATCTTCGAGACGGCGTCCTGCGCCGCGTTGTCGAAGTCCCGGTAGTCGAGCCCCATGACGGCGGGGCCGCGATCGTTCTTCAAGTCCACGACTTCCGTGGAGGCGCAGCCCGATCCGAGGACGAGGGCGGCGGCGAGGGCCGAAAGGCCGGCGGCGGTGTTCTTCATGCGTTTCTATTCTCCTTTGATTTGAATTCGGAACGAGTCCAGCTTGGCGTTCGGGGCGGTCTCCACGATGTCCAGCACCTCGCGGCCCTGGAGGGACGCGGGCTTCCACTTGGAGAGGATCGACTGGTATTCGACGCCGTCCGCGAACCACACGACCTTGTACAGCACGCGCTGGTACGAGCCCGTCCTGTTGCGCAGCGCGAGCTGGACGCCGCGCGCGCCGTCCTTGGCGTCCGTGTAGCCCACGGAGAGCACGGCGACCTTGCGGGCTGCGGAGGGGAGGAGTTCGATCCTCGGGTCGCCCACCTGCGGGGAGGCGCATCCCGAAGCCCAGGCCATCGCCGCCAGAGCGGCGGCACAGACGCAAAACCGGTGGAGTTTCATGATCGTTCTCCTATCGGGCGGTCAGCACGGCGACGCTCGGCGGGACGCCGGGGGCGGGCGTTTTGACGTAGACGATCGAGGCGGCCTGCTCCTTCAGCGAAACTTCCGCCAGCGGCTGCGTCCCGCCGGGGACGCAGAGGGAAAGCTTGCCCGAGGCGGGTCGGTTGAGCACGGCGACCTGGATGTTCTTGGGGAGCTGGCTCCAGATGCGCGTGTCGGCCTGGGTGCTGGCCGCCGCGAGCGCGCTGCCTCCCATGCCCATGGCCATCGCCCCGAGCTCCCCGCCCTTCTTCTCGGCGGCCTTGGTGGCGACGACCTGCAGGGCCGCCTTGAGCGCCGCCGAGGTGAGGTTGCGGGCGACGATCGCGGGCATTTGCGCCCGGAACTCGTCCGCGACCACCGCGTCCATGTCGCAGAGGAGCGTGGTCTTGGCGAGTTCCACGGCGCCGTCGCGGATGGAGAGGCAGGGATACGCCTCGCGCCCCTTGCGCAGTTTGGGCAGCGCGACGCCGACGTACATCACGCTTTCGGCCGGGATCAGCAGATCGAAGCGATGTTCCTCCCTGGCGGGCCCCATGCCGTTCTCGAAGACGACCCAGACGAGGTTGCGCGCATCGGCTTTGACGCTGGTGCGGGAGGCGAAGCGGTCGGCGAGGCCGTACGCGACGCGCACCGCCTGGGAGGGGCTGACGGCGTGGCACTGGCGCATCAGGCGGCAGGCCTCCTCGTAGTCCGAGGCGTCCTCCCCGTAGAGCGCCAGGAACAGGCCGCGCAGGAACGTGGTGAAGGGGTTCATGAAATCGACGTACGTGCCCCAGTCCTCGGTCGTGGCGCGATACGCCTCGACGTTTTTCACCGTTTCGGGATTGGCGAGGGACTGCTCCACGATCTTGAAGGCGTCGGCGAACTTGGCGTCCTGCTTCGCCGCCGCAGCCTCCTCCTCCTGCTTCTGGATGAGCTTGGCGAAATGGACTTTGCACATGCGCTGGCGCTCGCCGGCCCGGTTCAGCTCCACGCGGGCGGCATCGACCTCGCCCTTGGCGAGCTGGTCGATCGCCTTGTAGGTGTTGGCCATGATCTTGTCGTACTGCTGCACGGGATACGGCAGCGCGTTGTCGTTCGAAAGGATTGCCGAGGCCTGGGCGACGCCCTTGCCGGCGAGCAGCGCCTCGTCCTGCGCCTTGATGCCGGTTTCAGCGGAATCGAACGCCGCGATCGCCGCGTCGAAGTCCATCGCGGCATGGCTGGCCGCGCCGACGATCAGGTCGTCGAGCACGTACTTGTCGCCGTCCTTCTCCGGGTTGCGCTTTTGGTCCTTGAACAGCTCCCGCGCCGGGCCATACTGCCCCTGCTCGAACATCGTCGCGCTGTTGCCGTACCGCTCGGGCGTCGCGCACCCGGAAAGGAAGAGGAGGGAGGACGAGGCCAGAGAGGCGAACAGGACGGTTTTCTTCATGGGTTTCTTTCTTACGCCGGAGGCGATTGTTTTCCGGATACGGGGTTGTTCGGAACGATTCGAAGGCCGCATGCTCATGATTGTCTTTCGTGACTCGCCGAAGCGACGATGCCGATTCTTGCAACGGTTCCCAATTATTTTTGACTTTCTCATGCGCACTCCTGTTTTATTTGAATCCTTGGTTATGACCCTTGAGGCTCTTGCAAAACCCCCCGCGACGCTGCGCCTGACGGCTTGCCTCGCGGGGCGTCCGGCAGGCTGAAATATCCAGTCGCCCACCGCGGGCGAGCCCGACGCTCCAGCCTGCTCCTTCATTTTCTGCGCGGCACCATGCCTCGCCCAAAACGAACAAAGGTA
>JALHHX010000038.1 GCA_022837245.1 Lentisphaerota bacterium
TTTCAACGACACTCTTCCCACCCAAAACACCCTAAAAAAAGGGTTCCCCTCTTTCGCCGATCTCCGGTGCCAGACTCCTTTGCAATGGTGCCAGACTCATTCACTGCGGTGCCAGACTCATTTGCGACTCGACACCCTTGGAGACAGACTAATTTGAAATGGTGACAGACTCCATTAAAATGCTGCCAGAGTCATTAGGCAACAGAACGCCTGTATTATGGGCAACAACCCATAGAATACGCATTTACATATCAGAACTTTATGTAAATGCGTATTCTGTTGTGGAAAAGACAAGTCGCAAAGAGAGTCGCTGCTCTCCGGAACAAAGCGGGAGCCCAGACACATAAGTTTTTCACAACAGCTTACACCGGATAAATCTCACAGAATTGGTGCTGCTCCTGATAAATCCAGACTGGGTATCAAAAGTAATCCGCACACAAAAAAAGACGATTTAAAGGAAAAGTATCATTATCGAGTAGACTCTCCTTTTTTTATAGCCTTAATCGCCTACGTCCCATTCTACGACACCCGGCTTAATGCCCCTTTTTGGGGGTGTTTGAATCACCTGCTTCCACGGCATCGCGGTTGGCTTCGCCCACAATTAGCTGCGCCATCAGTCCGTCGTGACCCGTAGCGGCCTCCGGGGGCAGCGGACGCCCTGTCAGAATAGACGATGCGAAATCGTTGAGCAGCGAGACGATGCCGGTTTTCCCACCATGGCCCACGAAAGGGACAACCTCAGACAGCGTCTCGGAGACGATCTGGAGGCTACGCGCGCCATCAGGCTCTTGGTGTAGCACTACAACCCCCTTGTCTCCCAAGATGGACATCGAGTCGTAGTTGGAGCTTGGTATGCGCTGTGGTATGTATGCGGTGAAGCTGAAGCTGGAGTTGAGCGTAAAAAGCACCCCCGTGTCCAACCGCGCCTGGATTGCGATGTGTGGTGGAAAGCGCACATCTTCACCAAACCAGGCGCCGTAGGCGCGGATGTTGCGCCACTCCCCGCCCCCGTTGAAATAGCGCGCGAGGTCTAGCTTGTGTATACCGCAATCAAGAGTGCCGGCAACGTTGCAGAAACGCCGACGACGTTCAGCCAGGCGCCCCGTAGCCTTATGGCAGTCCCACAAATGATCGATGTGGATGGCACCCAGCTTGCCTAGGCGCCCCTCGGTGATCCACTTGCGTATTTGCATGTACGGCTTCTCGTAGCGTGTCTCGAAATCCACCACAAGCAACCGCCCTGCCTTTCTGGCGGCGTTGCACATGCGTTTGCATTCTGCGGCGGATGAGGCCATTGGCTTTTCCGTGATCACGTGGAGGCCGGCCTTTAAGGCGTTCACGGCAATAGCCGCATGCGTGTTTTGCGGGGTCGCGATGTAAACGGCGTCCAGTTCCTCCTGTTCAATCATCCTTCGGTAGTCGGTATAAGTGGAAACCTTTGGGTCGGTGATAAGCACCAGATTGTCGGCGGATAAATCCGCCACGCACTTGAGTTTCACATTCGATGCGGCCCGCAACGAAGGCAGCGCCGCCCACTTCCCATGCTGACCGTACCCGATAAGCCCGATATTGATTTTGCGTCTCTTATTTCTTTTGTTCATTATTCTATGCGATTGAGGTTCTTACTTGAGGATGATCACCGGCAATGATACATAAGATCAATGAAAAAAACCTCCTGTTTATTCAGGTAGCATATCCCATTTTTTCAGGTTTTACCGTTTTTGGTGCTAGACTCAGAAAAATGGTGCCAGACTCGGAGAACGGTGCCAGACTCAGAATAATAAATGGTGCCAGACTCAGAAATCCAGTGCTCCCTCTGGATCAAGGTGTGCTTCCGTGAACGGGCGGCACAGGTCTGAATGTTCAGCCGTGGGCCGCGCTGGTAGCTGTCGGCTAGAGTCTGCCGACAGGGATGAGGATATAAAGTCCTCTTCAAGCGTCCCCCGTTCCATCATTCCATTGTTCCAACATACGAGTTCTGACGCTCCCATTGCCGCGATCCACCCCCGGTACGTTTTAACCCTTAAATTCTTGACCGCGTTTTCTTAAATTCTTGCTTCACACCCCAGCGCGGAATATGTTAGTATACCGGCATGTTGCAATTCATTTGCGAAAGAAAGTTTTATTTAAACTGCGGGAAGGCGTCCGTCTTGGTCGTTCTTGTTCTTTTTGCCTGTATGCGGGCATGTGCGATCGACCGCGAGGCGTTGTTTGAACGTTATAACGCAATAATCGAGAAAACGCCGTTCGGGCCGCTTCCGCCCGTCGAACCGCCTCCGCCACCGCCACCGCCTCCGCCGCCTCCGGAAGAGTTGTTTGTGATTCCGCCGGGTTTGGAGACAATCAAGGTAACGCTGCTTTCGCGCTTCAACGGGATACCGGCAGCGGGCTTCAGCGACCAGCAGACCCAGACTTCCTATTACCTCCTAGAGGGGCAGAAGTTCGAAGAATTCGAGCTTCTCGACGTGGATTTGGAGAAGGCAGTAATAACGCTCAAACGCGGCGGCTATGAGACGGAGTTGCCTCTTTGGATAAACCCGGCAACAACCAACCAGGCTGACGTGGCGACGTTCGGGATGCCGGCGGGAAGCAGTCCGAAGGCAGGCGTCCCATTGCCCGCCGTTAGCACAGCGGCCGGCTCGCGCGGTGGTGTTCCCACGCCCACCCTTTCCCCGGAGGCGCAAAAGCGCCGCGAGGAGGCAATCGCTAGACGCGAGGAGGCGCGCAAGGAGCGCGAAGAGGCGCGCAAGAAGCAGCAAGAGGAGCTGGCGAAAATGACTCCCGAAGAGCGCGATCAAAGGATGCACGACATCAATGTGGAAATCATAATAAGCAACCAGGGTCCGCCGCTGCCGATTGAGTTGAACGAACGCGACTTGAAGAAACTGGCTGAGGCGGGGTTCGACGTCCCCGGTGTTGATGCAGGGGATGCCCCAGTTGCGGTAGAGACGCAGAAAGAGGTGCCGGCAGAGGAGAAGCCCGCATCTGCAGCAGAGGCGAAATAAGGGAATATGAGCGGAACAGCGATTTCAATAACCACCGGTTCGTCAGAAAAACCCCTGATGCGCATGCCGGGGACTTTTGTCTGGGAAACATTGCCGGAGACAGATGACGATGGCTTCCCGTTTTTCGGGGCGCTTGTAAACAACGAGGCGGTTTCCCTGCAGACCCGACTGGACATGAGCTGCAATATTAAGGGTTTGACCATAAAAGACAAGGACGGCTGGCGCATCATGCGACGTTCGATGTGCTTTCTGCTTTGCATGGCGGCGCACACGGCCATTCCGAACGCTAAACTGCGCGTTGTGCATTCGTTGGGAGACGGCATGTTTTTCACCCTGCGTGAAAAAGACGACTCCGGCTCCAAGTCGCCGCTCAAGAAGAATTTGACCGCGCTTGAGAACGCCATGCGTGCCATCGT
Organism: Lentisphaerota bacterium; assembly: GCA_022837245.1. GTDB lineage: Bacteria > Verrucomicrobiota > Kiritimatiellia > RFP12 > UBA3636 > JAAZFF01. The sequence continues at coordinate 3,422 of JALHHX010000038.1, forward strand.
GAAGGCGGACATGACGATCGAAAGCGCCCACAGCGCCTACGAAGAGGCGGTGGAGCTCTTCGCCGAATCAGGGCAGCATGATAAAGTGGGCTTGCTCCGCCACATAAACACTCCCTCGGTGCGCATTTTCAAGTGCGGCGATTACACCGACATCGACCAGGGACCGATAGCGAGCCGCACTGGCGTTCTCGGTATGTTCACACTCGTCCCACACGAGAACGGGTGCATGATGCAACTGCCCTCTCAGGAGGACCCCGAGAAGATTGCTGAATTCAAACCTCACCCGGAACTGATGCGCGTCCACCGCGAGCACTCCAAGTGGGGGGAAGACATGGAACTGCAGAGCGTGGGGCAGCTCAACGAGGCCGTGTACAAACTCCAAATCAGCGACGTCATCCAGATGTCCGAGGCTCTGCACGACAAGAATTTCACGGTCATCGCACCGGCAAGACGACGTCTGCCAAGCGCCTTGGCATCCATCTCCGAGTCAACGGGCTGCGTCCGCTTCTGATTTCGACAGACGACTACTTCGTCGGCAACGGCCACAATCCGGTCGATGAAAACGGCAACCCCGATTACGAGCATATCAACGCCGTGGATGTGAAGATGTTCAACGAAGACATGAACTCGCTGCTAGCCGGCAAACCGGTCAAGCGCCGCATTTTCGATTTCAAGGCGCAGAGCCCCGTATTCATGGACGAGGAGCTGAGACTAGGCGGACAAGAGGTGCTGGTCGTTGAGGGGATACACGGTCTCAACCCGATTCTTACGGCCGACGTTCCGCGCAATCAGAAATTTCTCATCTTCCTCAGCGCTCTCACGCAAATCGGCATAGACGACGGCAACGTGCTATCCACCACCGACAACCGGCTAATCAGACGCATCGTGCGGGATCATCTCTTCCGCGGCCATTCCGCACTCGACACGATAAAGATGTGGCCATCTGTGAGACGTGGGGAAGAACGCTGGATATTCCCATTCCAGGACATGGCCGACGTCTCGCTCAACACGGCGCTTGATTATGAAGTGGCTGTACTGCGTCCATTCATTGAGCCGCTTCTTGCGGAAGTCAAACCCCACAATCCGGAATACGCCACTGCGAGGCGGATCCAGCGTGTGCTCGCCAATTTTCATTCGATATCCCCGACGGCCGTGCCTGGCGATTCGATTCTACGCGAGTACATCGGCGGAAGCCAGCTAAAGTACTAGCAGTGTCAACGTTTTGCAATTTAGGAAAATCAAACACAATATGGACATTAGGGTTGTAAATTGGTCGCCTTCCAGAAAATCCAAAGCGGTCGAATCGTTTTTGAAACGCCCGGCCTTCGCCCCCGAGGCCGAGAAGGTGGCTTCGGAGATGCTTGCGGACATACGCGAGCGCGGCGAAACGGCAGTGCTTGACGCCGTGGCGAAGTTCGACGGAGTGCCTCTCAAAGCCTCAGAGCTACGAGTCACGGATGCGGAGTTCGCAGCGGCCGAAGCGGACGTGCCTGCCCGCACAAAGGAACTTATCAACGAGGCTCACAGGCGCGTGGCCGATTTCTCGCGCAAGTCGATGCGCGCGGACTGGAACTCCCCCACCCCGCACGGCGGATCGCTCGGCGAGAAATACGTGCCTTTAGGGCGCGTCGGCGTCTATGTGCCCGGTGGGACGGCACCTTTGGCCTCGACGGTGATAATGACGGCGACGCTGGCGCAGGTGGCGGGCGTGCCGGAGATCGTTGCGTGCACGCCGGCTGGCAAGGGCAAGAAAATAGCTCCCGCCATGCTCTACGCGATGAAAGTCGCAGGGGTCACGGAGGTCTACCGTGTCGGCGGCATCCAGGCGATCGGAATGATGGCATATGGGACGAAGCGCTGCAAGCCGGTGAACAAAATCGTCGGCCCCGGAGGGACTTACGTGACTGCCGCAAAACGCCAAGTTTACGGGGTCGTGGCATTGGATCTAGTCGCCGGTCCGAGCGAAATAGCCGTTTTGGCGGATCGCTCGGCCAACCCCGTGTTAGTCGCCGCGGATCTGCTTTCACAGGCCGAACACGGGACTGGCGCAGAAAAGGCGCTGCTGGTGACAGATTCCCCTGAGCTGGCGGGGAAGGTCGCGACGGAGATTGCACGACAGGCGACGGAGCTATCGCGCAGCGCGCTTGTCGGCCGCGTGGTCGAGCGGGGCGGCATCCTGCTTGTCGTGGCGCCTTCCATAGACGATGGCATGGACCTGGTGAACCAATTCGCCCCGGAGCATTTCGAAATCATGGTGCGCAAACCGGAAAGACTGGTCGGCAAAGCATCCTGCGCCGGCGCAGTCTTCGTTGGAGAATGGACGCCGGAATCGGCGGGCGACTTCGCCGCCGGCCCGAGCCACGTGCTGCCCACGGGCGGTTCGGCGAGAAAATTCTCCGGCTTGACTGTGGACGACTTCCGCCGCCGCATGAGTCTTGTGTGTTATACAGAATACGATCTGCGCGACGCGTTGCCTGTTATAGAAATGTTCAGCGACATTGAGGGGCTAGACGGGCATTACAAGTCAGCGGCCCTGAGATTCGGGAATCGAATAAAACAAACCAAAAACAACAAAAATTGAACCCCCACTTATCTATCGCGGCCGCATCGGGCGGTTTTGCGTGGCCACTGGTTATACTTTCCATAGCCATTCTTGCGAACGCCTTTTTCGCGGCGTCTGAAATAGCCGTCGTCTCGCTCAACAAGACAAAAATCCGCAAGCAGGCAGAAGACGGAGACAAGACCTCGAAGCTGATGTTGAACTTCATCGAGGAGCCGGGGCGTTTTCTTTCCACGATTCAGATAGGCGTGACCCTCGCGGGCTTCCTTGCCTCGGCTTTCGCAGCGGTTACCTTCGCGGAGCCAGCCGCCGCATGGGCCACGTCTCAAGACTGGTGCAAACTTCCATTTTCGACCGTCCAAACGATAATGACGGTCCTCGTGACGATCGCCCTGTCGTTTCTGACGCTGATATTCGGGGAACTCGTTCCAAAACGCATCGCCATGCGCTACAGCGAGGCGCTCTCGCGAGCTGTCGTGAAACCGCTTAAACTGATTTCCGCCTTCGCTTCCCCGTTCGTGAGCCTGCTCGACCTCTCGACAAACAGCGTGTTGAAGCTCCTGCGAATCGATCCTGGGGACGTTGCCGAACGCGTCACCGAAGAGGAGATCAGGATGATGGTCGACATCGGCGGCGCGAGCGGATCAATCGAGCCGCAGGAGAAGGAGATGATTGAAAACGTCTTCGAGTTCAACAACAAGACCGCCGAGGAAATCATGGTCCACCGAACGGAGATTGTTGCGCTGCCAATCGACGTTGGCGAGGTCGAATGCCGCGAGCGCATGCGCAACTGCGAATTCTCGCGTCTACCGGTCTACGATGGCACCATCGACAACATCCAGGGCATCCTCAACACGCGCGATTATCTCATCAGGGCGCTCGACGACCAGCATCCGCAAATCAAGGAGCTTATACGCAAGCCATTCTTCGTCCCGGAGACGATACGCACCGACTTGCTTTTCAGCCAGATGCAGAAGAACAAGCAGTCGCTCGCAGTCGTGCTCGATGAATTCGGCGGCACCTCCGGCATCGTGTCTGTGGAAGACCTGCTGGAGGAGATAGTCGGAGAGATTTACGACGAATACGACGTCAACGTCGTCCCTGGAAAAATCGAGAAACTCTCCGAAACCGACTATAGGCTCCCGGGCGAGATTGATCTAGAAAAAGTGGCGGAGGAACTCGGCGTCAACATCGAGGAAGGCGACTTCAGCACGGTCGGCGGCTTCGTGTTCGAAAAGCTAAACCGCGTCCCGACTGTAGGCACGAAACTCGAAATCCCCGAGCTGTATCTACAGATCACGGTTGAAAAAATGGACGGGCACCGCGTGGACAGCGTTCTGGTGCACAAACTCGACAAACCGGAACCTCCGCATGAAGACGACGAGGAAGACGATTAGGAAGACAATTGGGAAAGAGACGGGTACTAACATGGAAACTAAAAGAATCGGCATTTTAATCTCTGCGCTCGCCGCGGTGTTTATGGCATGCGCCCCTGATCCGGCTTACGCGCTGTTCGGGTTCGGCTCTGGCAAGGCGAACATGCTAAAGGAGGCTGACGACTCTTTCGCCGAGGCAACGGCCGCGCGTGACGAAGGGCGCGTGCTCGATGAACTGACGGCTCTCTCCGCCACAATGAAACTGTATCAGGATCTAGCCGTCGAACATCCTGGTTACAAGGAAAATTACGTGATGACACGCTTCAACCAGTGCGGAGAACGGGCACGCGAACTGCGGGAGATGATCAACACCGGGAAAATAACCGTCCCGGATCCTGAAGTGGCCGCCTCAGGCGAAACAAAAGGATATGTGGCGAAGCCCACCGCCATGGAACTCGACGCGGACTCGACAGCTTCGCCGGCGTTCACGCATAGTATCCCGACACTGATGCCCGAGCAGGATGCGGTCGACGTGCTCAGCGGCAACCCAGTCAAGACCGCGGCCTCGCTTGCTGCCGCTGAAAAGAAAGACACTGCCGCGGTGGCGGATGCGCAGGCAGCGGCACCGCCTCCTGAGAGCGGATACGTCAATGACGAAGTGTTCGCGAACCGGAAAAAGAGCATGACTGAAGGCAACGACTTCGTCAGGAGTGTGGCGGTGGAGCAGCTCATCAGAACAGGCGACGCGCCTGACGCCGTCATGATTCTTGAGGACATCATCGAAGAAGAGGACGATCGCGCCTCGACAACGACTCGCATACTTTTGGTACGGTCGCTCATCGAATGCCGCAACTTCACGCGGGCGGGAACAGAGTTGAAAACGATTTTCGGGAAAGACCCGGCAAACCCGTCAGCGCGCACGATGGCCGCCGCTATCGCGTTGCAGAAGGGAGACCTCGCAGAGGCTGTCTTTCAGATGGACAGGCTCATGCTGGACCACCCGGACTATTCCGACGCGTACATCAACATGGCGTACATATACCTCATGATGGATCCGGCGGCCAATCGCGACATGGCGATCATGTATTACAAAACAGCCTTGGATTTCGGGGCCAAACGCGATCCGAGGCTTGAATCCGACCTTAACATAGAAGTTGTAAATTGAAAATAATCAGGACCCCGCAATCCTACGCCTATCTCGACGAACTCCGCTCGATGAAGGCTTTCATCATCGACATGGACGGCGTGATATACCACGGCAACCACGTGCTTCCCGGTGCCGTCGAATTCACGAAATGGCTTGAGGAAAACAACAAACAATACCTCTTCCTGACGAACAGCGGAGAGCGCACCCCCCGCGAGCTGCACGAAAAGCTTGGGCGCCTCGGATTCTCCGTCGGCGAGGATCATTTCTACACAAGCGCGCTGGCAACCGCCCAGTTCCTGGCTTCGCAAAAACCGCGTGGCTCCGCATACGTCATTGGCAACAACGGCCTCGTGAACGCGCTATACGAAGCTGGCTATTCTATGAACGATATCGACCCCGACTACGTCGTCATCAGCGAATCGCCGGAATACAATTTCACGAAAATCTGCCGCGCCATCAAACTGGTGCGTAACGGAGCAAAACTTATTGGGACGAACCCGGACACCACGGGGCCCGTCGAGGGCGGCGACATCGTGCCGGCCACGGGCGCTCTCATGGCACCGATTGAAATGGCGACGGGCGCCACGCCGTATTTCGTAGGCAAACCGAACCCGCTTATGATGCGAAGCGCCATCAAGCGAATCGGAGTACGCCGAGAGGAGACGGCGATTATCGGCGACAGAATGAACACAGATATCATCTCAGGCATAGAATCGGAAATGACCACGATCCTGGTGCTCAGCGGTGTCACCGCCGAGGCAGACATCTGCAAGTTCGCTTATCAGCCCGACTACGTCATGGACAATGTGGGCTCCATGCTGTTGGGGCTTGAAAAGAAGGATATTCAATAATCCAGACGATCACATCTTCAAACGGAGAATCAACAAATGGAAAACAAAATGAACAAGGAAGTCCGCCTCGGGATCATAGGGCTTGGCGGAATGGGCTCGGAGCATCTTAGAAACATCGAGGCCGGCAAAGTCGCCAAAGCGCGCGTAACCGCGGTGTGCGACGTGTTGCCCGAGAAAATGGAAAAATGCGGTGACAAATACATCAAATTCACCGATAGCGCCAAACTGCTGCGTTCGGGCGAGGTCGACGCCGTAATAATAGCCACGCCGCATTACGACCACACGGCGATCGGCATCGATTCTCTCAAATGCGGGATCCACACGCTTGTGGAGAAACCCATCTCAGTCCATAAAAAGGACGCTGAGAAGTTGATCGCGGCGCACACGGATCCGAAGATTGTCTTCAGCGCCATGTTCAACCAGCGCACCACGCCGCAATACATAAAATTGCGCGAAATCATATCGGGCGGGATGCTCGGCGAGATCACGCGCGTGAACTGGATCATCACGAACTGGTTCCGCACACAGGCGTACTACGACGGCGGCACATGGCGCGCCACATGGGCTGGCGAAGGAGGCGGAGTGCTCCTCAACCAGTGCCCGCACAACCTCGACCTGATGCAGTGGCTCTTCGGCATGCCATCGTCGGTCACGGCAGTCTGCTCGCTCGGCAAACACCATGATATAGAGGTGGAGGACGACGTCACCGCCTTCCTCGAATACCCGAACGGCGCCACAGGCGTGTTCATCACCACCACCGGCGAAGCCCCCGGCACAAACCGCCTCGAAGTCTGCGGCGAATATGGCAAAATAGTCGTCGAAGACGGAAAAGTCACGTGGACGCGCAACACCGTAGGCCAGCAGCAGTTCCTAAGGACTTCGAGCCAGGGCTTCGCGCGTCCCGACACGTGGACGATCGACATCCCCTGCCCCAACAACGGCCCGCAACACATCGGAATAATCCAGAATTTCGTCAATGCGATCCTCAATGGGGAAAAACTCATCGCCCCGGCCGAGGAGGGGATCAAGTCAGTAGAACTCGGCAACGCCATGCTATACTCATCGCTCAAGAAAAAGACCGTGGAAATGCCGCTCGACTCATCCGCATACGCAACCGTCCTGAAAAAACTGATTAACGATTCGAAGGTTGACAAAAAGAAGAAGCAGATAAAAACCGCAGATGCGGCGAACATGGGCGACTCGTTTAAGTACTAAGCTGACAAAAGGGGAAAACCAGCATGTATATGACAGGTTTTGCGGACGAAGCCGCAACATCGATCGACGGGCAGATCAAGGCCACGAAGGAGCTCGGATGGAGCAACATTGAATCCCGCGCCATTGACAAGGTGAACATACACGACCTCGACGACAAGGCGTTCGACGTCGTTTACGGGAAGCTGCAGGATGCCGGCATAAAAGTAAACTGCTTCGGGTCCGCGATCGCGAACTGGGGCAAACACATCGACAAACCCGCCGATGAGGATATGGCAACCGTCAAACGCGCCATACCACGAATGCAGCGCCTCGGAACGAAGCTCATACGCATTATGAGCTATGCCGTGCTACCCGGCCGGTCACCCGAGGATCAGATGAAGGAGGAGCGTTTTGAACGCCTCAGGGTCTTCACCAAAATGTTTCTCGACTCAGGCATTCAACCAGTGCACGAAAACTGCATGAACTTCGGTGGAATGGGCTGGAGCTACACTCTGGATATCGTCGAAAACGTGCCAGGCCTCAAGCTGGTTTTCGACACAGGCAACCCCGTCATGTCCGACGACCGCACTAAGTCCGAGCCCTACCCAAAGCAGTCTTCATGGGAATTCTACAGGATCGTCAAGGAGCAAGTCGTCTACATACACATCAAAGACGGCATCTGGGATGGCGAGAAAATGAACTACACATTCCCCGGCCTCGGCAATGGCGATGTACGGAGAGTCGTCGAAGATGCCATCGCCTCCGGATACGATGGCGGCATTTCGATCGAGCCGCACCTTGGAGCCGTTTTCCATGACGACTCTGTAAAGACCGACGATGAACGCAGATATGCGATGTACGTCGAATACGGCAGGCGCATGGAAGCGATGATAAGAGATATCACAGCTTCTCTGAAAGGGAAAATATAATGGCGAGGATTTTCATCGCCGGATCCAACGGACAACTTGGAACGGACTGCCAGCGGGTTTTCGCGGAGCACACCCTTTTGGCACAGGACATGCCAGAGATCGACATCACTTCTCGCGATTCCGTGACATCCGCCATGAACGAGTTCAAACCGGATTTTCTGATCAACTGCGCGGCCTACACCGCGGTCGACAAGGCGGAATCCGACGAGTCACTCTGCCACGCCGTGAACGCCGTCGGGCCGGCCGTGCTTGCCCGCGAATGCAAGCTCAACGGCACGTTTCTCGTGCACATATCCACCGACTACGTCTTCAGCGGTGATAGAGCCGTGCCAGAACCTTGGCTCGAAACCGACGTTCCCTCGCCCGTCACCGTTTACGGACGCACCAAACTGGATGGCGAAAAGGCGATTCAGTCCAGCGGCTGCCGCCACGCGATTCTCCGCACAGCCTGGCTCTACGGAGCCCATGGGAAAAACTTCCCAAAAACGATGCTCCGCCTCGCGCTCGCCGATCCCGCCAAAACGATCCGCGTCGTCAACGACCAGTTCGGCTGCCCCACATGCTCAATGCAGCTGGCTCTCCAGATCAAAAAACTTATCGAACAACCCGTCCCACCCACAGGACTCTTCCACGCCGCAGCGCAGGGGCATACTTCTTGGTACGGATTCGCCCGCGAGTTTCTGACTCTAATGAACGTCCCGTTCACGATGGAACCATGCACTACGGCCGACTACCCCACCCCCGCACATCGTCCCGCAAACTCGATATTGGAAAACGCCGCCCTTAAAAGCCTGGGCATATGCACCATGGACGACTGGCGCGCCGCGCTCCAAGACTTCGTCCGCCAAAACCGCAACTCCCTGATAACAGGGGGTTAAGGACCACTTTTTAGGATTCACGAAACCACCGTCACGTCAATGTGACCAGCGTCAGGGGCGCCAAATCGCTGCATACGGACACCGATTTTCACCGTGCGTGTCACAATAATGATTCGGAGCCCCATGCCAACTGCGACAACGTGTCGCGGTTTTGTCTCTTTTTGACACTCAAAAAGCCTCTTTTCGGGCTTGGCACAGGTCGTGCTGAATGAGAAAGCACAACCTCGCGGCACATCCGCTCGGGTGTAACAAAGGAAAAAATATTATGGCAAAGATTCTAGGAATAGACCTTGGTACGACGAACTCCTGCATGGCGGCAATGGAAGGCGGCGAGCCCGTCGTGATCCCCAACGCCGAAGGGCAGAGGACGACACCTTCTATAGTGGCGTTCGCCAAGAATGGCGACCGTCTGGTGGGCCAAGCGGCGAAGCGGCAGGCGGTCACGAACCCGAAAAACACAATCTTCTCGGTCAAGCGCTTTATGGGGCGCAAGTACGACGAGGTAACGCACGAAGCAGCACTCGTCCCTTACGAGATAGTAAAGGCGAAAAACGGCGATGCCCACATCAAGATTGGCGATAAGACGTACTCGCCTCCTGAGATTTCATCGATGATCCTTCAGAAGATGAAGACGGACGCAGAGGCATATCTCGGAGAGAAGATCACGCAAGCGGTCATCACCGTACCGGCGTATTTCAACGACTCGCAGCGCCAGGCCACAAAAGACGCCGGCCGAATCGCGGGTCTAGAGGTGCTGCGAATCGTAAACGAACCCACAGCGGCTTCGCTTGCTTACGGGCTAGACAAGAAAAAAGAGGAAACCATCGCCGTCTACGACTTCGGTGGCGGCACTTTCGATATCTCGGTTCTCGAAATCGGCGACGGCGTCTTTGAGGTCAAGGCCACGAACGGGGACACGCATCTCGGCGGCGACGATCTTGACCAGCTCGTGATGCAGTGGCTCGTGGATGAATTCAAAAAGGAAAACGGCATCGACCTCTCGAAGGACGTCATGGCCGTGCAGCGTTTGAAGGAAGCGGCTGAAAAGGCGAAGTGCGAACTTTCTTCGGCGACCTCCACCGACATCAACCTGCCGTTTATAACGGCCGATGCAAGCGGGCCCAAGCATCTCGCCGTGCAGCTCACAAAAGCCAAGCTCGAGCAGCTCTGCGAGGACACTATTCAGCGCGCCGTCACGCCCTGCAAAAACTGCCTTAAGGACGCGGGGGTTTCGTCAGTTGACGAGGTAATTCTCGTTGGCGGCTCAACCCGCATGCCGCGAGTGCAGGAACTCGCGAAGGAAATCTTTGGACGCGAACCTCACAAGGGCGTCAACCCGGACGAAGTCGTCGGCGTAGGCGCCGCGATCCAGGCGGGCATACTCAAGGGCGAAGTTAAGGACGTGCTGCTGCTCGACGTCACGCCGCTGACGCTCGGGATAGAGACGCTAGGCGGCGTATTCACGCCGCTTATCGAACGCAACACAACGATCCCGACGAAGAAATCTGAAGTCTTCAGCACGGCGGCGGATCAGCAGCCGTCAGTGGAGATAAAGGTCTACCAGGGCGAGCGCAAGTTTGCGCGCGACAACAAGCTGCTAGGCAACTTCAACCTCGACGGCATCCCCCCCGCTCCGCGCGGAGTGCCGCAGATTGAAGTCACGTTCGATCTTGACGCCAACGGCATACTAAACGTCACCGCACACGACAAGGGAACAGGCAAAGAGCAGAAAATCACGATCACCGCCTCGTCCGGGCTTTCAGACGAAGAGGTTAAGAAAATGGTCCACGATGCTGAAATGCACGCAGACGAGGACTCCAAGAAGAAGGAAGAAGTAGACACGCGCAATCAGGCTGAGTCGCTCGTCTATCAAGTCGAGAAGGCTCTCAAGGAATCTGGCGATAAAGTCAGCGCATACAAAAAGGCGCCTGTTGAATCCGCCATCGAGGATCTCAAGAAATCGCTCAAAGGCGAAGATATCGGCGACATCAAGGCGAAGCAGGAGGCGCTCACCAACGCGATGAACGAAATCGCGCAGGAAATGTATGCCGACAAAGGCGGAGAGAGCGCTTCACCACCCCCGCATGACGGAGGGGGGACGCAGGATCACCAGTCCGACGGCGGCAAGAAAGACGACGACGTCGTCGACGCCGACTTCGAAATGATGGACGACGACAAGAAAAAGTAATCTTTTTCCACACTTTACAACCTTAAACTTAAACAACACCCCGGGCTGGACAAAACCAGTCCGGGAAAAAAGGAGAAAACATAAACATGAAGATCAGACCGCTGGGCGCACGCGTCCTAATAGAACCAATAGAGGTTAAAGAACAAATCAAGGGTGGGATTTACATTCCCGACTCCGCCAAAGAAAAGCCCCAGGAGGGCAAGGTCATCGCAGTCGGCATCAAGCGCGACGATGATGGGAAGGAAATTAAGTTCGACGTCAAAGTCGGCGACACTGTCCTGATGCCTAAGTACGGCGGCACGGAAATCAAGCTCGACGACAAAACCTACCAGATTGTGCGCGAGGAAGACCTCCTCGGCGTGATCGGCGAATAATTTAACAACGAAACCAAGGAGACAAAATGTCTGCAAAACAACTGAAATACGACAATGATGCGCGTCAGGCCGTGCTGGCCGGCGTCGAGAAGCTTTCACGCGCCGTGAAAGTCACGCTAGGGCCGGGCGGCCGCAACGTGATTATTGACAAGAAATTCGGTTCCCCCCAGATCACCAAGGACGGCGTGACCGTGGCCAAGGAGATCGAGCTGGAGAACTCGTTCGAGAACATGGGAGCCCAAATGGTCCGCGAAGTCGCGAGCAAGACGAACGACACGGCGGGCGATGGCACCACGACCGCGGTTCTGCTGGCTGAGGCGGTTTACCGCGAAGGCCTAAAGAACGTAACGGCGGGTGCCAACCCAATGTCGCTCAAGCGCGGCATCGACAAGGCAACAGCCGTCGTCACGGCGAACCTCGCCAAGCTTTCCAAAAAGGTCAAGGAGCACACCGAGATCGAGCAGGTCGCGACGGTTTCCGCCAATGGAGACACAGAGATCGGCTCCAAGATCGCAGAGGCGATGGACAAGGTCGGCAAGGACGGCACCATCACCGTAGAGGAATCGAAAACGATCGACACAACGCTTGAAGTAGTCGAAGGCATGCAGTTCGACAAGGGCTACCTGAGCCCGTACTTCGTGACGAATCCCGACACGATGACGGTCTCCATCGAGAACGCCTACATCCTGATCCACGAGAAGAAGATATCCTCGCTCCAGGAATTGCTTCCGCTTCTCCAGAACGTGGCAAAGGCTGGCAAGCCCCTGCTCATCATCGCGGAGGACGTCGATGGCGAAGCCCTAGCGACCCTCGTTGTCAACAAGCTGCGCGGCTCGCTCAACGTGTGCGCCGTCAAGGCTCCCGGCTTCGGCGACCGCCGCAAGGCAATGCTCGAAGATATTGCCATCCTAACCGGCGGCAAGATGATCTCCGAGGAGCTTGGCATCAAGCTCGACAGCATTGAGCTGAAGGATCTCGGCCAGGCGAAGCGCATCACCATCGAGAAGGAAGCCACCACGATCGTCGAAGGCGGCGGCAAGACGAGCGACATCCAGGCGCGCGTCTCGCAGATCAGGAACCAGATCGAGGAAACCACCTCCGACTACGACCGCGAAAAGCTCCAGGAGCGCCTCGCGAAGCTCGCGGGCGGGGTCGCCGTCATCAATGTCGGCGCGGCCACTGAGACCGAGATGAAAGAGAAGAAAGACCGCATCGAGGACGCGCTGCACGCCACGCGCGCGGCAGTCGAGGAAGGAATTATCCCCGGCGGCGGTGTCGCTCTCATCCGTTGCCGCAAGGCACTCATGGCCGCCATCGAGGAAGCGGAAGGCGACGAGAAGGTCGGAATGCAGATCGTCTGCAACTGCCTCACCGCGCCCCTGCGCCAGATTGTCGCCAACGCCGGCCGCCAGGAAGCCGCGCTCGTCGTGAGCAAGGTGGAGTCTTCATCCGGCACCAACGGCTACGACGCATCCACGAACGACTTCGTGGATATGATCAAGGCCGGAATAGTGGATCCCGCGAAGGTGACGCGCCTGGCTCTCCAGAACGCGACATCCATTGCTGGGCTGCTGCTCACCACCGAGTGCATGATCACGGACGCCCCCGAAAAGGAGAAGCCAGCACCGATGCCACAGGGTGGCATGGACGGCATGATGTAATCCAATGGCGCTTGCCCCAACGGGCATGAGCTATAAACAAAAAGCCCGCACGTAATTCCGTGCGGGCTTTTTTTGTTTCGCGTATCACCTGCAGCGGATTAAGCCGCAGGCTTTATGAACTTAGAGCTTTACTTCGAGAGGCGTTTCTCAAGACCCTCGAGCTGTTTGTTGAGTTCTTTGGGGAGCCTGTCGCCGAACTTGGCGAAGTGGTTCTTAATCTCGGGGATGACGCCCTTCCAGCCTTCGACGTCGCAGGAAAGCAGTTCCTTCTTGTCGGCCTCCGGCATGTCGAGACCGCCGAAATCGAGATCCTTCGGGAGATTCCCGATCGGAGTCGAGACGGCGTCGGCCTTGTCGTCGCAACGCTCGAACACCCACTTCAGCACGCGGCTGTTCTCGCCGAATCCCGGCCAGAGCCAATGTCCGTCCGCTGCCTTGCGGAACCAATTGACGTAGTAGATCTTGGGGAGTTTAGCGCCAGACTTTTTGCCGATCTTCAGCCAATGGGCGAAGTAGTCGCCCATATGGTAGCCGCAGAAAGGCAGCATGGCAAATGGGTCGAAGCGGAGTTCGCCAACGACGCCGGCAGCGGCAGCCGTCTTCTCCGAGGCCATCGTCGCACCGAGGAACACACCGTGTTCCCAGCTCGTTGCTTCGTTCACCAGAGGTACGACGGCAGCGCGGCGTCCGCCGAAGAGGAACGCGCTGATCGGCACGCCGGCGGGATCTTCCCATTCCTTGGCGATCACCGGGCACTGCGAGGCAGGCGCTGTGAAACGGGCGTTGGGGTTGGCGGCCTTGGCCTTCGACCCTTTCTTCCAGGGGCGGCGCAGCCAGTCCACGCAGAAGTCCGGGGTCTCGTCCATGCCCTCCCAAAAGATGTCGCCGTCTTCCGTTATCGCGCAGTTAGTAAAGATGCAGTTGCCCTTGTTGACGGTGCGCATCGCGTTGGGGTTGGACTGCATCGAAGTTCCGGGGGCGACACCGAAGAAGCCGGCCTCGGGGTTGATGGCGTAGAGACGGCCATCCTCACCAAACTTCATCCATGCGATATCGTCGCCGATCGTCTCGACCTTCCAGCCTTTGAGCGTGGGTTCCATCATCGCGAGGTTCGTCTTGCCGCATGCAGAGGGGAAAGCCGCTGCCACGTACTTCACAGAACCCTTGGGATTCGTGAGCTTGAGGATGAGCATGTGCTCGGCGAGCCACCCTTCGTCACGAGCCTGAACGCTGGCGATACGAAGAGCAAAGCACTTTTTGCCGAGCAGGGCGTTTCCACCGTAACCCGAACCATAGGAGAGAATTTCACGTGTATCGGGGAAATGCGTGATGTACTTGTGCTTGGCATCGCAGGGCCAAGTGCTGTCAGCATCGCCGGGATTCAAAGGTGCGCCTACTGAGTGCACGCACTTGACGAACTCGGTGCCGTCATCGATGCGCTCAAGTATCTTGGGCGAAACACGGGTCATGATGTTCATGTTGCAGACGACGTAGCCGCTGTCCGTAAGCTCGATACCGTACTTCGAAATCGGGGAATCAACAGGGCCCATCGAGAATGGGATGACATACATAGTGCGGCCCTTCATGCAGCCCTTGTAGAGGCCGTTCTGCTTGCCGCAGAGGATTGCGCGCATTTCCACCGGATCGCACCAGTTGTTTGTGGGGCCGGCTTCTTCCTTCGTCTTGGAGCAGATGAACGTGCGTTCTTCCACGCGGGCAACGTCTCCGACATCAGAGCGCACCGCGTAGCTGTTGGGCTTCTTTTCATCGTCGAGCTTGATGAAAACGCCGGCTTTGACAAGCATGTTCGCGATTTTATTGTACTGCTTCTTAGAGCCGTCGCAGAACACCACTTCGTCGGGGGTGCACAGGTCGATCCAGCCTTGCAGCCATTCCACTAGTTTTTTATTCTTGAGCTTGGTAATGTCCATTTTTCTCCTTATTATGTTGTCTTGTTGTTAAAACGCTCCCGCATTGTCGATCTACAGGCCGGTCTTGCGGTATTGGCTGGTGAAGTATATAGGATTTTACTAGCCGATGGAAGCAGTTTCTTTTACTTGAACTTTCACGGAACTTTCCCGCGGGGAAAGCCACTTTTCCACTTCCACAATCCCATATTAATGCACGAAACGCAAGCCCACAGCGCAGATCGTGAAAAACACACTCCAAAAAAATGGGGAATGTCCTGGTATCTTTCTATTCTTTAATCCATGAATTCAAGGCGCAATTGTTGACTTCCATTGGCGACTTGGGCATAATTGAGGACGTTCCGACAGGTTGTGCTAGCCAGCCGTGCGAGTGACACAATCCGACTCCAGAGTCCTCATCCGATCTGGTGAAGGACCGGGATGCTGGGTCTGGCACTGAAACAATGA
>JALHHX010000240.1 GCA_022837245.1 Lentisphaerota bacterium
GAACCTGGCGCGGTTGGAGTGGTTGAATGTGGGAGAGAATGGCCTGGCCCAACTTCCGGATCTGTCGGTGCTCTCCAACCTGCGGACCTTTATGATGGCAGGCAACCAGATCACCGATCTGACGCCGGTCACCCGCCTGCCCGGGGTCTGGGACCTGCACTTGCAACGAAATCCCTTCGAGGATTTGTCCCCGCTCACCCACTGCCCGCACCTCCGGGTTCTGTTATTTTACGACAACCATACCATCACCAACCTCTCCGTGCTTGGCGCGGTGACCAACCTGGAGACGCTCTACCTGGGCCACATGTATTTTTCCGATCTCCAGCAGATTGATTTCCTTGCCGGCCTGGCCGGGCTGAGGGGCCTGGATCTCTCCGAAAACTATCTCACCGACCTCTCGCCCCTCACCAACTACCCCAGCCTCAGTTGGCTGGGACTCGCAGCCAACCGCCTGCAGCACATCGGTCCGCTGCGCAACTTGCCGACGCTCGACTACGTGAACTTGAGCGCGAATTATCTCGACCTCAACCCCGCCAGCGCCGCGTGGAGCGTTATTACCGAGCTCCAGGATCACGGCGTTTATGTGGAATATAACGCGCAGCAGGTGGCGCCGGCTTCCCCGCGCATCCTGCGGCAGCCCGCCAACCGCTCCGCCTTCGCGGGCGACCCCGTCACCTTCACCGTCCTGCTGGAAAACAACGGCGGCTGGCCGGAATTCCGCTGGCAGAAGGACGGCGTGGACCTGGAGAACGACGCGCGCTATGACGGCGTGGATAGTGACCAACTAATCCTGTACGCGGTCACTGCCGCCGAGGCGGGCCATTATCGCGTGCGCATCTGGCGTGACTGGGTTGAGACTTACAGTGCGGCCGCCGAGTTGCGGGTCGTCACCAACGTGGCCTTCGCCGACCCGAACCTGGAGCAGGCGGTGCGCGATGAACTGGGGATTCCGGTGCAGCCGCTGACCCCCGCGGACTTGGCCGGGTTATCCGTCCTCAGCGCCGGCTATCGCGGCATCACCAATCTGGCCGGCCTGGAAGCCGCCGCCTACCTGACCTCCCTCGACCTTTCCGGCAACCCGTACCTTGATGACTTTGCGGCGCTGACGTACCTGTCCTCCCTGAATGAGCTGGCGATAAACGACGCCGGGCGGGACACCCTCGACTGGGTCGCGAATCTCCCCACGCTGAACCTCCTTTGGGCCGGCGAGAATTTTCTGGAAGACCTGTCGCCGTTGCACGCGCTGACCGACCTGATATCGCTCGACGTCGCCGGCAACCAGCTCACGAATATTGACCCGCTGCTGGATTTGCCGGCGCTGGGCAGTGTCAACCTGAGCTTGAACCGCCTCGATACCGATGCCAACTCCGCCGCGTGGAACGTGATCACCAATCTGCAAGCGCGCGGCGTCACGGTGGACTATGATCCCCAATACGACGCGCCGGCCCCTCCGCTCATCACCAGCCAGCCCGCAAGCGTGGTCGCGTACCTGGGGGATAACGTCAGCTTCCATGTGGAGGCCAGCGGCAGTCCAAACTATTGGTGGTTAAAGAACGGCGCGAACCTCTGCGACACCGAACGCATCGGTGGCACCCGCGACGATACGCTCTACCTTGACAACGTGCAGGCCAGCGACACCGCCAGCTATCGCGTCCGCATCTGGGATGAATACGGCGTCACCAACAGCCGCACCGTCACGCTGCGCGTCATCACCCAGGT
Source organism: Lentisphaerota bacterium (assembly GCA_022837245.1). Lineage (GTDB taxonomy): Bacteria > Verrucomicrobiota > Kiritimatiellia > RFP12 > UBA3636 > JAAZFF01. Next base: position 1,720 of record JALHHX010000240.1, read on the forward strand.
GGCGTTCGCGGATCCGCGCCTGGAACCGGTGGTGCGCGACCATCTGGGCATCCCCACCCGGCCGCTGGTGCCCGCGGATGTCGCGCCCCTGACCTGGCTGAATGCCTGGAACCGCGGCATCACCAACCTTTCGGGCATCGAGTCCCTCGCCAACCTGGACATGCTCAACCTGGACAGCAATCCCGGCCTCACGGACCTCGCGCCGCTGCTCCAGTTGCCCCGGCTGACCCGTCTCAACTTGAACAACTGCGGCGTCCGCGATCTCGCCTTTGTGGCCGCCCTGCCGCCGTTGACGGAACTGCATGTCTGGGGCGGCAGGTTCACCGACCTTGCTCCCTTGCTGAGCCAAACCGGGTTGCAGTGGCTCAATCTCGGCAACAACCCCGGCCTGGCCGACTTCACCGTCCTCGATCACCTGACCGAGATTCAGTACCTCTGGCTTGATTCCGTCGGCCTCACCAACCTCGCCTTCGTGGGCTATATGCCCCAATTGGTCGAACTCAACCTTTGGAACAACGCGGTGTCGGACCTCACACCGCTGGCCGCCGTTCCACAACTCGTGCGCCTGAACGTGGGCGCCAACCAGCTCACTGATTTGAGCTTTGTCGGCAACCTCCCTGGCCTCGAGCGCCTGGAAGTCAGCGA
>JALHHX010000039.1 GCA_022837245.1 Lentisphaerota bacterium
ATGCGCTGTATGCATTTGTATCAAGGATTATTTTAGTCATTTTGCCCAGTCCGATTCATGTATGGTTTCGAGATCAGCTATGGTTTCCTCGAATAAAAGTTTTTCATCTTTTGCCCATTTCCCGAACAAGTCAGCAAAACTCTCCCGCTTTGCAGCTTTTTTATCTTCCACCAAGGATTTCTGCAAAATTGCTTTTACTGTTCTATTCTGGCTCAGTCCATATTCTTTTGACTTTTCAGAAATTTTTTTATCGAGTGCGGCATCGATGCCATGAATCGTGATCGATTTCATAGAAACCTCCATAATGAACCACTTTTATAGAAATAATAGTTCATAATTTGGTTACAATCAATCGTTGAACGCGAGAAATACTAATGAAGTCCCTTAAATCACGGGTAGCAATCCCGCAGTGACTTTTAACTAGAGAAATACCTTTATCAAGAGGAGAAAATTTAGTACATTTTTATCATTCATTCCTCTTCAAACCAATAGATACGAGGTACTTATATGTCGACTTATGCCTTCAAGACCGAAGTGAGCCAGCTCTTGGAGCTCATCACCCATTCGCTGTATTCGCACAAGGAAATCTTCCTGCGGGAGCTGGTTTCCAACGCCTCCGACGCCATCGACAAGCTCCGCTACCTGTCGATCTCCGACGACTCGTACAAGGCGATCAGCTTCGAGCCCAAAATCAGCGTCTACGTGGACGACAAGGCCAAGACCATCGTCGTCTCGGACAACGGGGTGGGCATGAACGAAGAGGAGCTGGCGGAAAACCTGGGCACCATAGCCCGTTCGGGCACGAAGAATTTTCTGGAAAAGCTGTCGGATTCGGATCGCAAGAACTCCAACCTCATCGGCCAGTTCGGCGTGGGCTTCTATTCGGTGTTCATGATCGCCGACAAGGTGGAGGTTATAAGCCGCAAGGCCGGCGCCGACAAGGCCTTCTGCTGGTCCAGCGCGGGCAAGGGCGAGTTCACCATAGAGTCTTCGGTACGGGAGGGCTTCGGCACCGACGTGAAAATCCACGTCAACGGCGAGGGCGAGGAATACCTTTCCCGCTGGTCCCTGGACGGCCTGCTGCGAAAATACTCCAACCATATCGCCTACCCGATCCACCTGATCTCCCAGGAGCCTAAGTACGACGACAAGGGAAAGGAAAAGGGCAAGGAGTTCAAGGACGAGCAGATAAACGCCGCCAGCGCCCTCTGGCGTCGCCCCAAGAACGAACTACAGGACAAGGATTACGTCGATTTCTACAAATCCTTCGCCGCCGAGGACGAGGAGCCTCTTTTCTGGATCCACACCAAGGCCGAAGGCACCATCGAGTACAACTCCCTTTTCTACGTTCCCTCCAAAGTGCCGGGCGATATTTATTATCCCCTGGCCCAGCAGGGGGTCAAGCTCTACATCAAGCGGGTTTTCATCACCGACAAGGAAGCGAACATACTGCCCCAGTACTTCCGCTTCGTGCGGGGCGTGATCGATTCCGACGACCTTCCGCTCAACGTGAGCCGGGAGATACTCCAGCAGAACCGGGTGATGACTACGATACAGCAGGCCTCCCTCAAGAAGATTTTCTCCGAGCTCGAAGCCCTGGCCAAGAACAATCCCGAGAAATTCGCCAAATTCACCGCGCTCTTCAATACCCAAATCAAGGAAGGGCTTGCCTCTGACTGGCAGAACCAGAAGACCCTGCTAGGCCTGGTGCGGTACAAGAGCACGGGGACCGAGGGCTGGACCAGTCTCGAGGATTACAAGAACAGGGCTGGCGAAAGGAAGACTATCTACTACATCACAGGCAACAGCGAGGAGCGGCTGCGGGCTAGCCCCCTCCTGGAGGCTTTCGCGGCCCGAGGCCTGGAAGTGCTTATCGGCTCGGATGAAATCGATGAACTGGTCTTCGCCAGCCTGGGGCAGTACGAGGGTATGAGCTTCAAGAGCGTCAACCATTCCGACGCCGACGAGGACCTGGGCAAGGACACGGAAGCCGGCGCTGCGGACGAGGGAAGCGGCAAGATGGCTGTCGAGGCGGCCAAGCGGATCCTGGGCGAGCGGGTTAAGGACGTGCGGCTCTCCAAGCGTCTATCCAAGAGTCCATCCTGCGTGGTCATGGACAAGGACGATCCGACGCTCCAGTACCGGGAGCTCATGATGCGCATTTCCAACACCGACATGCCCGAGCCGACTCCCATACTCGAACTGAATTCAGGTCATGCTTTGGTTAAGAAACTAGCTAATTTGGAGGCCAAACGCGGCGCCGAGACGCAGGATGCTAGCCTCGACCAGGACGTAGATGATATTGCCCACATTCTGCTGGACCAGGCTCTGCTGGCCGAGGGGCAGAAATTCGTCAAGCCGGCGGATTTCATCCAGCGCCTTAACCGGCAGCTGGCCAAGGCATGATAGGCGTACTGAAGGCCGAAGGGCGGCGCGGGGCGCGCTGCCTAGGGGAGCGGACGCGCGCGTCGGCGCGAGTCTCCTTGCGCGTTTTGGTGCGCCCCGCGCCGCGCTCCGCGAAGGAAGCCTGATGGCCGGTTACGAAAAACCCGATTTCTGGACCCTCAAAGCCAAGAAGGAGGGCTATCCGGCCCGAAGCGTCTACAAACTGGAAGAGATCGTCGCCAAGTTCGGTTTGCTAAAGTCGGCGGGGTCGCAGGATCAGGCGGCTGGAAAAGCAGGTCCGAAGGTTCTGGACATAGGCGCCGCCCCCGGGTCCTGGAGCCTTTGGCTCCTTCGCAAGCTCGCCGGGCGCGGCTCCCTCGCCGCCGTGGACATCCAGGACCTCGGCGTCTCTCCCTCCGATGCCAATTTCAGCTTCGTCAAAGGCTCGATCCTGGACGAGGGGATCCGCGCCCGGCTCCGGGATGTCGGCCCCTACTCCCTGGTCGTCTCCGACGCGGCCCCCTCCACTACCGGCAACCGCCTGGTCGATCAAGCCAGATCCGAGGAGCTTGTCGAGTCCGTCATGGATCTCGCCCTCCAGCTCCTGTCCCCCGGCGGTTCCCTGGTCATGAAAATATTCCAGTCCGGCGAGGAAAAACGCCTGATCGGGCAGCTCAAAACCCGCTTCTCGCAAGCCCGGGCCTACAAGCCCGAGGCCTGCAGGGCGCAGTCCTTCGAGACTTATATAATCGCGATGGGCTATAATTCGAAACAATGATCTAGATAAATGCTCGCTAAATAATCAAGGGGACGGGATAAGCGGATTTTTCAGGAATTCGAGCAGGGCTTGTTTCGATGGCTTTTTCGCTATGAAACGGGAAAATTCGGGCAGCTCGGCAAGTCTCGCCAGCTCGGAAAGCGTCGCCAAATGATCCTTAGTGTCGGCGGACAGAACAAGGAATAGACATGTAACAGGCTTTCCGTCCAAGGCGCTCCACTCGACGGGCTGGTCTAAGTACGCGATAGCGAGGCAGGCGGATTCTTTGTCCTGATAATAGAACTTGCGCGGATGGGGAATGGCAAAGCCCGAGCCGATCGCCGTGGAGCCGAGCTCTTCCCGCTCCACGAGGCTTTCGAACAAAGCTTCCTTGTCGAGGGGTCGTGCGGGACGGAGCACTCGCACCAGCGATTTGATCGCCTCCGGACCGTTTGAGCCCCGTATGTTGAAGTACACGTCTCCCCTCTCGAGCAGAATCGGCAAAGTCATGAATGCTTCCATATCCCGCAGGCTCCTTTTCCCCACCTCTCGAAAAACCACTAATGAACTTTATGCGATAACTGGGCCAAAAAACAGGCCGCCCCTGCGGGGCGGCCTTGAAAACTGTCGCGTGAACCTAGATCAGATTAGAGGCTGACCTTAGCGGCGGCGACGAGGGTACCGAAGTTACCGGCGAGAACGTCCACATCACCATCGTTATAGGTAAGGGTGAGGGTGGTGTTGGCGACGGAGGTGTTCTTCAGCTGGACATAGGGAACGAGCGAACCCTTGCCGGTGAAGTCGTTGGTGTACTCGGCGTAGACATACAGAGTGGTGGCATCGGCGACGGCGAAGGTGTAGCCGGCATAGGCTCCGAAGTCATAGGCGATACCGGTGAGAGGATTGTCGATTCCGAACCAGACGCCGGCTTCGACGGGGTCGACGGCGTAGTCGAAGCCGACCTGGGCTTCGAGATCGTCGTCGAGGGTGCTGTAGTAGGCGTCGGCGAAGGCATCGAGGCCTTCCATCACGGCGTAGTCGACTTCGAGCAGGGCGTCGGCGTCGAATCCGCCGAGGACCAGGATGTCACTATTGAGGGCGACCACGAGGGGGGCGGCGGAGTACTTCACGCCGGCGGTGAATCCGAGTTCCTTGTCGGCATCCAGAAGGTCGTAGGCTGCGGCGCCGCTCACGCTGAGGGCATCGCTGACCTTGTAGGACACGTTGGCTCCGAAGGAATACTCGTTAAGAGTGTTGGCGGTCCAGTCGCCCTTGGAGGCGGCGGTCACTCCGAAGCCCAAGGCTCCGGAAGCGTAGGACAAGGTGGTGCCGGCGGCATCAGCATCGAGCCCGACCGCGACATCGCCGGAGTAGAGAGCGTCGGCGTTGGCGAAGTCGAAGCTATTCTTCGTGGATACGCTCAACTTCCAGGTGCCGTTGGTGATAGCAGCGGAAAGGGTGGCGTACTCGCCGGAATCTCTCACGCCATCACTGTCCGCGTCGTTCCAGTCAGTGAATGTAACGGCATTGGTCGTCGGCGTGGCACCAAAATTGAGCTGGTCATCGCTGAGGACGAACCAGAGATTGGCGACGGAGATGTCTCCCCACCAGCCCTTGTCGCCTTTCTTGGCGGTCGCGCCGGTGAAGGCGAAGGGCACCTTGAAGGTGAGGGTGCTGGCATTCTTGAATCCGGTGTAGCCGGTGTCGAAGTCCACGCCCCAGCTGAGGGTGGAGTTAGCAGTGAGAGCCGGGGTCTGCGCAGAGACGGCGCCGATCGCGGCAAGAGCGAGAAGCAGGACGATAAGCTTCTTCATGAGAAGTCCTCCTTGCGAATTCGAAGGGGGCCGCGCCGACGGCTCGGGTATCCCCTTTTCTAAGTTCCGTTAGAGTATATATCGGCCATTTTTTTCATGTCAAGCACATATTCTTTCTGTTTTTCGCCCCAAAAAAGGGATGATTCCCGCTTTTTTCGACTAAATATTCATATATTTTTACCGATCAGGATTTACGCCGCTGAAAGCTCGGCGGAAAATCGCCCCCTGCGCTTGTCTTTTGCATAGACGAGATTACAACTCGAAAGCGGATGCGTAATATCGAATGAGCCCTATTTTCTGGCTTAAAATGTCGTATTCGATCTTTTCGGCGGCCGTTTCCTCCACCGAGAGGTCGATTTTCGCCATCACCAGGTTTTCCTCGCTGCTGAAACCTCCCGAGTAGAGCGCCTGGGTTTTTTCGGCGTTTTCCCTCGCTTCGTCCACGTCCAGGGCCTGTATCTGCCCGTCCAGTTCCAGATTGCCGATTGCTACCTGGATGTCCTTCAATCCCTTGGAAAGTGACTTTTGGGCCTCGGCGAGCTTGATTTCGTAGATCGCCGGGTACTCTCGTCGCTTTTCGGCTTCAAGAGCGCTCTTTCCCTTGTTGAGCACATCGTAGGAAAGGGAGAGAGAAATTCCCCAGCCTAGGGCCTTCTTGTCGATATCGTAGGAAATGGAAGCGCTCAAGCCCGGGTTGGGCAGGTAGGGAAGCAGCGCGTTGTCGCTTCGCTTTTCGGCCGCCTCGAGACTGCGCTCCAGCGCGAGAACCGACAGGCTTTCCGCTGCCTTGCCTTCTCCGATCCCCCCGAGCCACTCGGCTTGAAGCGCCAGCAGGTCTTGATAAAGCGGTTCGGCGAAATCCCTCACCTCTGCGGGGATGTTCTCGAGGGCGTTGTTCGCGGCGATCAAGGACTTGCGCGCGCTCAGTATGCGGCGCTCCAGTTCACGAAGCGATGTCGGGTCTACCGTCGCTGTTTTGACCCGTTCCAGCACCTGTAGGTTTTTGGTGTTGTTTTCCAATAGGCTGCCGTAGTAGCGGGCGTCCAATATCTCCTTCGCCAGGCTCGTCACTGTATTGATTTCGATGGTGCGCAGCGACGACCTGGCGTTGAGCAAGGCCGCCTCGGCGTCCAGCCGGGACGCCGCGCTCTCGGGAAACAACTTTCTGCTATAAGTAAGCGAGGGATCGCTCAGGGTGAAATCGCCCAGCGGAGACAGCGAAAACCCTGTTTTTAGCGACAAATTGCCGCCAAGCAGATTTTCCATCCCCAGGGTTGAACTCAAACCCAGGCCGCCGAAACCTTTGTCGGTATAGCTCAAGGCCCCTCCGGATCCGGAAGAAAGGGAAAAGAGGGGCAGATAGGGTTTGGCGTACTGATCCAGGGCGATCTGAGCGGATTTCAGGGACAGCCGCGCCTCCCGATAGGCGGCGGAAGATTCAAGCCTACGGGCGTACAGTTTCTGCCACGCTCCCCCGGCTTCGGTCTTCATGTTTTCCTGGGCTCCGGCCAGGCTCGGCGAAAGCAGGCAAAGCGCACACGCGCCGCAGAGGGCCAAAAGGGTTCGTCTCATCGTCAGATCTCCAGTGGATTCTCTCCCAGGGCGCTAAGATAGGAGCCTATGGACTTAAGGTAGTTCTTCTTCGCCGTCAGCAGGTTTTTATGCGCCGTTATCAGCGCGATTCTCCGCAGGTTTTTGTCGCTCTGGGAGATTATGCCTTTTTCGTACTGCCGAAGACCGTCGTTATACGCGCTTTCCTTGAGCGCGTACTCGGCCGAGCGGATCTGGAGGAGATTTTGCTGGTTCTTGAGGCTGTTTACGCCGCTTTCGAAAGCTCGCCGGGAATCGCTTTCGGCGTTGGCCAGACTCACTTTGGCCTTCAGGCTTTCGGTTTCCTGGATTCGGCGATCGTAGGCGGAAGCGTTGGCCGCCAAGGAAGCAAACTTGATGCCCTGAATAGTATTCGCCACCTGGGCCACCTGGAGGCTCGTGTCGGAAGCCAGCCATTCCTCCACGCCCGCGGAAGCCTTAAAATCAGGCGCTTCGGGCAGAAGGGAGGGCGCCCACTCCATCCCGGTAGTCGCGAGGAAAATGCGCTTGGAATCCTCCAGTGTCCATAGAGCCAGCTCGTTGTTATTCGCCTGTGTTTTGTAGGCAATTTCGATTTCCTTATAAACCTCTTCGGAAATCAGCCCGCCGGCGAAACGAGTATCGGCTGACTGCCTGTCCACCGACGCGTTTTGCATGCTCAAGGACGAAGCCTCCTTGTCAAGTTCCGCGGTGGCGACCGCGAAGGTAGCGTCTATTACCTCGTTGTAAAAATTCAACACCGACCTTCGATAGGAAGCGAGGGCGGAAATATAGCTCGATTGAGCCTGAAGCCTATCCAGCTCGACCTTGGCTTCGATGTCGCCCTTGGTCTTGCGCAGCCCGGCTAGCTCGAGATCCAGGCTGTACACCGCATAATCCTGGTTGTTGGCGCTGGCCGCGCCGAAAAGATCCTTGAGGGAACCGGCCGCCGCGGGAATTGTCGACGCGATGAGCGACACCGCCATAAAAAGCATCGTGACCTTTTTCTGAGTTCTCATACTTAGCTCCTATCGCTTCCTATTTTTGAGCCTTCCCCGTATCGCTTTCCGACGCAAGGGGCGTAAAGACAAACTGGAACAGCTTGATTCCCTCGTTGGGGAATTCTTTTTTTACCGAGGCCACCGCCTGGGCTATGCTCCGGGCCTCGGATTCTTCGCTGTAGATCACGTACAGGACGTTGAGCTCGGGCCAGACCGCCGTGCCATGCCGGATGCCTTGCCTTCCCCTGCCCTGCACATCCTCGACCAGGGAGTAGCTGAAACCCGGCAGCCGTTCCTCGATCGCTTCGAAGATATCTTCTTCCACCGATCTGTTGGCGTATATTTCAGAGCGCAGCATCATCTACCTCCGCAGCCCCCGCAGACAAGCCGGAAATGCTTCTCCATTCTTCCACCTCCCTAAGGCGCTTGGCGTTTTTCCTTTCATTCCTGCTGTTGAAAAGATGATAGAGAACGGGAGTGAGAAAGAGCGTGAAGACGGAACTCACCGCCAGGCCTCCGAACATCGTCTTGGCGATGGGCTGGATGCTCTCCGTGCCCGAGCCGGGGAAAAGGGCAAGGGGCATGATGCCCAGGAGGGTGGTGAGGGTGGACATGAGAATTGGGCGAAGTCGCCGCTTGCCGGCTTCGGCGCAGGCTTCGAACAAGCCATAGCCCCTGGCTCGCAAGGTATTGGTATAATCGACGAGTATTATTCCGTTATTTACCACCACGCCGGCCAGGGCCACGACCCCTACCATCGAAAAGAGGGAAAAGGTATCGCCGGTAAGCTTGTAAATCCATACGGCGCCGACGAACATGAGCGGGATCGAAAGAAAAATGATGAAGGGATCCACGAAGGATTCGAACTGGCTGGCCATGACGCCGTAGACCAGGAATACCGCGACGCCGATGATCAGGAGAATGACCGGGAGGTAGGTTTCCACTTCCCTTCTTTCGCCTCCCACGGCAACGGTAACGTCATCCCTGGGCACATAATTCTCGTCCAGCAAGCTCTGAACCCGCAATGCTGCCTCGGTGGAACTTGTGGCGGAATCCACAGGCAGGCTTCCCTGCACGTGTATGATTCTTTCCCTGTTTTCCCTGCTGATGCGCCGCGGCGCGGTGCTGTTTTCTATGCTGACGAAAGTCGATACCGGGATCCTGGCCCCTGAGGAACCGATGAGAAATAGGGATTGGATATCCGATAGCGTTGCGCGATCTTCTTCGCGCAACTGAACGAAAACGCTTACTGTCTCGCCGTCCATTGAAAAGCTCGTCACGGTGGTGCCGTACATCGAGTTTCTTATTTCCCTGGCTATCTGGGCGACGGAGAAGCCGAAAATCGCTGCCTTGTCCCTGTCGATGCGTATAAGAAGCTCGGGAGAACCTTGATCCAGAGAAGTGGACACATTCTCGAGTTCGGGCATGTATGTGTCCAAAAGACGCTTGATTTTATCGGCTTCCTCGGCGGCCGCGTCCTGATCCCTTGAACGAAGCTCCACGTCCACCGCCTGGCTGGACGAGAATTGGCGGGCCGCCGAGAGGGAGACCACCCCGCCGGGCACCGTTTCGGCATAGCTGTTGAGTTTAGCCCTGATTTGGCTGGCCGTATCGATTTGCTTGGCCGGATCCGGAAGCACTATCTGCAAGGAGCCTGAATTGGCGGAAGAACCTCCCCCCAGGGAGAGGATCAACCTCGTGTAGCCCTTAACGTTGGCTTTGACGTAGTCTTGAAGTTCCTCCAGGGTCGTCGAAGTCTTCTCCCTGGCGGTGCCGGTGGGATAACCGACGTTGACCGTGACGCTGTCGTCGGTCCTGAACCGCGGAAAAAGGTTGAGGCCGAACGCGTTGAGCTGGAGCAGGGCCGAGACCAGGATGACGGCGACGAGGCTGACGATCAGAAGCCGATTCCTGAGGCAGAATTCCAGGCCCTTCTTATATAGTCTTTCCTGGGCGGAAAAAAATCTGTCCAAACCGGAGTCGATTTTTTTTATGAGCGGATTGCTCAAGGGCTTCTGAACCCTGGTATTCAGGCGCATGACGGGACCGGAAAGCACGGGAACCAGGGTCATGGCGACCACCAACGATGCGGTGAGGGAAAAACAGATAGTGAAGACCAAGTCTTTGAAGAGTTGACCCATCATTCCCAGATCGTTCCTGAAGAGAATCATAGGGATGAATACGCATAGCGTGGTCAGGGTCGAGGCCATAACCGCGGTCACCATTTCCTGACTTCCCAATATCGCCGCGATTCTGGGCTTCGTTCCTCTTTCACGATAATGATAAATGTTGTCGAGGATGACGATGGACGCGTCGACGATCATGCCCATGCCCATGATCAGGCCGGTCAGGCTTATGGAGTTGAGCGTCAAGCCCATGAAGTACATGAACATAAGGGTTAGCAGTATGGATATGGGTATGGATATCGCGATGATGAAGGTCGCTTTTATATTTCTCAGATAGAGCAGAAGTATCAATATCGCAAGCACGATGCCTTGGAGCGCGGATTTATAGACTTCGGAAAGCGTTGAATTCACCAGGCTCGTGTCATCCGAGACTATCTCGACGCTCACGCCTTCGGGCAAGGATCCATTCAGTTCGGAAAGGGCTGTTTTTACTTCCTTGGATATTTGAACCGCGTTGCTGTCGCTGTCCCTCATTATCTGGATATTGATGACCGGCAGGTCGTCGTAATACACGCTCCGGGAGGGTTCGTCCTGAACCAGTTTTATGTCCGCCACGTCTTCCAGGCGGATCGCTTTTCGCGAAAGCGCGCCGCCGGAGCCGACGGTCTTTATCACGAGGCTCTTGACCTCCGCGACGCTGGTTAGTTTTTCGTCGGCCCTTATCTGGTATTCCGTTCCCCCCTGCACGATCTTGCCGGCGGTGAGCAGGACGCTCTGGGAAGAAAGGGCCGAGGTGACAGCGCCGAAGCTTAGGCCGTAGGCGGCCAGCCTGTTCTGGGAGACTTTCACCGAAAGGGTTTTTCCGCTGCCGCCGAACACGCTGGCCGACGCGACGCCTTCGATTCTTTCCAGCCTAGGCTGGATTTCGTTTTCGCCCAGGACCTGGAGTTCCTGAAGGGAGCGTTCGCCCTTTATGATCAGCCGCATGATGGGCATGGCGTTCTGGTCGAAACGGCGCACCGCGGGACTGCCCGCGTCGTCGGGCAACCTGCTCTGGAGGCCGCTCACGATAGATTCCACGTCGGCTTCGGCCTTGTCGAGGTCGACCTCGTATCCGAATTGGAGCCTGATGCTGCTGGAGCCCTGGGAGGACGTGGAGGACATGCTGGTAAGTCCCTTCAGGCTAGCCAGCGCGTTCTCCACCACGATCGTAACGTTTTCCTCCACGTCCTCAGGGCCCGCGCCTGAATAGGACGTGTTCACCGAGAGCATCGGCATTTCGGTCTCGGGGTTCAGGGCCACGGGGATTCTGCCGACGAAGGCGAGGGCTACGCCGCATAGCAATACGTAAACCATCACTATGCTGACCGGGTGATCGATCGATTTTCGAAGAACGCTCATAAGGTGGCACCGTCCAATCCGCCGACCACCCTGAGAGTGTCGCCGTCGGTTACGACGGCCCGACCTTCGGTGACCACCGACTCTCCGGCCGCAAGCCCGCTTTTCGCTTCGAAGAATTCCTCTCCTTCCAAACCCAGCTCGATGTCTCTTCGCTGAGCCACATAGACGCCTTCAGATTTTTCTTTTACCACAAATACATAGGCTCCGGCTGAACTGAGGGTGACCGCGGTGCGGGGCACGACGAGCACGTTATTCCTGCTTTCGATCACGAGTTTTATCGTGGCGAACATTCCCGGAAGAATCCTGGGGTCTGTTTTCGAAAGGCTGAGCTTGACATCTCTCGTCCTGCTCGAGGGGTCGATGACGGGACTGAGCTCGGATACCTTCGCGGGGAAAACCAGGTCGGGGAAGGCGTCGAAGGAGATTTCGGCGGATGTGCCGATTTTAAGGTTTCCGACATAACGTTCCGATACCGCTGTGCTGATCTTGAGCCTGGAGAGATCGCCCACCGTGGCGATCACGGTGTTCGCGCTTATCGTGTCTCCCGGATTAACCGTAATCGAGAGGACGGTACCGGCCAACGGCGATTCGACGGGATTAGGGAGATAATTCTGGCCGACCTTGGATGGATCAACCGTGGCGAGCACGGTGCCTTCCTGCACTCTTTCGCCCACTGCGACCTTGCGCTCAAGGAGCTTGCCTGCCACGCTGGGGTATACCTTCACCTCAGTGGCGGATATGACGTCGCCATGTATTTTCGTGTAGGTATTGAGCGATGCAGTCTCTATTTTAGCCGTTCTCACCGATATGGTGCGGGCGGAGGAAGCGGCGGCGCGGCTAACCGCGCCTGAGGCTGCACCTGTCCTGGCCGAGGAAGACGCGGCCGCCGAAGAAGGGGCGGAAGCGCCGGTCGTTCTCGCGCCAGCGGCGTTGCCTGTCGAGCGTATCGCTGCACCGGCGGTATCGCCTGAGGCGTTGCCAGCCGCGCCGGCGGCGCGGCGCAGGGTTTGTCCCGCGGTGCCGGACTGGGAGCCGGAAAAGGCCCCGCCGCCTCCTGCCGCCGGCGCGGCTGCGTCGCCGCCCGGACCTGCCGGCATATCTCCAGGAATGCCTCCCGGCTCGCCGGCAGGTCCGGCAGCCTGAGCCGCCGACCTCGCCGAAGCGCTCTGACTCGCGGTCTTCGATGAACCTGCTTTCAGCTGTCCCAGGATGATCGACGCTCCGACAGCTGCAATCACCACGATAATGATAATCTGAGGCAAGAAACGCGATATTTTTCGCTTCATTACGCTTTTACTCCTGACCCAAAGGGCTGCCCTCGCCTTCGCGGACAAAGAATACACTGAGCATTTTCACTCCGCCAGTCTCGGCAGTCACACCGCGATATGACCGAGGTCATTTTCCGAGTGCCTCGAGGCACTGGGCAGGGCTGGCGGGCGTGGGTATAGTCACAAGTATGGATCGCACCCCCGCAGGCGCGCGGAAAGAGCGGGATTTCGCCCGCATAATACTCATGAGCCTTTTCTTTCTCTTCCACTTCATGCTCACGTCCAGGCCCTTGTTCTACACCCGCCGCTACACCAGGGGCGAATCGGGGCTGCCATCCCTCTTCACCTTTCTCAATGTCGCGATAGTAGGATTCTGGTTTATCCTCGAACTCTTCGAGTTCCTGGCCTGGAACTACCGATGGAAGAAACCGTCCCAGGGTTTTTCGATCACCGCCCTGCGCTGTATGCCTATACTGGGAATCTTGGTATTCGATCCTCGGGCACTCCCCGGAATGATGACCTTGGTGGCGCCCCTGCTTACGTTCTACCTTTCCTTGGTAGTCAAACAATTCTGGCGCTATGGGGTGACCATCTTTTTTTGCGCCATCCAGCTAGGTCTTTTCTATTACACTCCTCCGCACGCGCCTCCTCCCAGTTCGGCGAACCAGTACGAGCTGGTGATACTTCTCTACCAGCTGATGAGCATCGTGCTCATGTTCCTCTTCGCTCAGCTCTGGGAGCAGGACAGAAAAAACCGAGATCACCAGGCGGCGCTCACGGCGGAGATAACAGCCAGCCACAAGGAATTGAGGAAATTCGCCAGCCAGGTGTCGAGAACGGTGGCGCTGGAAGAGCGCACCCGCATAGCGAGGGACATCCACGACAGCCTGGGGCACACCCTGACCGCCGCCTCAATACAGCTCAACAAGGCGGAGGCTTTCTTCGAGAGAGACTCGAGAATATCCAGGCAAGCCGTCGCCGATGCGCGGTCCAGCATGCAGGAAGCCATGGCCGACGTTCGCTCCACGCTTGAAACGCTCAACGCCAATTCCGAAGGCTTCGATCTCTTTGCGCAGGTCGCGAAACCTCTCGAAAGCCTGAAGCAGGGAGGCGTTATCGTGGCAAGCAGCTTTTCCGGTAGCCCCGAAGGTTTCAACATCGCGGTGCTCCTGGCCTTGTACCGCTTCATCCAGGAGGGTGCCACCAACATCCTGAAACATTCGGGCGCGCGCAACGCGAAGCTTTCGATAAGTTTCGAGGAAGATTCGGTATGGGCCGAGCTTTCCGACAACGGACGCGGCTTCGACAGCCCAGCGGCGGGCGAGAAAACCCCGGTCTCCGGCGCATACGGTCTTTCGGGCCTCGCGGACAGAATCGCCCTGGTCCGCGGCGAGTTTTCGGTCGATTCGACGCCAGGATTGGGCACGGCGCTCAGGGTCACGATGCCTCGGGAACCGGTGTCGCGCATAGGAAAGGACGCGGAAGGCGATGGGCGCTGACAAGAAGATACGGCTGCTGCTCGCCGACGATCAGCGGCTCGTGCGTGACGGTATAGCCTCGCTTCTTGGGCTCGACGAGGGAATCGAGGTGGTAGGTACGGCCGAGAACGGCCAGGAAGCCGCGGAAATGGCCTTGGCCCTGAAACCCGACCTATGCCTGCTGGATATCCGGATGCCCGTCATGGATGGCATTTCGGCACTCCAGAAGATACGACAGGACCAAAGCTGCGCCTTCGTTGTCATGCTCACTACCTTCGACGACAGGGAGTACGTTGTGCGATCTTTGAAGGCCGGGGCCGTGGGGTATTTGCTGAAAGACCTGCCCAGCGAAGAGCTTACCTCGGCAGTGAAACAGGCGGTCAAGGGAGTTTTCATAGCGAACGGCACCGTGATGAAGACCTTGGTGGGGGTCCTGGACGAGGTCCAGCGTGGATCGGCGGGAGGAACCACCGACGGCGGATCGCTGATTCGGGCGGCGGACGGAGGCCCGATGGCGGATGCCGCCGCGGTCTCGGGCTCCCGACCTGGCAGTTCGGTTACCGCAGCCGAGCCCGAGGGCGACGGTTTCGCATTATCGCAGCGCGCCGCCTTGAGCGAACGCGAACGGGAAATACTCTCCCTTCTGGGGGATGGGCTCACCAATGGCGAGATAGCCGAAAGCCTCGGCTTGAGCGAGGGCACTGTAAAGAACTACATATCGAGCATACTCACGGGCCTGGGTTTCAGGGACAGGGTGCAGGCCGCGCTATTCGCTGCTCGCCACCGCGGGGCGAAATGAAAAACCCCGCCTAGTGGCGGGGTTTCGCGCGCGTGGGCGCCGCGGGAGCCCAAGGCATCCCGGCATAGCGAGCGCTCGAGGCGCTTTACGCGAGGTTCATGGAATCCGGGCGATGATGTCCTTGAGCCAGGGCTTCTTGGCAAGGTCCTTCTCAAGTCCCGCGGCCCTCGTCTTGTTCACGTAATCGCGATTCTCGAAATAGTAATGGTAATTGGTATGGACATCGTAGCTGCCCTTCATAAGCGCGAAGGCGTCTTCGGTCATCACCAGCTCCTCGTCGGTGGGGACGACGAAGACCTTGACCTTTGAA
>JALHHX010000040.1:0-3063 GCA_022837245.1 Lentisphaerota bacterium
AGAGTCATAACCAGCGGTTGAATAGCAGAGAGTCATAACCAGTGGTCTGCCTTTGCCATGGTGTTATATGCCTGCGGCACACGGTGCGTACAAGCCCCTGAAAAAAAACATTTAGTCATGCCGAAAGGTACGGTGGCAGGGTTCCAACACTGCCACACGCGATTATTGTAATCTCGTGATTTTCGCAAGATTACGGCGGCAGGGTCTCCACCCTGCCACGCGGGATTATTGTAATCCCCTGATCCCGCGCAAGATTACGGCGGCAGGGTCTCCACCCTGCCACGCGGGATTATTGTAATCTTGCAATTCCATGCAAGATTACGGTGGCAGGGTTCCAACACAGCCGCACGTCATTATTGTAATCCCGTGATTTTACGCGAGATTACGGTGGATGGGTTCCAACACAGCCACGCGGGATTATTGTAATCTTGCAATTCCATGCAAGATTACGGTGGCAGGGTTCCAACACAGCCGCACGTGATTATTGTAATCCCGTGTTTTTTCACAAGATTACAATAAACGACTCGGACTCAAGCGCAATAGTCCCGCGAGGGAACCGCAGTTGCGGCGTGTAAAATTGGGGAATGTCCTATAGGATTGCCGGTTGAAAGCGACAACCGTAAATGCTACAATTCGGGGCTGTTCTACCAAAACCGCGCAAACGCCGGCCGCGGACAAGGACGATGAGCATGGGTTTTCTTACGGACAAAAACATTGAATCGGTTGAGGAGATTCTCACCCCACGCGACTTTATGCGGGAGATCCCGATAACATCGCGTCAGGAGTCTGTTGTCGGAAATTTCCGGCAGACCATACAGGACATTCTTGACGGGCGCGATTTGCGGCTGCTGGCGGTGGTCGGGCCTTGCTCCATACATGACATCAAAGGCGCGACGGAGTTCGCGCAACGTCTATCCGCCCTGGCGCATGAGCTCCAGGAAAGCCTCTATATCATTATGCGCGTGTATTTCGAGAAACCACGCAACGATTCAGGTTGGAGTGGACTTATTACGGATCCGTTCATGAGCGGAGATTTCCACATCGAGGAGGGGCTGCGCGTGGCGCGAAAGTTCCTTATGCACCTCGTACGCATGGAGCTGCCCGCGGGCTCCGAAGCCCTTGACCCCATAATGCCACAGTATCTCGCGGATCTATTTTCATGGATGGTTATTGGCCAACGCGCATCGGAATCTAATGCGCACCGGGAAATGGCAAGCGGCCTGCCCATGCCGGTGGGCTTTAAAAACGCACCGAGTAAAGGCGGATTGGCGTCGGCAATTAAGGGCATACGCACGGCATCGCGTCCGCATTCGTTCCTGGGGATTTCAGACGACGGCATGACGGCCGTGATGCGCACTAAAGGCAATGAGTACGCACACCTCGTGCTAAGAGGCGGAGACTCCCCAAACTACAGCAGGCTCAGCATAAACGAAGCGGAACGCGAACTTAAAAACGCTGGCCTTCCCGCCTGCATCGTTGTGGATTGCAGCCACGGCAACAGCGAATACGATCCAAGGAAACAGGAGGAAGTCGTGAACGACATCCTCTCGCAAATTGAAAACGGGAACAACTCCATCGTCGGGTTCATGCTCGAGAGCTATCTCGAATGGGGATCGCAACCTGTGAGCCAAAACCCCGACAAGCTGGAATACGGAGTGTCAGTTACAGACCCATGCATTGACTGGGATACAACGGAGCGCCTCCTGCGCCTAGCCGCCGGAAGATTTTGCAAGATAAAAGAGAAGTTCTAGCAGCAACGATTAAAATACAACAGCATGAAAAAAAACAGCAAGACTGAGAAGCAGGCGACGCGCAAAGCCGCCGCTAAAATTGAAAAGCGCAACATGGTCATCGCGCAAAGCGGTGGACCTTCGATGGTTATCAACCAAAGTCTCGTTGGTGCGGTGGAAACGGCTAAGAGAAACAAGTCAATAGGCAAGATCTACGGCGCGATACACGGCATCGACGGCATCATAGGCGAGAACTTCGTGGATATGCGCAAGCTCTCTGCAAAGACTCTCGGCGAGGTCGCGCACACTCCCTCCTCGGCTCTGGGCAGCGTGCGGCGCAAACCCACGGAAGAGGATTGCGCGAAGATATTCGACGTGCTGCGCAAGCTCGAAGTCGGATACTTTTTCTATATCGGCGGCAACGATTCCGCCGAAACAGTCCACATCGTCAACGCCCTCGCCAAGGCAAACGGGATGGCGCTGAAATGCTTCCACATCCCCAAGACAATCGACAACGACTTGCGCCAGAACGACCACACGCCCGGATATGGAAGCGCCGCGCGTTTCGTGGCCCTGGCATTCATGGGCGACAATCTCGACAACCTTGCCCTTGGCGGAGTAAAGATCAACATTGTCATGGGCCGCCATGCGGGTTTCCTCACGGCGGCATCGGCTCTCGGACGCCAGCACGACGACGACGGCCCGCACTTGATCTATCTTCCTGAGCGTCCGTTCAGCATGGACACATTCGCCGCCGACGTCAAAAAAGCAATGAAGAAATTCGGCCGTTGCGTGGTAGCTGTCTCGGAGGGCGTCTGCGACAAAGACGGCACGCCGATCGCGGCGGCACTCTCGGGCGGGGAAAAGGACTCCCATGGAAATGTGCAACTAAGCGGAACTGGAGCTTTGGGCGATTTGCTGGCTTCCGAAATCAAATCTCGCCTTGGGATTAAACGCGTCCGCGCCGACACGTTCGGTTATCTGCAGCGCTCATTCCCTGAAGTCGCCTCGCCCGTTGATTCCGCAGAAGCCTATCAGGCCGGCGCCAAGGCGGTTGATGCCGCCACTTCGGGCAAATTCGATTCGGGTTCAATCGCTATCACGCGTCGCCCAGGTTCCAAATATGCTGCGGACTTCGCATGTGTGCCGCTTAAATCCGTTGCGCGTGAAACACGCAGCATGCCAGCATCCCACATCAACCGCGCCGGCAACGACGTCACCAAGGCGTTTGTCAAATACGCGCTCCCACTCGTGGGCGACCTCCCCAAAATGGGCCGTTTGATATAACGGCGGCAGAGGCCTGCCGCCCTCCAGCGCGAAGACATCTACAGTG
>JALHHX010000040.1:3097-28974 GCA_022837245.1 Lentisphaerota bacterium
AACTTTCCACTGGAGATCACAATAGGAAAAGGAGGCTAAGGCCTTAGCCCTAGCCCCTATGGCTTGGACACTAACCCCCAACCCTATTTCTCGATCAAGTACACGGGTCCGCAGAGGCCGCCGAGAAACAGTTCGGGCAATGGTATGTGCTCGATGTTGACGGCTATGACGTTCTCGACGCCCGGCTTCAGCTTGCCTTCGAGGTCGAAGGTCACGCCGCGGAAGCCTTCTCGCGCCGCTTCGCCCACCTGCTCGCCGTTGATGTACAGCGTGACCTTGCGGTCTGCCTTGTAGAAGTGGAGCATTAGGTTGGGTGAAGACTTGGGAGGGGTCCAGCGGACGCGATGCCACATTGGGCCGAAGTATTCAGGAAGTCCCTGTGCGTTGCGGGTGTCGGAAAAGGTCTTTATGGTTTTCCAACCTGAATCGTCAAAGTCCGCAAGCCAAGGTTTCGCATCGGCGGCAAGTTCGTCGCCAGTGGCGGATTTCCATTCATCGGGCAGCACGGCGATCACTTTGCGCGGCTCGGCGCCTTCAGGGTTCACGGCATTGAGGGCGGTCTTTACGTTGCCGGCCATGAAGCGACCGAGATAGTCGCTATCGTATTTGTTTGCCTGTCCCATGCGTTGCGACTCCGCGACGAAATCGCCCCAGACCTTGACGTGGTCGGATGCTTCGCGGACCTTGCCCGCGTTGATCAGATCGTACCATTTGCGCCAGTATCCTGCGCGTGTGAGACCGCGGCGTGCGACGCTTACACGGCGTTTCTGCTGATCGGTCCCACGGGCGACGTCCTTCTCGGCCTTTTTAATAAGCCGCTCGAGTTTGGCGAGATGCTCTGGCGTGTAGACGTGGTGCAGAGCATGGTAGGATCCGCTTTCAGTCTTCATTCCAAGGAACGCCGCGTCGATGCTCATCCAGTACTCCTCCATGGCCTCGGCCGCAGGGCCGTACGCTTTGTCCCAGTAGTCGGCCATTATCTTCCACGGATCAAGTCCCGGATCATACGAGAGGCGGATTGAAAGGTAGAGGTGCGGGGCGTACAGCTCCCAGCTGTTGAAGGACTCGAGACTGATTCCCACGCACCCTAGCTTGTAGAGGTACGGGAGGTCGTACGCCAATATAGAGATGCGCGAATAAGGGGTCATCACCTCGGCAAGGTTGTAATTGTAAGTACGCCAGCCGATCATGGACGCGCGGTCTGTCCAGCCCTTGACAATTTCATGGAGCTGTTGTTGTGAAGGCGCATTGGGATGGTTCAAGGGATGGTAGCGGCCGAACCGTATAGGTGCAATCCAGATCGAAAGATTCGGGGAGAGCTTCTGCAGCTCCGGCTTCGTGGGGGGGAGAGTGTAGTCGCTGTACGCGTAGAACCCGTTTATGGAATCGGGATACTTCGCGTACGTCTTGAGCGCCGCCTCGTTCACGATGGTCATGAAGCGGTCTGTCATGGAGACGCGGCCCGAAGACGGATCTATGACGTCTGGATTGTCGTACGCCATGGACTCCGGGCTGAAATCCTCACGGTGGTCGTCGGGCGGCGAGAACGAAATGCCGCCGGGGCTGGCCTCAGTTGCCTTCATTGCCCATTCATGGAAACGTTTCCTTACTTCGGGATGGCCGATGTTGTACCAACCGCCCTTCACGCGTTTGCCGTTCTCGTCGAGACGGAACCATTCAGGATGCTCCTCGAAATCTTTATCGGACAAGAAACCCCACGAGTGCCCCATGGGAATATCGCGTCCTCCATTTCCGTTCCATCCTTTCCAGTTCTGGTTTCCGAACGCGCCCTCGGCACCCCAGATCCGGCGGTATAGGAAACCAGGTTTTTCAGTGAAATCACCGACAGCCACGGAAAGTGAAGACGATTGCGGGTAGTGGCGGCCCCAAGCCGGATCCGCGAACCAGCGGCAGCCGAACTCCTCTTCAAGGAAACGGCCAACTGCGCGTTCCGAGGCATCGGGCGACTGCGAGGAGATATAAACGTTCTTACCGTCGCACTTGACGCGGATCCCCTCATTGGAGCGCGACTTGGTGCCATCGACTTTGCAGCCGGCGTCCACTGCGGCCTGTCCGACAAAAATCGAAGGAGTGCCGGAGACTGCTTTTTCCTGAATAGGCAGCTCCGCGCCAGACATAAGGTTAACCCACTCCTGAAGCATCTGGGCTGCGCGTTTGTCCGCAGCCTTCGCGACAATCGTTACCTTGGCGGCGCCGTTGTCAACGATGGCCAGCACGGGGCTCTTCGCCTTTTTATCTGCCTTCTCCTTATCTTCGGCGCGAACCTGCTGGAGCAGAGCCGCGCGCTGTTCAGCGGAGGGTGTGTAGACGGTGGCCGCCGCCTCCCCTTCTTTGGATGCGACTGCGCCTCCTTGCTGTCCGAATGCGCCGGCGGCGCAAACCGAAACCAATACCCCTGCCATGATACAGTGTGTTTTCATTTCTGCTCCTTGTTTGGTTGTAAACGGAATCTTCAACGGCCGGGGCAAATCCTGACAACAAGCCTCACCCTGACCATGACGCAAATTATACAACCAGGAAAGATGCAGAACCTCCTGCTTTTCAGCTAAATATATCCCGTTTCTTAAGGTTTTCCAAAGACGCTTCACTGTGGCGTCCTTCACCTCGACCAGACTGATCCATTCTGAGCGGTTGGAAAGCATGAGAGCATCGAAGTCAGAAAAAGAAGTTGCGTTTTTTACGCATGCTGTATATGGTATTTGGTGAATGCGGGGGGTATGAAGCCCCCTGAAAACAATTGCGCCGGCGTAATCCGGAAATAAGGAGTCGAACATGCGTAAATTCATTATGGCATCATACGCCGCCGTGATGGTGGCTGTTGTTGGATGCGGCGAATCAAAACCTATCCTGAACGTCTACAACTGGAGCGAATACATCGACGAGGATATCGTGAAGGAGTTCGAGCAGAAAAACAACTGCCGAGTGGTAATAGACGTCTTCAACTCCAATGAGGCGATGCTAGCCAAGATTCAGGCCGGCGCGAAGGGCTATGACCTCATTTTCCCCAGCAGTTACATGGTCAAATTGATGGCTAAGAATGGACTCCTCGAAAAGATTGACAAGTCCAAAATCTCAACACTCTCCAACATAGACCCCACGTACATAGTCACAGCCCTCGACCCCGACATGGAATACGGTGTCCCGTACATGGTCACTTTCACGGGGATCGCGTATCGCGGGGATAGCGTCAAAGACGTGGACAAAAGCTGGGACGTCTTCGAAAAACGCACGGACCTGAAGGGACGGATGACTTTGCTCGACGACATGCGAGAGACCATCGGCGCCGCGCTAAAGTATAAGGGATACAGCGCCAACTCCACAAACGCCACCGAGCTCGCTGAGGCGCGCGACGAGGTCATCAAATGGAAGGCCAACATCGCCAAGTTCGAGAACGAGCAGTACAAAAACGGCATAGCCACCGGCGAGTTCCTGCTCGTACATGGCTACCATGGCGATATCGGACAAGTGCGGCTGGAAGACGACGACGTCCAATTTTTCCTTCCCCGCGAGGGCTTCCTCGTGAGCTGCGACGAGATGGTGATACCCAAGGACGCTGCCGACAAAGACCTTGCCTACAAGTTTATCGAGTTTCTGCACGAGGGCGAAATAGCAGCTCGCAATATGGCGTTCACGACGTACTGGTGCCCAAACAACGCAGCCCTGCCCTTCATGTCCGATGAGTATAAGGCTTCGATCATACCTTCGTCCGAGGATTTCCAACGCGGAGAGGTGATCGACGACGTGGGCGAGTCGCTTCGTCTATTCACCGAGACCTGGGACAAAATCAAAGCTGCAAAATAACGTGAAAACGTCGTTAAAACTCGGAATAGTAGGCGCATGCGGACGCGGGGCCAGCTTTAAATCCGCATGCGACGCCGTCGGAGACGTAGAAATACGAGCGGTGTGCGACACAAACGCCGATGGCTTGTCAGTCGCGCGCGAGAGGCTTGGCGCACGTGAACAGTACACGGACTATGCGGAAATGCTAGACCGCTCGGAACTTGACGCCGTAATCATTGGCACGCCGATGCACTTCCACGTTCCGATGGCGATCGCCGCGCTCGAGCGCGATCTGCACGTGCTTTCAGAGGTCCCTGCCGCAGTATCAATAGACGAGTGCCGCAAGCTCGTCGCCTCATGCCGGGCGAGCAGAGGCATCTACATGATGGCCGAAAACTACATCTACATGAAGTCGAACCAGATTATTAAAGAACTGGTTCGGCA
This sequence comes from Lentisphaerota bacterium, assembly GCA_022837245.1. GTDB lineage: Bacteria > Verrucomicrobiota > Kiritimatiellia > RFP12 > UBA3636 > JAAZFF01. Next base: position 7,343 of record JALHHX010000040.1, read on the forward strand.
AGGTCTGTTCGGCACTCCGTACTATGCCGAGGGAGAATATCTGCACGAGCTCAAGTACATGAACGAGTACTCGACGCCTTGGCGCCGCCGCTGGCAGACAGGCATTGATGGCATAACTTACGGCACGCACAGTCTGGGACCGATACTTCAGTGGATGCCTGGAGACCGCGTCACACGAGTGTGCTGCGAGGGAACAGGTGTGCACCACTCCGACCACACGGGGAAGCCTTACTCACAAGCTTCCAGCACAATGCTGTGCAAGACGGCTAAAGACGCACTGATCAAAATACGCGTAGACATGCTGTCAGACCGACCGCACGCAATTACGAACTACCAACTGCAGGGCACGGACGGCTGCTACGAATCCTCGCGTGGCGGTCCCGGCGATCGTGACAAGATCTGGCTGCGTTCCTTGAGCGGAAACATGACCTGGACAGATCTCGACGCATTCGCGAACATCTCAGATCTCGCCAACAAATATCTTCCAGAGATGTGGCGGAAACAAGGCGCTGCCGCTTCTCGAGCCGGACACGGCGGAGGGGATTATTTCGAAGTCCTCGACTTCATCGATGCCGCGCGCGGCTTGCGGCCACCCACAGTTGGCATCAACGAGGCAATGGACATTACTCTCCCCGGGCTCGTGAGCCAGCAGTCTATAGCCGAAGGCGGTCGGTGGCTTGAAGTCCCCGACTCGCGGGATCCGGAATTTTCCGCCCAGTAGATTAGTATTCACCTACGACGCTCCGCTATGTGGCGAATTGTCCCACCCGGAGCTGGTTCCAGCTTTTATGGCTTTATGCAGGGAGGTATGGGAGCTAGATGAATTTCGCGCGACCTCTAGCCCCGGGGGAATACTTTGCGGATGTGTCTTTCGAGAAGATTGGCAGTGACTTCCCGCGCGATGATGTCGCGGTGCTTTTCGAGCAACGTGATGTAACGCTGCCCAGCCTCCGCGGCCAGCTTGAATGCGACGTGCAGCAGTTGGCGCAGGTTCGGATTAAAGTTTGGGTTTTCAGGAATATGGCGCAGTGCCGCGGCGAAACGCCCGCCATCCCAGCCGGCGACTTCTTCCACCGGAGGCAGACCGGCCGGATCTATATCGATGACAGTGGCGTATGGTTTCGAAAGTTCTTCGCGGCGGACAAGCGCTGCGCCCCAGATTTCCTTGACGAACTCCAACGCGTCACCTCCAGCTAGAGAAAGTCCGATGAGCTCCTCGAGCCACGTCGTCCCCGCCGTCTTGAGATGCAACCCCGCGCCAGTCTTCTCAAGCGTTTTGCGGATCGGTTCGTAGATGGAGAACTTGTCGCTTCCTGAATGGACGCTCAACTTGATGTCGTCAGGTAGTCCGAGATTCGCGCACGCCAATGCGAGCACGGCTACGTCGGCTTCGAACTCGCGCCCGAAAGCCGCAGGGTTCCCCACGTAGTCCACGCCCTTGTTGAAGCGTCCGCTGAAGCGGGGTGCTATGGTGCGCACGGGGATCTTTTCATCCGAGAGCGCCGTGAGTATAACAAGCAACTCGGCTGGCGTCTGTGGAGAGTCAGTCTCGTCCATCGACACCTCGACAACGAACGTCGCGGCGCCGCGCTGTTCTGTAATGTGGCGATATGTTTTGCCAGCCTCAATTGCAGCGTTTAGGTATTTGCGTGCGGCTGCTTCGACCAGCTCGCGGTGGAGATCAAGCTTTCTGCCGAGGCCCGGGAGTTCCGGGGCCGAACCGAATATTTTGAGCACGCGCTCCGCCAGGTTGCTGATTGCAGAGTCATCGGCTGGCTTGCCGATCGCATCGGCGACATCAAGCGTGAAGAAGTCACAGGCGTGGATGAACTTGTCGACGTTCGCAAGGCCTACATGGTCGGCGTCGAGCAGGTATGCGTGGATCCATTCCTTCTCGGCTACGGCGGCGTCTGCAGCGGCGCGAGTGTCTTCCGGGCGAGTGCCGATTAGCGAATGCTCGCGGTTGGACTTGTTCCAGACCGGCGTGACGTTGATTCCCTCGCGCCGCGCCTCGATCAACGCGGCAAGCTGCGCCGCTCCCTGATGCCCGAACCTGTCGCCAATTCCGAATGAGAAACGCCCCAGCTCTGGCGCTCGATTTTTGCTTGTGTTTGTCATGATGGTTATTTTCTTTGGATTTAACGTTATACGGTTGATCAGGCGTCGTATTTCCCAGAGAGCAGATCATCAAGGTTGATTAACCTTTTGTCTTTGCTGGAACGCCACACGGCCTCACCCATTGCGACCGACACGGCGCCTGCGGCCGTACCTGCAACGAGTTTGAGTTCTTTGGATTCCTCGCAGACTTCGCCGAACAGATCTCGCTGAATCGCGTAATCTGCGCCACCATGGCCGCCTGCGACGGCAGGAACTGTTATCACTTCCTTACCTCCGAAAAGCGGAAAGAAGGTGAAACCGGAGGCTGTTTGCGCCGGGTCGGTTACACCTGTGGGATCGGGGTTGCTGTGGTTCGACATTTCGACACGTCCCTTGGTGCCATTGATTCCGAGCACGAACCCCTCCCAGGGAGTGCAGAAGTTGCAGGAGTAGCTGAGCGAGGCACCTCCCTTGTAGCGCGCAGTCATAGAGATTGTATCCTCGATATCGATTGCTTTGTCGTAAATCCACCGAGGTTTACTAGAAGGATATTGAGCCTCCAATGGAAGCTTGTATTTGTCCCAACCAGTGTTTGGCACGGGTTTGTCGACGCGGATTTTTTTTGAATAGTGCTTTTCGAACACCGGGCAATGTCTGCGTTCTTCGCGGTGGTCTTCGTAAGGACGCCCCTGCTCGTCGCGCGGACGCAGTGCGCCGTCGGCTCCGTAGTAGTTGAGCTTGACGAACGAGAACAGCTCGACCGGCGTGTCGCCAACAAACCAGTTGACAAGGTCGAAATGATGGCAGCATTTGTGGATGCAAAGTCCCCCGGACTTGTCGCGCTCACGGTTCCATCTGTAGAAATAGCTGGAACCGTGGTTGGTGTCAAGATTGTATGTGAACTCCACGTTGGTGACCCTGCCGATGTTGCCTTCCATCAGGAACCGCTTCAACTGTTTGTGGGCCGGAGGGTAGCGGTAGTTGAATGCCACGCGCAGAGCACGTCCACTGCGCGCCTCAGCAGCTTGGATTTCACGCACTTGGGCGCAGTTGATGGCCATCGGTTTTTCAACAATGACGTCGCAGCCCGCGTCGAGCCCGGCGACTATGTACCTGGCATGACTGTAGTCAGGCGATGCAACAAGAACCACGTCTGGACGCGTCTCGGCGATCATCTTGCCGAAGTCATCGGGCAAGTAGTGCGGAATGTCGCCGTTCGTTATCGAAAGGTACTGCTCCACGCGCGGCATGTCTATGTCCAGGATGCCCACAATCTCTGATGTATCCGAAAAGTTCGGCCCGTCGGCATGTCCGAGGCCACGAATCGGATTCATGAAGTGGTACATTCCGCGGACACTCAAGCCGCATATCGCATAGCGTTTCTTTTTCATTTTTTTCTTTCTCTTAAGTGACTTGCAAGTTCATTTGCCGGTCAAGACAGGCCCAACCGTTTCGATTTTTTTAAGCAGCGCGTCGCAGTTGGCTGCCACGCACGGGGTCCAATGCGTAAGCAACAGCCCTCCTCGCCCGACGCCGACGACCTCGCGTCGCCAATCAGCGCCTGCAGCCGGATCGGCTCCCGGCGCGATCCAAGTCTCAAACCCCTGAGACACAAGGCGCTTAAGGTCCTCTGGATGCAGTTCCCAGTAGTCCCAGTACACTTGTATTATATCCTTGGGGATGCGGGACTCCGCGTAAAGCGACTTCTCCCTGTGGATCTGGGCGCGTTGACCATGCCACGCAGTATCGTTCCAGATCATCGTGCGGAGACCGCGTTTGGCAAGCCCGTCGTGCAAAGTGTTGATTGCGGCAGCGTATTGGGTGTAGGATCGGTCATGGTCCTCGTCCATTCCGACGTGGAAAATTCTTGGCCGGAACATCTCAATTAGCTCGTCGATGACCTCGAAGCCTAGTTTCCAATACTCCTCCGAATCGAACAATTCGTTATGCGGGCGGAACCAATGGTTGTGCCGGTGGTGCGCGCTTTGCGAAAAATTTTGTTTTGGCGCCACTTCGAGACCACGGGAGCGTGCATATTCAAGGAAATCCATGACTTCCTTTTTGGGGATGGAATAATGGCGCGCCAGCTCTGGATGCGATTCGTACACAAGGCCGTCACTGCAGCCCAGGATCAGGATGTTAAAGCCGACTGCTGCAAGCGCGTCTACCACGGCCCGGCCGACCTCGGGTTCGAATGGCGTTTCAACATCCTTGAGTTTGTTCCAGCCCGGATCGTAGTGGGTTAGGTGCAGCAAGTATCCAGTCTTTGGTTGGTACATAACGTTTCCTATTTGGCAGCCGTCTCCGGCATGCCCCCGCTGTAAATCATGACGGGGCGGATAATGCCGCCGAGCATAAGCTCGGATATGCGGCGGTGGTGGAGTTTCACGGTCAGCACGTATTCCGTGTTCGGCTTGAGCCGAGATCCGAGGTCTATGTCGAGCGGCTGCCGCGAGCGGATGTCGATAGCAGCCGGCGTAACGGGTTCACCGTCCAGCCAAACTTTGACCGCGTTGCCATCCGGCTCCATGAACCACAGCGTCATCGGACCTCCCGCGAGCTTTTTTGGCGTGCGGAATTTGGTCTGATACCACATCCAAGTGAGCTGTTCGGGAATCCCCTGGGAATCGAGCGTATCAGTATACGTCCTGACCTGGCGCCAGCCTTCATCTCCGGCAGCAATCGTTTTTTTGAACCAGCCAGCGGCCTCGCCGGAGTCTTCGGGATCGTAACGGAACATCCACTCGTCGGGCAGTTGCAGCACGATATTGCGGCCGCCGGTCATGCGCGCGAGGCCAGCCGACTGGCCTCCGTCCAGGAAGCGCGGAGCGTACCCGAGCTTGTATTCGCCGATGCCGTGGTAGCCGGCGGCGTGAACGGCGTCCATGTTGGCAATCAGGGCGTCGTAGCTCTTCTGCGCGGCGTCGAAATCGCAGCGGTTGACTGCCTCGCGCCATGCGATGTAGTGTTTGGCGTTGTCTAGGCCATACTGGAACATCTCCACGCGCTTGATCAGCATCGCGTCTTTCCCGGCCGCTTTTCGGGCGGCGGCAAGATCGCTCTGGCAGGCTTTCAGGCTTTGAGCAACTCGGGAGTCCAGAATGCGTGGACTCCATGGTAGCTGCCTGAGTGGACCGGCGTAGTTTTGTACGCCTCGTCGATGCGCTCCCAGTATGCCTTGAAATGGGGGCCTGCGGGACCGCCGAATTTGGAGTAGAAGTCGTCCATAGTGGCGTCGACGTCGAGATCAGCGTCCCACATCATGCGCGCGACTAGCCACGTGTGGGGACCGTAGATGTGGGGAGTGTACATGCACTCTACGTTGATTCCTATGCAGCCCTGCTCCTTGAGCCATGGGATATCGTCTTTCCAAACGGAGATTTTCGACATGGGAACGGTGCATTCGGCCAAGTTGTAGTTGTATTCGCGCCACACCATATGCTTCTCGACGCCGCCCCAGCCCTTGATCATTCGGCGGCAACGTTGGCGCGGCTCGCATATTTCGCTGGAGAGGCTGTGCACGCGGCAGAATCGGATCGGCGCGATCGAGACGCAGAGGTTGTCGAGACCGCCCTTGACATTCTCAGGTGGCAGCGTGTAGTCGGCGTACGCATAGTGGCAGAGTATCGCTTCGGGATTGACCTTGGCGGCCTCGCTCCCTATGTAGTTGTAGAACTCCTGGTAGCGATCCGACATCACGACGGTCCCTGAGCTGGGTTCTATGTAGTCTGGAATGTCAAGCTTGGCACAGCGCTCGCATTTGCAGTAGGCAACCCCGTCGGGAGGCGAAATTGAGGTCGACATCGCCCCTTTTCCCTTGATGCGTGCGACCACGTCTGCCAGGTAGTCGGCGCGGGCCTGGGGATCAGTTGTGCAAAACCATTTCGGCCAGTTGTGCCCGGAATTGATGGCTATCCCACCCAATCTGTTGTGCTCACGCCAGGCACCCCCGAACCAGTTTGGCCCCCATAGGGAGCGGCTGATGAAATCGGGCTTCTCCGAGATGTCGGGCTCGCCAACGTCAATAGTCTTCATCGCGGGTATCACAGTGCCGACGCTGTTGTCGAAGAACCACCGGCATCCGAGGCTCTCAAGCAGGTGGGATGTTGCGAAAAACGTCGATGACGGCGTCTCGCCTGCCAAAAGCAGGAGGTTGCCCTTCGTATGGATACGGTAGCCGTCGCCCGATTGCGTCTGTGGGGGCGCTTTCATCCCCATCTGCTTCGCGAGCTCGCCGACGACGACCGCAGTTGTCCCAGCGTCCGGTTTGCCGTCCTTTTCAATCGTCTTCAGCGCCATTTCGGCGCCGCTCATCTGCTTGATGACCGACGCAAGACTCCCACGGCATACCAGATCGCGGCCTGCGGCACGCCGTCTTTAACCAAAACCACGGCCCGGCTTTCAATAACGCCCGAGAACAGCAGTATCCCCGCCATTGTCCATGTCCACGATTTAACGTATTTCATTTGCACTCCTCAGTTGTCTGTTGTTAGCGGATTTTGAACGAATTTTAAAAATCATTCCGGTAAAGGTATATGGATATCAAGTGACGAGAGACGCGGCGCATGGGCGCGCAGACGCCCGGCGAAATCCGCCCAGTCGCAGTTGCCTCGCCCGGACCACACCACCTCGGCAGCGGCGCAGGCGCGCGGGTAGACGAGACGGTCGATCTGCTCCTCGGTCGGATGGTTGTCGGACCACAGCTGCGCCTGGGCGCCAAGAATCTTGTCAGCCTGTTCGGCAGTAAGCTCAGCCGGCACTGGTTCGAAAGAATACACCTTTTCGACCGGCGTTGTGGTTTCAGAATAGTCGAAGTACAAGTGGCTTGCAGAAGCCACTACCACGTCGTGCCCGGCCTTCGCCGCGGGTGCCGTAAGCGACACCTTCGGACGCCATGCCATTATTGCAGTGGAGGTCTTTACGCCGTTCTCGAATAGCTCGTCCCAACCAATCATTCGACGACCGCGTCCGGCGAGGAACCGCTCTATGCGGAGCAGAAAACTGCGCCGGAGTTCTTCGACGTCCTTGAGCCCTTGAGCCTTAATCGCCTCCTGACAGACTGGACATGTCTCCCAGTGCGTGGAAGGACATTCGTCGCCGCCAATGTGTATGAGCTCTGAAGGGAAAATTGCCATCACCTGGGTCAGAACCTCCTCTATGAAAGCTATCGCCTTTTCGCCTCCAATGCAATACTCCCACCGCTCGAAATCATGCCACTCGTACATCGGCACCGGGCAGTCGAATTCTGGATAGGCCAAGAGCACCGGCTGTGAATGGCCGGGCATGTCGATCTCGGGCAAGACCGTGATGTGCCGCTCAGCGGCGTAGGCAACGACAGCGCGCGCCTCATCCTGCGTGTAAAACCCGTGTTTCACAGGACGCGGCGGATTGCCCTTCTCTCGTTTGCCAAGGTGCGCAGGGTTCTGAAGCTCTGGATATCCGTGTATCTCCAGCGGGAAAGTTCCTAGGTCGCAGATATGCCAGTGCAGGACGTTGAACTTGTGCATCGCCATCAGATCAATGAACCGGAAGATGTACGAAAGCCGCTGGAAATCATGTCCGGTGTCGAGCATAAGACCGCGCCACGCGAAACGAGGGTAGTCTGTGATCTCCGCGCAAGGGACGCCCCACTCTACGCCAGACTGAAGCTTTTGCGAGAAAATCTCAGGTGGCAACATCTGGCGCAGCGTCTGGACAGCGTAAAAAAGCCCTGCCTGCGTAGGCGCTGCAAGCGTCACACGATCATTGGCAACCACAAGCCTGTAGCCTTCGTCACCGAGTTCCTTTAGCGAGGGGTCGAGTGCGAAAAAGACGGAATCCCGGCCTTTCGGCAACGACGCCGTGACCTTGAGGATAAAACCGGCAGCAGGTCTGAACGTGTCAGCCAACGCCGCCGCAGCTGCCGAAGTGCATTCATTGGCGACAAGAACCGTATCCGAATCGAATAAAAAACTCCCCTCCCCGCGCACGAGAGACACCGGTTTTGGGATTATACATATTTCAGACTTGTTTCCCGATTTTGATTTCATAATGCAACTCCAAATTCCCTTTCGTTAAGCGCAATTATACACCAATTGACCGGATAAACCTTCCTGCATTTCGTCCCAAAACCTCCTGTTTCTTAAGGTTTGCCACGAGCTTCATGTGAGTCCGCGCGCGCGGCGACTGACAACTTGACCCCTTGCCCCTTCTCCCACGAATTCACATGCGTAAAGCCGCGCGTTCGCCCCGATGAAACGCAACCGCACTTCGCCAGAACTCGTACTGGGGATGTCCGCACTTCCGTTCCAAGTGACGGTGCGATGCAAGTCGTTGTAGAACAACCAGTCGGCGTCGGCTTCCGTGTAGCCGGGAATGGGGGCTCCGCCCAAATCGCGTAGTTCGACTTTGAGACGCCCGCCGGCGCCTGCGTCGAGGTTGACAGTCAGGCGCTCGCCAGATACTTTGACGGGAGTCGTCAGGAGTTCACCCCCTCCCGGACGCGCCTCTTGGCAGGCGAACCCGTCCCGCCGCATGCGAACTCGTCCGATGGCACCGCCGCGAGGCGGAGGCGGGAGCTTGCCGTGGAGCCAGTTGCAGCCACGGTAGTAAAGCCACATTTCATCGCCACGGCAAACAGCCCCTGTTGCCATGTAGACCGACCCGGAATCGAAGAGCCCTTCAGTTCCCGGCGTCAACAACGGCTGTATCCAACGGCTGTAGTTGACGCCATCGCGGCTGGTGGCTAGGTGGACTTGAAGGGCGTCTTGTTCGTGATAGAAATTGCTCGAGAGCATCACGTACACATCGTCGGTGCCGGGGTGGATCATGGCAGCGGAATTGTAGTAGTCCAAACCGGTTGCCCGGGGACGCCGCTGACGCGGCGATGGCTCGGATATCTTTTCAGGCCTGGGGAAATTGAAGAAATCGTCGCTTTCGCTACGACCGATTGTCCTGTAGTGTTCGGCGCCGCGTTTGACGGGACATGTTCCCCTGTCACGGAAATCGAGGTTTTGATTCATGCGGACGAAGGCCACGTACTTGCCTATTTGTTTGTCATAATAAGCAACGTTGGTTGTGTCGGTGTACCACTCCATGATCGGATCCGGGCAGGTAGTCCAGTTGAGGCCGTCCGGGGAATAAGATCCGTAGATCCCGTAGAAAATCTCGCGCGTTGGCGAACTCCAAGGCACGCGATGCGGCAACCTCGGGCCGTAGCCGTGGATCATCTTATAACGGCGTTCGGGAATATCGACGGGATCGATGAACACGGTGGCGCCCATGCGCCCGGGCAGGAGCATGTTGGTGGCTTTCCCGCCGTCGTATTCGACCAGGCTGGCTGGCGATTTGTCCCAGTTCACACCGTCCTCTGAAACGGCGTGGCACAGCATGGCCTCTCCCTCATGCATCAGGTCATTGCGGGTCTTCTCATCGAGCGCCGCGAGTTCGGCCTCGGTTGGCATCGTGTCACGTGACCAGTTGCGCGGCCGGTTAGCGATGCAGTACCACATCCGAAGCCGGCCGTTGTCGTCGATGACCGTGCAGTTGCTATCACCGATGATGCCGCCGGCCTCCCAGGGCTGGTCGGGTATCAGCACCGGCTTTTCATAGCGACAGACATCGCCAAGCTTGAGGCTAACCCCCTTTTTCCGCTCGACGTGATAATCATCGAGAAAAAGCAATTTCTTGTTACTCATACCAGTTTTACCTCACGATTATCACCGTGCCGCCTTTCCAGATGATTTCACCTCCGTCATAGACGACCCGGGACTCGTCGCCCCAATCGGGATGATAATAGGCGTCGAGCCAGAGAGTGTGTCCGTTGAGGCGAAGTTTTACGTCATCACGCATGAGATACAAGTCTTTCATGCGCAGATCGCTGCTCAGCCCTATGACGCAGTTGGTCAGACCGCAGAGCGTCACGCCCAGAAGTTCGCCGGCGGGCGCCTCGTACTGCGCCGGGATCTCGGTATACACGGTGTCCCAGTTGTTGGTGTAGTTGTGCGGATAGGTTGAAACTACGAGGTCGCCGCCGCCATCGCCTTGAGTCGCCGTCTGCCGATAAATGGTTCCCGCCGCGCCGTAGGTGCGTGTTGACCAGTAATCCTCGCCACCGTAGGCTTTCATGACGACGCTGCCAAACGAATCGGATTTCTTGAGCATCACGGATATTCGACCGCCACCGCCGCCATTGCCGCGGCTACGGCCTCCCGTTGCGTCCAGGACACCGTTGCCTGCGATCCCACCTGTCGTCAGCCAGATCGAACCGCCAGAACCGTTGCTCTCGTTGCCGTCAATCTGCTGCGCTTTGGCCGTGATCTCACCTTGGAGCGTTGTTGTGCCGCCGACATTGAGTTTGATGGCGCCCCCGCCGTAGTAGGTGGCGTGAGATCCCGGCTGAACAGGTCTGAGAACCGATCCGTAAGTACCGCTGAGGGTGGCGGGGGACGTGGCCCAATGGCCCCGACCACCATGGCTTGCGGCGTTGTAGCGGGTCGTGTTGCGGTACGGGCTGTTGAAACCTGACTGGTCGGCGGAAATCCGGCCGCCTGCTGCAACCGTCAGATTGTCGGCTATTGTCAGGTCAATCTTCCAATCATTCTTTTGGACGTTGCGGGAATGCGAGATTTTGCCGCCATCGGAAACGGTCAGGCTGCCGGGCAATTGCGCTGGCGTGTCCATCATCAGACAGTAACCATCGACGACGAGGTTCCCCGGAAACACCACGCCGTTTGTCGACTGAACGTTGAGAAAAGCGTCATCTGTCGAGGAGCCCAGGATTCACCCAGTGGAGAAGTTTGTCATGATGGTATCGCTATTGATGGCAAGGACGCCCATGCCGCTGATGACGATCTCCGCGAAATCGTCGAGATTGACGGGACCCTCTCTGAACTGCCCGGCGAGTGGCATCAATGTATAGCCCCTATTACTCGGAAGCGGGGTGTAACCAGCATTGGCGACGATGAGGCGTCCGCGCCCCGGCTTGTGCGCCGCAGTCTCGACATAGATAGTCCCCGCACCGCTTCCGCATGGTGTTCCCGACACAGTGGCCGTTCCGCCCGTCGCCTTCAGGAGAACATCGCCAGTGGAAATTCCCTCGCCGAGAACAACCGCGATGCGTCCGCCACCGCCCGCTCCTCCATAGCTGCCATTCAGTCCAGAAACGTCGAGCGTACCGCCACCTGACACCGTCGCTGCCGTCAACCATATCGACCCGCCGGCAGCCCCCGCACAAGACGCATTGCCCACGCCAGGCACCCCGACGGATCTGATCATACCGTCCACTTGCGCCGTACCGCCGACATGAATCACCACGGTGCCGCCGCCCGGTTCCCCGGCTCCGCTACCGTGGTTCGTCGGACTAGTGATTGAACCATAGGTGAGTTGCTTGGCGCTACCATTAGCCGCGCTGCCACCGACACCACCATGCGTGGCACCTGGATCATAGATGGCGCTGCCGCTCTTCCCGGGTCCCCTCCCCGCCGCATACCCTTTGCCGCTGACGTCGATTGCGGCATTCTGCCCGAGTGTGAAATCGCCGTTAACGGTCATAAAGAGGCGTTCCTTCTCGATTGAATCCCCAGTGTTGGCGGGATGGGTTATCACGCCGCCCTCGACAAGGCAGTCGCCCGTGATCACCAGATTCGTGAAGACGCCCTGGCCGGGATATTTCGTCTCGATCGTCACCGTGCCGGTATAACCGCCTGTCTGCACCCAGCCGGCCAAGGCGTTCGTCACGGCCCAGGTCATGTTCGAGGTTGACGTCGGACCCAGAAGCACCGTCTCACCTGCGGTCGGCGCATGCAGTAGGCTCCAGTTGAGGGCATTAGTCGCGCTGGCGTCTGGACCTGCGCAAACCCATTCATTAGTGACGCCCGCATGTAACGTCGCTACTAGAAACAAGAGAAACATCCCGCAGATTGTTGACTTTGCGTGGTTCAATTTGCTTTTCATGCTCTTCTCCTTATGTCATATTTTCTATCGAAGATGGTGACTGTGGCAATGCGAAGCGCGGGGTTCGCGGAGGTTTTTGCTGGTCTTCAAGACAAATCGGAACGCGACCCAACTCTCCCCTATGTCCCTCATTATAGAGCAAGTCAATAGAAAACGCACCCTTTCGAGCAAGATTCTCCCATTTCTTCAGGTTTTTTTTCAAGAAGGCATACCTTGGCGGAACACGGCTCAAGGGCGAACCCCTCACAGGTACACGCCGTCATGCCAAAGTTTGCCACCTCCCTATAATCGCCATCTGTCGTTTGGTAGTCTCCCGAATGATGAGACGCAAGTGAGTAGCACAGCATAGCCAGCGCGAGGTCGCGCAGCTCGCCGCGTGGCTTGCCGATGCGTTTCTCATCGAGTTCGGGGGCTGTTGTTCATATCCATATCATCTTTCTCTTAACCTTAATCTCCGCGCTACGCTGACGTGATCGGACTGAGCAGACCGATCTTGCCCTCTGCCACAGAACTTGGAAGATTAAGGCCTCCATCCCATACCCTACACCCTGAAAAGGCTAGCCCTTAGCCCCCAGCCCTTTTTTCAAGGTACACGCGGAGCACGCAGTGTGGTTCAGAACGCGACTCGATGTCGTAGACAAGACGCATTCCAGCGCTCTTAATGACGGGCTCTATCCAGCCCGGGCAATGATCACAGTATCGCTCGGACGCCTTGGCGTCATTGTCTAGCACTTTGGAAAGGCTTGGGCATTTATCCATCCGCAACTCGAAATATTCGTCGGTAAGAGTAAGCCGACCCTTGCAATCTTCCTCTTTCAGGATCACTTTCCAGTAGTCGTGACAGGCATGCAAGCCACCAGCACGGAATTTCTCCGTAAGTTCCAGCCCTTGCACACGACCGAGTTCGCGCCAGTACGCAACGAGATGTTCTTCGCCTTTATTTTCCAGTGCCTTGAAGACTTCGTTATAGAAACGGACAAAGTGGTCACTCGGGATCATGGCACCCTCCTCTTTATAGCCTGCACGCAACGCCCTTCGCCAAGAACTTCTGTTGTTATCTCGAAAGGAGTGCCCTCCGAAAGGGCCTCGTTTACGACGATGGTCTGACGGCAGAAGGCAGGATCGATCTCAATGCCCCGGTCACGCAAATAGGCGAAGGCAGGGCATTGATGCACGGTCATCTGTATTTCAGTTCCCCTGCGACGGATGCGGAAGCGCCCCTTTTCACGACGGAAAAAGTGGCGCCAGTGGCTGAGAAGCTGTTCCGGATTGCCACGTTTCAGATCGTCGTGAATGGAGCGGTAGCCGTCATGCGCCATGCTACGGAAAACGTCATCAAGCACGCGCAGTCCGTGCTTTTTGCGCAGGTACGCAATCGTGGCATTTGTCGTGCGGTGGAAATCCCGGTGCAACGGCCCTGTCTCCCGGTAACGCATGTTGGTCTTCACCACGACTGCTCTCTTTTAGTCTGCGTCTGGGCGCAGGATTTCCGCCTCGCGAATAAGGGCTGCGTCAATGCGGTCGCGATCGGTCTGCGCCAGTTTGTAACAATGGTGCATCCACTCCGTGCTGAACAGCCCCTGCCGCACAAGCGCGTACTTGAGCCCCCCGAGCCAGAGGCCGAGATCTCTGGCAAACAGATCGTAAAGGAAGTCGTTGGATCGCCTCTGCCAAGCATCCGCCTCCTCACGGTCGCCCCTGGCGAGAGCCCGCAACGCCCTCCGGATATGGCCGGCCACTAGAATGCCAGTACCGAGCAGACCGCCGTCGTAGCCAGCTGCAACCGCCTCGACGACTCCGAACTCGTAGCCTGTGAGCAGCATGACATCGTCGCGCCGCGCGCGAACCGGGGTGAGGGCAGCGATGTATTCCGGCATGCTCGACGAATCCTTGATCAGCTTGACTTTAGGGTGATCAACGAACTCCAGCCATACCGGCAGATCGATCCCCATGCCTGGCTGCTGCCTAAGAATGTAAAGGCCTACAGGCGCCTCCGCCGCCTCGATGGTCTCGCCGAAGTAGCGACGCGCAAAATCGCGTTTGCATAAGTGCGGCATCCAAGGCGGCGCGATCACGACAAAGTCTGCGCCGGCGTCCTCCGCCTCACGGACGTTTTCGCATGCGCGTGCGGCAGAGGTGTCCGACACCTGGGCGGCGACCTTCATACGGTCTCCCGCAAATTGCTTGACCAACTTGACGAGCTCAGCGCGCTGCCTGCTGGGCATCAGCGGTCCCTCGCCGCAACTGCCGGCCACAAACAGCCCCGTGACGCCCATTGCCGCGTTATGCTCAATCAGACGTTCCACAGCTGCCACGTCCAAGGCTCCCCCGTCTAAAAAGGGCGTCGGCGTGGCCGACCAGATTGTTTTATCTTCTGATTTCATTTGGATTTCTCTTGTTTATCTTCGGCAAACACCCTGACCCAGTCTATTTCCATCCAGGCCGGGTAATCCGCAGGTTCTGTCGGTCCGGGGCCGTTGACCCATTTGCCTCCGATCTGCATCGAGAAGATGAAATAGAATGCGCGGTCGAACGGCCACTGCTCCGCACCCTTCTCAGCCACACGGGGGTAAGTGTGGGCTGGGATTCCGTTCACGGACAACACGATTCGCTCGCCGTCCCATTCGCAGCCGTAAGTGTTCCATCCGTCTCTGTCTATCTTAGCGGTGGCACCCTTAGGCGGGGTGTTGGTTTTGTCAATCTTCAGTGTGTATTCGGAATGTATGGTCTGGTAAACCTTGTCGTCGAAATTCAGATGCTCCATTATGTCGATTTCGCCGCTGGAAGGCCAGGTGCCTTCAGCGCCCAGCATCCACAACGCGGGCCAAGCGCCACGCGCGGATTTGAATCTTGCGCGGATCTCGGCCTTGCCGTGCTTGAATGAGAACTTGCCCTTGCTGGTGACCCCGGCCGTCAGGTACGGCGAAGCATCTGTTGCCGTGTTTTTGTTCTCGACACCGCGTAGTTGCATAACGCTGTTCGCGATCCTCAGCAGGTCAGGGTCGTCCGACATCGTGTTGTCCCAGTCCGATGCGCCGCGCGCGCAGCGCGTCCACTTGGTTTCGTCCAGCTTTACGCCGTCGAATTCATCACTCCATGCGAGCTTCCACTTTGCCACGTTTTTTTTCATTAAGTTCCTCTCGTTTTAAAAATCACTGCGCAGTGCGCACTGCGCGCCAGCCCCCCATGTACGATCGCCCTGCAGGAGCGGTGGCATCGTAGCGCGAGGAGGTCTTGAGATGCCACGCGTTGATGTGCGGCGCAATGCCCCTTGTCCCAGCACCCGTTCCTGCCGGCCACGTGGCGGCATTGGCGTTCCCGGCAGCGTCAATTTCACCGTCACCATGCGTGCCTTCGAAGGCGCAGCCATTTGCGTTGCCGGCAGAAACAATGGACTGCCATACGTTTCCGCTCAGCTCCATTATCCCCCAGAAACTCGCACCGGCAGCAACGCGCGTAGCGCCATCTATTGCATAGATCCCGCCGCGGACGGGCCCGAGCAAGCTTTCATAAGTCAAGTTGGCATTTGCGGTTGTCGGCAGCGCGGTTTCAACGCCGCTGCCATCAACGCCGCTGTGACCTGTCTGGCCCGTGATGGTCACTGTTCCCCATGCGTATTCCCCAGTCAACGGCGCCGAGAATCCCCTGCAAGCCTTTTCGTACTCGAGCTCTGTCATCGGACGCAGTCCCGCCCAGTCGGCATACGCCGCGCCGTCTGCCCAAGATAGATAATTGCATGCGCGGTCTGGAGCCTCGGCGATGTAACTTCCAGAATCCCCATCAAAGCGAATCATGTGCCTGTTGTTGCCGAATTGATTTGAGAACCTGTTCCCGGCCTGCGTGGAAGTCAGCGTGTTCAGAAACGCGGCGTACTGCCCCTGGCTGATCGAGTACTTCATGCAGTAATAAGCGTCATATCCCTTGGGATAGGCGGCAGGAAGTGTGCCGGTTCTTATTCGATCGTTTCCTGTTGCCCAGAGATCCCCGGCGGTATGGCTGATGGACAGAGCGTTCTCGTTCGTGATCTGGAACGGGATCGCGGCACCCGACGTCCATGAGCCATCAGTGAATGAATAAGACTCCGTACTGCCGGATCCCAGATAGAAGGGGCCCTCCGGCACGTAACCCATCTCAACCGCATGGACCGCAATGTCGACAATATCCCCTGCTGCGAAATCGTAGCCGCTAGACCCGTAGTCCCATGTGAGCCGTATGCCGGCGTAATCCACTGCTCCGGTGTATGCTCCGCCACCGTGGACGAAAACGCCGCGTCCATCCGAAGCCGGCGCGATGACGGCGTTGGCCGGCGCCACATGGTCGGAGGCGTCCGTGGACAGGATGGCGTGCTGCCAGACGCTCGAGCCGGGGGCGCGGAACTTGACGAACACCCACGCGGCATCCCAGTTCAAGTCATTGCTCCAGGAGTTTTCCCAGCTTATGTCAAACTTGACCTCGGCAACAGTTTCGGGAATCGGACGACGCAACGCCTCCATGTTCTCTACCTTGATGTCGTTTGCTGACGCAGCGACAATAACTAGGCAGAAAATGCATCCAAAAACGACGAGTGATTTAAATACAGACATTTTCAACTCCTTGTTTTCAATAGATTGTTATTAACGTATCGCCCTTGGTCATTTTAGTTTCCCAAATGAATTCGGAGTCGTAGCCATCGAATCCGCCACCGCTGAACCATGCTGTATCAGCAAATGTGCGGAATGACGCAATTGGAGTAAAAGCTTCTCCAAACTGGTTAGAGGCACGCCACTGGTAGAAGTATTCCTGTCCGGGAACAAGTCCACTAATTCGCACATCAAGCTTGCCCTGACGGCATGCCCCCAAGTTGTTTGTATATGACCATGAATTCGGGTTGGCTCCCCAGTAAACAACAACGTCCGCAGAATCGATCTCCGTAAGGTACCCATGCAGCGTGACGGTCGTGAGGCCGACCGGATACACGCCCGCACTGGCATTTATAGCAGGTGGCGCCATCGTCGTGAACGTCGCACTTGAGGGCGCCCAGCCAGACTCGGCGGCGCTGTTTACCGCAAAGAAGCGGTAATAATACGTCGTTGCCGGGGTAACCGCCACCTGGACTGTCGCCGGACCCGTGCCGCTCACTCCGAAGTTCGTGCTGAACCCCCAGTTAGCCGGCGACGTGCCGCCATCTGACGTCCCCCAGTAGACAAGTAGCTCCGCCGGGGCGCTGCCGCCCGTCAACAGGATCCCGTTCAAAAACGCGCTCGTGTCTAGTATGTTCGTGGCACCGTCTGCGTTGTTAACCTGCGGATAACCCAGTTTGGCTGCCGTAACGGCTTCGTCATAACCGTCGTAGGCGCCACCACCGAACCACGCGGCAGAAGCGGTGCCAACCAAAACGATGGCCAACAGCCCCGCGGTGAATACCCCGATCCAACCGCCTGCGGCGGATTTGAACTTCATAGATGCGATGTTCATGAACAATTCTCCTATGGGTGTTAAGGGCAGAGTATCTATGAAAACCTTACCCATTTCTTTGTTCAGCATCTCATATTCCATGTAAAAAAACCTCCTGTTTTAAAGGTCAATTTATCCCATTTCTTAAGATTTTCGAACTGCAGACCAGCCGGGACGGACTGGTTTTGTCAAATACCCTGTGATGCCCTTGATATCGAGCGAGAAGATTGCTGGTTTTGCCGATTGCCGATGGCTGATTACCGATAGCCGCTCTTAAACACCTGCTTGATGAAAATCTCTCAACCTGCGGAACCAGGCTATGACTGCGCTGTCGACCGACTCGTGCCCGCCCTCGAAAATCGTCACCACCGCCTTGCCCGAAATTCGCCGGAAGAGCGGCTGGCGCGCCCCGTATGCCGGATCAGTGATTTCGCGCCACAAATGCGGCGGTACGGCCTGCTCTTCAACGAAATAGCGGATTTCATCAAGTCCCAGGCGGTCGCCGCCTCTATATGTCGGCGAGAGGTCTATCTCCATCCCTTCGACCGATGACGAAAACCTGGAGTCGACGACGGCGGCCGATCATGTGATAAAAGCGGCTGTGCCTACCTGATTATGATGGTTGTTTCTGGAGGCGGCAGCGTGTGGAACACTAGCGTCCCGAGGCCTCCGTGCTCGCCACCATTCAGGTTGCTGGTCGTGCCGCCAGTCACCACATAATCCAAGCTGTTTGTTGTGATTGAACGTCCGACGACTGCTATGCGCCCACCCCCACCGCCGGAAGCCAGATTGCTGGTGTCAGTCGTGGTGTTGCCACCCTTCGCCTGAAGCGCGGCGGTGGCAGTGTCCTCGTATGTTTTGCACAGGAGGTAGATGCTTCCGCCTGAGCCACCACTGCTATGTGATTCACCTGCGTTGCCAGCGTTGGCGGTGATGCGGCCGTTGAGGTAGATCCTCCCCTCGGGAGCTTCGATCCAGACCACGCCGCCGCCTGCCCCGCCTTTCGGACGCCCGCCGACGCTGCCGGCTAGAATCGGTTTGTACTCCTCGTCGTAAATGGCACCGCGCGGAGCTATATCTGGTCTGCCCGCTCCGCCTCCCCCCCCGTGTCCAGCACCCGACGAATAGCTTCCAGAGAATCCGACGCCGGCACCCGGTCCATATCCAGTGTGTTTATTACCGCTGCTAATCACGCCAGCAAAGCCTCGCTGGTCTGCATTGAAGCCTGAAGAGGCGGAATTGACAAACACGTTGCGCGCATTCCACTTGACTGATCCCCCGTTCGTCGGATGCGAATACAGGTTGATCCATGCGCCGCTGCCATTGAGCGAGATGTCGCCCGAGATGTCCATCAGCAGCCCATATGCCACGCCGTTTCCGTTAGTGGGCGCGCCGTATGCGTGAATCGACGTGTTTGCGGCGAGGTTGACGTTCCCGCCTATCCTGAACTCGACGGGAATCAACCCGCTTGGACGACCAATATTCACGATGCCGCCGCTTTCAAGCGTGAGGTTCCCGGAGGTCGACAGTTCGCAGGGTCCGTATAAGGCGGAGTAGTCCAAAACCGAGCTGTTGATGACTTTTATATCGCCTCCGACATGGAACGCGGAGTCCTTCCCAGGAATCAGCAGCGCCTTGGTTCCGGTGAGCGTCAAGTTGTTTGCGACGTTGAGCGCGAACCCGTCGGGGAACCGGAGCCAGCCGTCATTTACCGTGAGGCTCTGCGGTGTCCATTGGGTGAAGCCGGGGATGGACAGAAGTCCTCCGGAGAGCGTTTCATACGGGAAGAATGTCGTGTCGGGCAGATGGATGGTGCCGGGGTTGCCCCTTCCCGCCCGCGCATCGACCTTCATGCCTCCGTCGGCGCTGAGAACCACCGCCGGCTGCGTTGCGAGCGCAGCCTGAGCCTCCGGGGTGTAGCGGATCGCGATGCGTCCGCCAGCGCCGCCGCCGCCGATGCTGCCTCCCCCTAAGCTTGCGCCGCCATTAGCGAGAATCCGTCCAGTCGCCGCGCCATGAAACGTGTTGCAGACGATGTGGACGCTGCCACCGGAGCCGCCGCCGCAATGCATGCCGCCATCCGTGGCGCTCACGTCGATGAGTCCATCGACCGTTACTGTCCTGTCGGCAACAAGCCAGACGACGCCGCCGCCGGAGCCGCCTGATTGTCTTGTATCAATGCCGGCGCGTCCTCCGCTGCTGCCGGCCTGGGTCGGAGCCGAAAGTGAATCGTATTCTGCGCCCGCCCGCAACTCGTTGACACCGATGCCGCCCAGTCCGCCGTGCCCGGCGCCGCTGCCCGCATTGTACCCGGTCACGTACATTCCGCGCCCGGGTCCGAAGCCAATGGCGGGGCCCGTCGTTTCCTGGCCGCGGAAGCCGAGACCCTTAGCATCGATACCCGCAGTCGGACCGATCAGCACATTAGCCGCCGTGAACATCACAGCTCCGCCATGCTGCGCCTGCGATGCGGGATAGACGCGAGCCGTGTCCTTGACGATGAAATCGCCGCCGACGTCGACAACCTGCGCACCAGTGGTCGTGACGCTCCCGGTGGGTGCAGAGTAGAGATAAAGCGCCGCCTTGTTGGAAACCACCAAGTCACCTCCCACGTTGACCAGCGTCTCCGCTGCCGAGTCGGCGTACAACTCGATTGCCCCCTTTGCTATCGACAAATTCCCGCCCAGAGTAAACGAAGAAAGAGTTCCGCCATAGATTTTCGGAATTGAATGAAGCGCGTCGTTCACAAGTAAATTTCCACCGATTGAAAACGTCATGTTCGTAAGTTCGAACCCACCATTTGCGGTTATCACCACGTCGTTAGTGACATAGATACTGAAGCCTGCCGGGAAGAGAGTGAGTCCGTTGGCGAAAGTCAGCGAATCAGCCGATAACGAGTTGAAGCCGGGAATGATGAACTCGCCGCCGTAAAACGAATTGGAAAGCAAGCTTGTGTCGGGCATGCTGATCGTGCCGGCGCGTCCAGGGTCTCCGGCGGCAAGTTTGCCGCTCTCACCGCCCGCCGCGGATATCTTTAGCGAGGGCGGTTCCGTGGTGTTTCTCGCCGCCTGCGCCGACGGGTTGTAGACGATTGCAACGCGTCCGCCTCCGCCGCCGGGTCCCACGTTAGGCGCGTAATGAGCCGCGTCCTCTCCGTCGGCCGAAATGGTTCCCGCGGCGCCGGCTATGGTGTTGCATGTGATGTAAATCGAACCTGCTGAGCCCGCGGCACCGTATTCTCCCTGCGCCGTCGTGTCCACGTTCTTTCGATTTTCGCCATTCACGGAAATCACGCCGTCGATGGTAACGTCGCCGGCGGCATCGATCCTGACCACGCCGCCGCCCGCATAGCCGGGATGGCCGGCATTGTAGGCGCCACCGCCGCTGCCTGGATCCATCGGGGCAAGGGGATTCCCGTAAACGCCGCCGGAGGCCACTGCCCTGGACTCCGTCCTGCCGCCCATTCCGCCATGCGAACCACCTCCGCCCAAGTAGTTCTCGTTATATCCCGACAACCCGCCGCCGGGGCCGGCGCCGTTGATTTTAGCAGTTGCGCTGGAACTTGTGCCGCGAGCATACCCCTTGCCGACACCGTCGATCTTGCCCAAGGCGTTTACCGACAGGTTGGAACACACAATATTGACACGCGCGTTGGGCACCCACTGTCCGAGCGAATTTGTCGTTGTGGCGGTGTTCGCGGCATGCGTCACTGTTCCATAGATATCGACATCCGTTGCGTTGAGCACCGTGTCCCAACCGTCAAAAGTTAGCGTTGTGCCAGTGTTGACCGTCAGCGCCGCCAGCGCTGCGGTGGCGATCCCCTCGCTCCAGTTCCCAGGCGTGTTCCAGTCGCCCGAAGCCGCAGTGAACATGTTGGCCGCCCAAGCCAGGGAGCAGAGTCCATGCAATGCAAAAAAAGTTGAGACACCTTTGTTAATCCGCAGTGTTCCTATCATTGATCCCCCCATCTTGAGTGGTTTTTTCATGTTGGCTTACTTGGTTAGATTCAAGCTCCCGCTATAAGTACCCAAAAAATAAATATTGTTGATAGTGATAACGCCCATTAAGTACGGGTGTGTGTCAGGAAAGTGACATAGCCTGATTCAAGCGGCCCGTCTTTGTATGGATTGCTTTGCGCGGTCGTTCCAGTAGATGTCGTGTAGGTTGTC
>JALHHX010000241.1 GCA_022837245.1 Lentisphaerota bacterium
GCAGGAGGGCGCGACCATGCCAAAAGACAAAAAGCCTTACATTGAACTCCATGACGCTCACGTTACCGCTGCGTTAGACGACCGAAGCGAGCAGCATTTTCGATGGATGATGGAACAGGACCGGCCGGAACTCTCCACCGAAGATCAAGAGTGGTGTGACAAGCTGGAAGACTCGTGGAAAGAAGAATGGGAGGAAGTTGACAGGTGGTTGCAACCACTCGTTCGAGGCACGGCGGTTATTACCGACGAGGTTGAGCGCCAAAGGCGAGTGGAAGAGCTTGAAGCAAGGCGCGAGAAAATCCTTGCGGACCGCCGCAAACTATTTGAAACCCAACGCGAGGATGCGGCGGGGAATCAGTCAGATGATGGCGCAAAGATGAAACCAAGTGTGACCCTTGCACAATCACGATGGGATAGATTTCTCCTGAAAGCCGCAGAGCTGCGTAAGGATGACGACGAAACCACTATTGAAGAAATCATTAAGGACCCTCTTGTCCTGCAAATATGGCCTTCCAAGAAAAGACCAAAGGAAAGCACTTTGAAGCGCAAACTTGAAGGGTCTGGCCTGACAAAACGAGGAAGGCGAAAAGCCGAATGAAAAGCAGATAAACCCGATAGTCATAGAAGCCGCACTCAGCGGCTTTTTTGTTGTCCTGCCTGCAAATAAATCCCGAACAATTCTTCAATCCCGACAATCCGCAAATCATCGTAATTGATTGATTTGACTATACAAAGCAAGCCCGTAAAATCCTTTTCGAGACATTGACAACCCAAACCGGAAAGGATGACGATGCAAAAGAGACTGATTCCGTTCAAGGACAAGGAACGACTCGAGCAGGAAACCGGATTCGCGCGCTCTACGTTTTACAAATGGCGGACTCTCAAGAAATTCCCGAACCTCTTCACCAAGATAGGCGGCGCGGTGTTCGTCGACCTGGCCGAACTCGATAAGTTGGCGGAAGCTGGCCGAGGCGCGAAGTGAATGCGAAAAACCCGGCGACGTGCGGACGTTCACCGGGTCTGACCTGAATTTGAAAGCGACACCATGACTATGACGGAAAAAACAGCTTTAGTCAATGCCACCACCGTTTCTCTGACCCTCATCACCGCTCGAAAACCGGCAATTCTATCCAAGCGCTTCACTCTTGACGATGATGGCACCCTGCAGAAGCACCCTGGGGGGATGCTCACCCAAGGGACAGCGGAACGGCGGACCGTCACCATTGCTGAGTTTTGCGCGTTGCTGGCGGGACTCGGATCCGCGCAGGCGCTTACCTTCGGCGTGTGCGGACACCCGACTGCTTACGTTGTCGCTCAGAAGAACCTTTCAAAGGCAACCGGCACGCTTCCCATTGTGGCGCGGGACCGCGCTCATTTCACCTGGCCGACCGGACCCGGCCTTCTCATGCTCGACTATGACCCGGCGAAGGACGGAACACCGCTCACGCGGAAAGAGCTTCTAAAGGCGCTTTATGCCGTTTGGCCGGACCTGCAATGCTCACCGCATGTTTGGCGTGAAAGCGCTTCCTCGTGCATTTACCGAACCGACAACGGCGCGGAGTTGCGCGGCGTTATGGGACAGCGGATTTATGTTCCCGTGCTGGATGTTCAAGACATCAAGCGAGCAGGCGCGGCGCTTTATGCGCGGTTGTGGCTGGCCGGACACGGCCGTTTCGACGTTTCGGCAAGCGGCGCTTTCCTTGACCGAAACATAATTGACGGTTCGGTATGGCAACCGGAACGGCTGGACTTTGCAGGTGGCGCGCAATGCGGACCGGGACTCGAACAGAGGCGCACCGACCCGACCCTGGCCGACCTGTCACCGGAAGAGCAGGCTCAGCTTGAAACGCTCAAGAGCGCGGCGCGGGAAAGTATGCGACCGGCAAGCGAGGCGAAACAGGCGGAATGGATTGAAGAGCGCTTGAAGGCTGTGCCAAACGGCAAAAAGAAAGAGCTGCGGGAAGTCTTTGAGCGCGCGGTAAGACAGAAACGGCTTTTGGGTGACTTCGTTTTGCACCTTGAGAAACACGGGAATGTCAGCGTTGCGGCGATCCTCGACAACCCGGACAAGTTTCATGGCGCGCGTTGCGCGGACCCGCTCGAACCGAGCTACGCAAACGACCGGCGCATTGCCTTTGTGAATCTCAAGGCCGCTGGCAGACCATACCTCTTCTCACACGCTCACGGCGGACAGCGTTTTAGCCTTCACCGTGCCATGCAAACCGTCACCCTCGAGGGCGGCGAGTTGCAAACAATTTCCGGGAAGCTCTTGTCTCTCATGCGGCTTGACGGCGTGGTGTTCGCGAGAGGAACCGAACTGGCGCGGTTGACACCCACTGGCGAGGCTTTGCCTGTTACGGCCGAGTGGTTGCAATGGTACCTGGCGGGAGTCGCGCGCTTCGAACAGTGGGACGGCAGAGCCAAGACGATGAAAACGGTTGATTGCCCTTTGTCCCTGGCGCGCTCGATCTGCGCGCTTTCTGGAAACTGGAACCTTCCGACCCTCGAAGGCGTGTTGACAGCGCCAAGTATGACCGCCACCGGCCGTATGATTCAGGAGGACGGCTTTGATGCCGGGACCGGCCTTTACTTGCACTTCCCAGCGAATGACAAGTGGTGGACCATACCCGAACACCCGGACCCGCAAACCGTTAAGAGGGCGCTGGCGTACTTGTGGAAACCCTTTGAGGGATTTCCGTTTGTCTCACCCGTGGACCGTGGCGGGTTCCTGGCGGCGCTGCTGACGGCGCTTGTACGGCCGCTGCTACCGACCGCACCCGGTTTCCTGATTTCCGCACCCGTGGCAGGCTCAGGAAAAACCCTGCTGGCGCTGTGCGTGGCGGCGTTGACCGGCGTGACCGCTGGCGTGTCTTCGGCCGGACGGGACGAGGATGAACTTGAAAAGCGGTTGCTGACCGAACTGCGCTTCTTCTCGCGCTGCATTATTTTTGACAACCTGGCGCGACCGCTTGAGAGTGAAAGCCTTTGCGCCTTCCTGAGCACACCGCACTATTCCGGCCGCTTGCTTGGCTCAAATTCACAAATTTCCGGCCGACCTGTGGCCGTGGTTATTCTCACCGGGAACAACCCGACCATCATCGGGGACCTGAACCGGCGCTTGATTCGCATAACCATAGACCCGGCATGTGAAAGGCCTTTTGACAGGCGCTTCGACCTTGACCCGCTGAGCTTCGTTCAGGAACACCGACTTGACCTCGTTTGCGCTGGCCTGACGATACTCAAGGCGGCGTTGGTGAGCGGCTTCCGGCACGACGGGGGGAAGTTGGCAAGTTTCGAGTGCTGGTCGGACCTCATTCGGAATACTGTTTGCTGGATAGCGGAAAATGGGTGGCTGGAAATTGCGGACCCGGCAGCTTCGTTTGACCTCAGTTTTGACGTGGACCCGGAAACGACTCGCCTGAAGAGCCTCATTTTTGAGTGGAAACGTGTTTTTGGGAAACGCGGCGGAACGGTAGCTGAAGCCATTCGACGAGCGAAGGACGATTCAGCATTTTTTGACATTTTGAACGAGATTTCCGGCGAGCGTGACAGAATCCCGCCGCGACGTTTGGGAAACTGGATTGCGCGGCACGAAGGCCGGATCGTTGATGGAAGCCGGTTTGCAAGGTGCGGCGAGTACAACAAAACGATTTTATGGATTGTTCAGGACGTAAGGTTTGAAAGGTTTCAAGGCTCTTTTTCCCCTACGCGTGAAAAATGTCAGGGTGACAAATATACAGAGCAGGGGGAAACAACCCTCGAAACCCCGCAAACCTTAAATTGTGACCTCTGCGTCAACTTCACGCCAAACTCTCTTGACCCTCGAAACGGACCCGGAACCTGCGAGACACCGCACGACGGCCAACACTCAAAAGCACCCACAGACGGCGCGGGTTGCGAGCGCTTCGAGCGGATCACCCATTGAAAGGACCCAAAGACATGAGCCTTAAACCTTGTGCGGTATGCGGCCGACCGTCAACCGTGTTCGGATGTTTCATT
>JALHHX010000242.1 GCA_022837245.1 Lentisphaerota bacterium
CTTTGTTGTCTTCCTTGTTTGCTCACAAGAAGGAAGTGTACACAACCGCGTGACCTATTCAAAGCCCAGGTGTTGCGATAGCTGGTAGCCTGTGCGTGGGGAAAAAATCACGGGATTACAATAATCGACGGAGGCAGGGTGTAGACTCTGCCACGAGCGACTCTGAACGATGCCCTTTAGAATTCCACCCCGGGAGTGCGGTGCCGCCCGCTGGTTGGTACTGCACTTCAAAAAGTTTCAACGTGTTACCAAGTAAAAAAGAGAGCAGGCGTCTCGCCTGCTCTCCGGTTTGAATGGAACTTCTGAGGGACTCCGCGCTAGATGGCCACGCACCAGCCGTGGGTATCGGGCACGCGTCCGTACTGAATGTCCTGGACGCCATCGAAAAGCTTCTGGGTGATCGGGCCGCATTTATCGGGGTCGCTGATCTTGATGACCTTGTCGCCGCGGGTAATCTCGTAGACCGGGGTCACCACCACTGCCGTGCCGCACGCCGCCACTTCCGAAAATGTTTCAAGTTCTTCGAAGGGCACCGGTCTCACCTCCACTTTGTGCCCGTGGTCCTTCGCGAGCTGCATGAGGGTGTTGTTCGTGACGCTGGGCAGAACAGAATGGGAGTTGGGCGTCACATAGGTGCCATCTGGTTTGATGCCGAGAAAGTTCGACGTCGCGAACTCCTCAACGAGAGTGTGCGTCTTCGCATCCATGTAAAGTTCCACCGGATACCCGGCGGCCTTCGCCTTCTCGTGCGCGAAGATGCTGGCCGCGTAGTTGCCTCCCACCTTTACGTCGCCCATCCCGTTGGGGGCGGCGCGGTCGAACTCATCGATAATAATCGAGCGAACGGGCTTCAGCCCACCCTTGTAGTACTCGCCCGCAGGCATCACGAGCACCAGGAACGTGTATTCGCTTGCCGGAGCGACGCCGATCTGCGGACCCGTGCCGACAAGCAGAGGCCGGATGTAGAGCGAGCCGCCCGTGCCGTATGGCGGAACGAATTCTTCGTTCGCCTTCACGACACGCTTGACCGCATCCACAAACATGTCTTCTGGAACAGGCGCCATGCATGTGCGAAGCGCCGTCCTGTGCATACGTCCCGCATTCTCGTGGGGACGGAAAATCCTGATAACGCCGTCTTTGCAGCGGAAGGCCTTCATTCCCTCGAACGCCTCCTGTCCGTAATGCAGGCAGGTGGCGGCTATGTGCATTTTGAGGAACGGCTCCTTCACCAGTTCGCCCGCGCTCCACTTGCCGTCGCGCCACACGTATTCAATGTGGCAATTCGTATCCATGTACTTAAATCCAAGATTTTTCCAATCAATATCCGCCATCTGATGCTCCTTTAAAAACCAAAAATCCCCTAAATGAGAAATATCCAGACATTTTCGTCTTTCTCCGCCCATTTTGCAAGGAATTTCACCGACTAACGCGTGGAGGGCTAACGCATGGAGAACAATGACACGGAGGCTCGATCGTCGACTAGAAGTTCCACCCCCCACTTTATCGAGAAGAGCGTGCCTTCGTAGCTGTACGGCTGACCTGGCAAACTAAATTCAAACCGATCATCCTGATCGGCGCTCGGGAACTGGATCTCGCGGGAATCAACAACATGCGCTTCGTCGACGCCCTCCCCGATCACCTGCCAAAAGAGCCTGATTTCCACCTGCCGCGGCGTATCTGCGCATTTCCAAGCAACACGACCAGACACGCGGCCACCAGGTTTGCAAGAGGTGCTGTCTAAATCCACTTTGCGCTCTTCGTTCATAACGACCCTCCTTCGGATGGCAGCACTTCAAGTATGAATTCGTCATTGATGTCCGGCCATTGGGAAACCGAACCCACGACCTTGAGACGCCACTCAATCGACGCCCGGTCGCTCCTAAAAGAATGCATGGCATCGGGAGGCGGCTCGACCTCCAGCTCGCCATGCGTCATGTCGTGCGGATTCGATGTCTCAAGCAAAGTAGCCGCGAAAAATTCGTGCTCCTCCGTCCTGTTCGAATCGCCGTCAGAAACAGAGATCTTCTCCACACCGTGCAAAGAGATCTTTAGCGAAACAACGCGGTGCATGGACCCCGTCGCACGGAAACGCAATCTGATCGGCTTGTCCAGACTAAAGCTCCCACTAATCGGAGTCACTTCGATATTCGGGTTTGAAAGGCGGAGAATTTCAGCCAACAAGGCGCCGATAGCAACAAAGCCGCCCACGACAAACGGAATTAAAAATATGATCAGAAACCACTCGGGATCCCCGTCTCTGATTGAAACCCAAGCTTGGAGCACGAAGATCGACACAATGCCGTTCCAGACCAACGCGAACA
>JALHHX010000041.1 GCA_022837245.1 Lentisphaerota bacterium
TGCCTCTCTGTGCCATAATGGGCGCACTTCACACGAAGGGGGCTGCACGGCTCCCGCCGGGGGGCGGGCGTGTTGCGCTGACTATTGGCTAACGTGCCAGATTACAATATTTGTATCTGACGCGGATACTATGTGCGGCATCGGAAATGATGTGAAGAAGGGTTCAGGGGCTAGAGGCCAAGGTGGATGCCATCTTGTCCTGTCTTAAAAAACAGACCGCAAAAGCGTCGCATCTTGACGTGATGAGGTCGCGCGTCAGTAGCGGACCACAAAACTCCATGAGCAGGAGTTTCTAGTACGGTATGCCAAAAGCGCGCATGAAACCATTCAGAACGCCAAAAATGAGCTTGTCCGTTACGCCCATGTTTATGACGATTATGACGAGGATGAATCCGATGCGTTCGAGTCGCATGTATGGTATTGCCATTTCCCCCGGTAGCAAGGCGGCTACAATTCGGGAGCCGTCAAGCGGTGGAATCGGTATCAAGTTGAATGTCATTAGCACTATGTTTACCATTATGTACGCTTGCGCAGCAATAGCTGTGTAGACGGCCAGTATGTCTGGAAGAATGCCAAATTCGGTTTTGATAGCTAAGTGATAGATCGCAACTCCAATTAGGGCTTGGATCATATTCGAGGCTGGGCCTGCGATTGCGGTAAGCCACATGGCTTGACGCGGATCGCAAGTGCGGGTCAGATTCACTGGTACTGGTTTTGCCCATCCGAAAAGGAAAGGGGCATTAATTAACACAAGAAATAGCGGAAGCACTACTGTTCCGATGGGATCTACGTGCCGGATGGGGTTAAAGGATAGTCGGCCGGCGTCGCGTGCCGTCGTATCGCCGCAAAGAAGCGCCACGTAGCCGTGCGATATTTCGTGTGTCATCACGGCGACGATAAGCGCGAGGATATAGATAATTTGTACAGTTATTTCGGTCATCGTTGTGGGTTGTCTTTTGTTGCGATCAGCGCTGGACTGCGTGTTTCAGGAGTTCGCGCGCATGTTCGACGGTTACGGATGTGAGGTCGGCGCCGCCAAGCATGCGCGCGATTTCGTCGATGCGGTCGGTCTCGGCAACGGATCGTATGCGCGTCTGGGTGCGCCCGCCCTCGACTTGCTTAGTTACGACAAAGTGGGAGAGTCCCCACGCTGCCACCTGCGGGAGGTGCGTTATGCAGATGATCTGGTGCGAGCCGCTCGCCTCGGACAATTTGGCGCCGACGTTGTTGGCGATTTCACCCCCTATGTTCGCATCGATTTCATCAAACACCAATACGGGGATTTTATCGTGCTCCGCGAGCACGGTTTTCAGTGCGAGCATGACGCGCGAGATTTCACCGCTTGATGCGATGCTGCGCAGTGGCAGCATGGATTCTCCCGGGTTGGGGGCGAATCCGAATTCGACGGAATCGCGTCCTGTCTCTGAATCTGTTTTCGCGGGCGAAACCGCTATGTCCAGGGCGGCGTTCGGGAGGCCGAGATCAGCGAGCTGACGCGATACGGCTTTGGCCAACTTGCCGCTCGCTGCCGCTCTCTGCTCGGTCAGGCGCTTGGCCTCGGCGGCAAGGCGGTTCTCCGCCGCGGCGATTTGCGAATCGAGCTCCCCGATTATACGTCCCCTTGATTCGAGTTCGGTGGCTCGCACTTTAGATTTTTCGTAAAATGCCAGAATTTCCCCAACTGTGGCGCCGTACTTGCGTTTGAGCTTCTGGACGAGCGTCATGCGGTCTTCGAGCCATTGCATACGTTCTGGAGAGGCATCGATACGGGAGAGGCTTGAGGAGATGGATTGCGAAAGTTCGTTTAGCTGGATGGATGCCGAGCGGGCTTCGGATATCCATTCTGTGGCCTCGGCGGAACCGTGGCGTTGCATTTCATCGAGGTGGCGCGTGATGTCGGCGAGGAGCTCCACGACGGAGCCCTCGGCATCAGTCAGCATCTGGATGACGCCGTTACCGAGTTCGAGAAGCGATCCGACGTTCGCGGCTTCGGCGTGTTCAGAGACGAGTGCGTCGCCATCCGTATCCGGCGAGAGTTCGGCCTCGGCGATTTCGCGTATCTGGTACTTGAGGAGGTCGAGCTCGCGCTCGGCGGCGTCGCCCTCGCCGGCTAGTTCCTCGCGTTGGCGGACGAGGTCGCGTTTCTCGCGCCAGATGGCGGCGAACTTGCCGCGCTGTTCGTGGCAGTGTCCGAAAGAGTCGAGGGCTTCGAGCTGGAAGAGCGGGTTGAAGAGTGACTGGTTGTCGTGCGGGCCGTGCATGTCCACAAGCATTTCCCCTATGCGTCGCATTGTCTGTACCGTTGATGGGCAGTTGTTGACGAGGCAGCGTCCAGAGCCGTTGGGTGATATCGTGCGGCGCAGAATCAGGATGCCGTCTTCGCATGGGTCGATGCCGGCGTCTTCGAGGATAGGCGCGATGTTGGCGACAACCGACTCCTGAAGGGATATTTCGGCCATCACCGCGCTTTGCTCTGCGCCGCGGCGTATGACGGAATGGTCGGCGCGTCCGCCGCAGAGGAGGTTGATGGCGCCGACAAGCACTGACTTCCCAGCGCCGGTTTCGCCGGTGACGACATTAAGGCCGGGACCGAACTGGATTTCAGCGCTTTCGACCACGGCTAGATCCTTGACTGTAAGTTTATCAATCACGGACATAGGATAGCATTCAGGTCGTCGCGATTTCAAGCTTTTGATTATCTTGCTCATGCCACATGGTTTTGGTAAAATGACCGCAACATAGTCCAGAACTAGAGTGGTAACGAATGGCGGAGAGAGGACCGTCGGGAAAAAGGAATAAAGCAGATGGGGGCTTTCAAAGCTTACGACATAAGAGGGGTTTACGGAACGGATTTCACGGCGGACACCATATACAGGGTGGGCCGTGAACTGCCGGAACTGCTGGGTGCGGAATGCGTGCTGGTGGGGCGTGACGACCGCGAAAGTTCGGAGGAGATCTACGAGGCGCTCGTGCGCGGCATCACGGATGCGTGGACGGATGTAGAAAATATCGGCCTTTGCACAACGCCGATGACATACTATTTTACTGGTAGCAGGGGGTATGACGCGGCGGTTATGATAACCGCATCGCACAATCCAAAGGAGTACAACGGGCTTAAGATCTCGCGCAATGGCGCGCTCCCTGTCGGTGCCGACTCCGGGCTTAAAGATCTCGAGAG
The DNA here is from genome assembly GCA_022837245.1 of Lentisphaerota bacterium. GTDB lineage: Bacteria > Verrucomicrobiota > Kiritimatiellia > RFP12 > UBA3636 > JAAZFF01. The sequence continues at coordinate 3,179 of JALHHX010000041.1, forward strand.
GCGCGTGTCAGGCCCTGCCAGGCCTCCGGAAGAGCGGAAAGGCGAAGTGCGTAACCTGGATGTCCGCGGTGAGTACGTCGATTTCCTCAAGCGGAACATGCCCGATTTGTCGGGGCTCAAGGTGGTGATGGATTGCTCAAACGGCATGGCGGGGCTTTTGGCGCGCGATGTTTTTTCCGCGTCGAAGGCCGAAATCGAATACATGTTCGAGGAGCTCGATGGTACATTCCCAAACCATTCCCCAAACCCTCTTGAGCCGGCTGCGACGGAGGCTTTGCGCAAACGGGTGCTGGAGACCGGTGCGGATATCGGAGTGATTTTCGACGGCGACGCCGACCGGGTCATGTTCGTGAACGAGAAGGGAGATTTCGTGCGTCCCGACTTGATCACTGCGGTGCTGGCTCGCTATTACCTCGCAGTGGAGCCCGGCTCGGCGGTGCTTTGCGACATCCGCACATCGCGCGGCGTGACGGAGGAGATTCTGCGTTGCGGCGGCGTGCCGCACCTGTGGAAGGTGGGCCATGCGTTCGCCAAAATAAAAATGCGCGAGATCAATGCCATCACGGGTGGCGAGCTTGCAGGTCACTACTACTTCCGCGACTTCTACTGCTGCGACGCCGCGATGCTGTGCAGCGAAATAGTTTTGGGTGTCGTTGCCCGAACTGTGCGCGGTGGAGGGGCGTTTTCCGGGCTCGTGGCAGACTTCGACATCTACAGCAATTCTGGCGAATGCAACTACACAATAGCACGCAAGCCTGAGGCGATCAAGGCACTGGGCGAGTGGGCGGAAGGTGGGGTGAAGCCGCTGAGGAAATATGATTTCGACGGACTCAGGTACGAGTGGGCGGACTGGTGGTTCAACATCAGGCCGTCAAACACTGAACCATACCTGCGGTTGGTGGCGGAGGCCGCGACGCCGGAGCTGCTTGCCTCTAAAAAGGCGGAGATAGAGAAGATTTTGGAGGATTTCGCGCATGTGAAGGAAAAAGACAATGTGGTTCCGGAGAAGGCAAATGACGTCAAGGTGAGACAAGCCGTGTTCGCGGACGTGCGCAGTATCTACACGCTTATAAAAGAGAATACCGACATGCTTATCGGCCGCTCCATGAGCGACGTCGTGCAGCATGTGGATCGTTTCATGGTGGCGGAGGCGGGTGGTGAAGTCATCGGGGTCATCGCATTCGAGATACTTCCCGAAATCGGCGACATCACACGCACGTCTATAGAGCTTCAGTCAGTGTGCGTTAAAAAAGAATGGCGCAAACGCGGAATTGGGAAAATGCTCGTCGAAGCGCAGATCGAACGGCTGCGCCCAATGAAGGCCTATCAGATTGTGGTGCTTACCTTCGCTGAGGAGTTCTTCGCGAAACTAGGCTTCCACATCGTGCCCAAGGGAACGCTCATGCACAAACTCTACATGGGTTGCGTAAACTGCACGAAATACGAATCGCCTTTCACGTGTCCGGAAAAGGCGATGGTGTTGCCGCTGCCGCAGAACTGAACTTACTCGAAATCCACCGCCTGGCCGCATTCAGCAGAGGCGAAGACCGCTTCCATGAGTTTCATGCAACGCAACACTTCGTCGAGCTTGACGATTATCTCTGCTTTGCCGTCGATCGTAGCGGTCACGTTGCGGTAGAAATCGTGGATATCTCCATGCACCGGTTCGAGGGGTTGTGTGTGGATAGTGGCGTCGGTGCGCGGCGCCATGGTTTTTGTCAGACCGGCGGCGGTGCGGATCGGCACCGCATCGTTCTGAGTCCAGTCTGTGCAGCGGACGATTTCTCCATTGAGCTTCCAGTCGCGGATAACAGCGGTGCCGTCGCGTCCGAGCATGTACCAGCGCGGCAGCGATATGAAGTTGCTTGTGCCGACTTCAACGTGCGCCACAAGTCCGCTTTCGAAAGTTAGGTCTGCAAAAAAACCGTCGTCAACAAGTTCGTTCGTAACATGCGTTGCTGTGGCGTAGACCTTCTTGAGTTTCCCCGGAGCCAACTGGAGAATCTGGTCGAAAAGGTGGACGCCCCAGTCGAGCACCATCCCGCCCCCGTGCTCTTTTTCCTGGCGCCAGTCTCCCGGTATCCCGCGCGATCCATGGACGCGTGATTCTATGCGGAAGACGTCTCCTAGAATGCCGCGGTTGAAAATGTCCTTTATGGTCAGGAAATCCTCGTCCCAACGGCGGTTCTGATGCACGACTAACAGCTTTCCACTTTTGCGGGAAACGTCGATCATTGCCTGGAGGTCTGCGGATGAGAGGGTGACCGGTTTTTCGCATACTACGTTCTTGCCCGCTTCGAGAGCCCGGATGCAGATCTCGCGATGCATATCATTGGGGGTTGAGCAGAGCACGATATCAACTTTTGGGTCTGCCAATAGTTCCTCGAAACTGTTGTACGGCGTTATCCCATGCGATTTGGCGAATTCCTGGCGCGTGGGCTTGATGTCGAACGATCCGCATACGGAGAGGTTGTCGAAGCTAGATATGATTTCCCTGTGCCAGTTGCCCATGCCGCCGAGTCCGACGATCGCGAGATTGAAATTTCTTTTATTTTTCATTTTTGGCTTGCAGTTCCGGAGCTGACGCTTGCTGCGCTCCCGGAGATGTTTCATTATCCCTTGAACATAAAAAACAAAGTCACGTCCCGGTTTTGCCGAAACATAGACACGTGAAATGGAAAGATACAACATTTACAGCGGGAATTGCAAGAGAAAAACGCTCAGGGAAAACGCGCAAGGTGCATAGGGCTTTTCGTGGTTTAGTGCCAGTGGCATTCTAGGCGTAGAACATGGAATGGTGAAATAACGTAATGTTGGAATGGTGCGATTCCTCGCTGCCTCGGCGCAGGGGTACGCAGCAGTGGAGGGCAACAGGCCCCTGAAGCTGTGAAACAATTTCTTTTGGCGTGCTAAGCCAAAGCGTTGTTTCGCAGCGCTTGCCACCGCACTCCAGATCTCTTGCGGCGGACTTTTGCCGTAGCACTTCAGATCCCGAACACTCTTCCGAATGTTTCACAGCTTCTCTGCCGCCGCCACGCAGCAAAGGCCCGGCATCACCCCCAAGCAGGGCCTGCTTGGTTTGTCGCGTAGTAGGCTCACACGAAGCGACGAAGACTCCACTCCGCTGGTGCCAGACTCCCCCCGGGAAAGACATTGGGCATTCCGTTGGTGCCAGACTCGTTTCGCTGGCACTCCGTTGGTGCCAGACTCGTTTTCCTGGTGCCAGACTACCCCTAAAAAGGCGTTTTTAAGGGTCGATGTGGGTAAAAGTGGGAGAAAAGCGTTTTTTTTGAAAAAAAGTTGCATTTTTCTCTTTACATTTGGTGGGACAAGGTGTTTAATGGTGTCAATAAAGGGCAGGAAATGTCAGAAACAACCATGAACAACAAGTCCGAGCAGGATGAACCGGTACTGGCAATCAAGCCAATACTGGGAAGGGCCGATCACCGTTTGGATCCCAAACGGCGGTTCACCATACCCTCGGATTGGTTTGAGCGCATGGGCAAGCCGGCACAGGTTTACGCGATGCCGAGCCTGTCCCGAATGCGTTGTCTCGACGTGTTCTGCCCGTCTGAATTCGACAAGCGCATGGAGACTTTCCGCTCCACCGCGCTATCAGACTCCGCCACATCCCGATTCACCAGCCGGATCGGCGAACTCATCAACTGCGTCAGCGTCGACAGCCAGAACAGGATCAGGATCAAAGATTCCCTGCTCTCCTATGCGGGGCTTGGTGAAGACGTGGTTCTCATCGGCGCGGGATTCCATTTCGAAGTGTGGTCGCTTGATGACCGTCCGAAGATCGACGGCAACGAAGCGGACATACTCGAGCAGCTCGCAAACGAAGCATCAACATTCAAATTCTAACAAGGAGGAAAATTCTTGCACAAATCAGTACTCCTGAAAGAGACAATCGAGGGTCTGGCACCCCGGCCGGGTGGGAAGTATATCGATGGCACCGTGGGCGGTGGCGGGCATGCAGAGGCGCTGCTCGATGCCTCAAGTCCCGATTCGCGTCTGCTCGGGCTTGACCGTGACCCTGAAGCAGTCGGGCGCTGCAAAGCCAGGCTGGCGCGCTTCGGCGAACGCTTCACGTGTATGCACTCAGACTTCGCGTCGATGCGTGCGGTCGCCGTTGAGCATGGATTCGAGAATGTTGATGGCATTGTGATGGATCTGGGCGTGTCGTCGTTCCAGCTCGACGAAGCCGGCCGCGGGTTCAGCTTCATGGCGGACGGGCCGCTTGACATGCGCATGGATACCACGGGCGGCATGACGGCGGCGGAATTACTTGACTTGCTCGCTGGCGATTGGCGTAGCCTCGCCAAGGTGCTGCACGAATTCGGAGAGGAGCCGCATGCGGTGACGATCTCGAAGGCCATAGTCGCGGAGCAGGCGAAGGCGCCGATCACCACCACCTCCAGGCTGGCGGCAGTGGTCGAGAAGGCCGTAGGTGGACGTCGCGGCTCGCCGCGCCACCCCGCCACCCGCTCGTTCCAAGCGCTGCGCATCGCAGTAAACTGCGAAAACGACCAGCTCCACGACGGACTCGAAGCCGCGATAGGGCTGCTGTCCATTGAGGGAAGGCTCGCGGTCATATCATTCCACAGCCTGGAAGACAGAATCGTGAAACAAACATTCGCCGCGCATGAAGGGCGGATGGTGTCGCTGCAGCAGGGTGGCGCTAAATGGGAGGGCATGCTACCGGCTGTCGCCAGAGTTGCCAAACGGCCAGCAGTGCCTTCAGGAAAAGAAATTTCAGAGAACCCACGCGCACGATCTGCAAAACTCCGCATCGTACGCCGCGTACAAAATCCACGTTGAAACAATGAAAAAAAGAAAAGCAACAGCAAGACCTGTCAGACGCCGCCGCAACGGCAAAGACAACCGTCGTTGGAACGACACCCTCAACGCATGGTCGCTTCCTGTAAACGTCGCCCTGCTCATCGTGCTTCTCGTCACGGTGGGTGTTATGTACGGAATGATACGCAATAGTTGCGACTCGCTCAGCAACGAGGTCGAGAAAGAAAGGAGGCGCTATGCGGATCTCATGGACGAGATGCAGCGAGAGCGCGCCAAGTGGGATAACATGAAAACCCCGCGGGATCTCGAGGCGAGGCTGCTCAGGCACGGAATAGCGATGGCCCCGCATCGCTCGGGACAGCGCATTGTCAAGTCCTCCTCTCCGCGCACCGGCGCAGGCATTGGAATGTCGGAGTACGCCTCCAACAGAAAGTAGCAAACTCCACTTACAGATGCATGCTGCCCGCTATAAGTTCTGGATTATCGTCTTCGGCCTGTCGGCGACGCTTATGTTTGCAGCCGTCGGGTCGAGGCTCTATGACATCCAGATTCGCGGGAACATTGTAACTGACGATCCCACTAAGGGAATGGAGTACAGGGAGGTGCTGCCGGCGCGCCGTGGCGGCATCTACGATCGTGGCGGCAAGTCGCACCCACTTGCCATGTCCGTTCCTCTTTGGAAGATTTTCGTGGATCCTGGTATGATTGAAGACGGGCGACATGGTGACGTCATGCGCGAGATCTGCAAATACAGCGCTTTCGATGAGTCCAAGGTGCTTGCAGCGGTCATGGCGGAAAAAGGCAGGTACCATCCGATCGGCGAGACTATCGACAGGTTAATTGTTGACGACTTCGCCACGAACTCCGTGCTAAAGCGTTGTGTCGGGAAGGAAAAAATAACTCGCCGTAACTATCCATTGGGATCTCAGATGAGCCATGTCGTTGGCGTCGTTAATTCCGCCGGGGAAGCCCTTGACGGCATTGAAAAGGTCATGGACGAATACCTTACCGGTACAAACGGTTACATCAGGGGTGTTGCGAGCGCAAAGCGCCGCGAAATCGTGGCCAAACGCGAGGAGCACGTGCCGGCGGTCGATGGATGCGATGTTTTCCTGACGCTCGACCAGAACATACAGTACATCGTCGAAAACGCGCTCGACGAAGCCATGACGAATTTCAACGCCAGAGCGGGCTGGGTGATCGTTCAAAACCCAAGGACAGGGGAAATCCTGGCCATGGCCTCGCGCCCAAACTTCGATCCACGGAATTACGGCCGATCCGACCCGGAATCCCGCTGGAACCGGGCCATCTTCACGAACTACGAGCCAGGCTCCGTGATGAAGGCCTTGACTTTCTCAGCCGGTCTCAACGAGGGGCTGTTCAAGACGAACTCACTAATCAACTGCGACCCAGTGCTCTACGCCGGCCGCCCCTTGCAAGACCACGTCAGAGGCGACATCACAACCACGATGGCAGTTCAGAAATCGAGCAATCGAGCCTCTTCCCGCATTGCGATGGCACTCGGTCGCCAGCGCATGGAAGACTACCTCGGCAAATTCGGCTTCGGTAAAAAAACAGGCATACAGCTAATGGGTGAGAGCACCGGAATTCAGGATCCGGCAAAGAAATGGGGTGACCTGCGGCTTATACGTATTGGCATAGGGCAGGGGATCTCGGTAACGGGTTTGCAACTAGTGTCGCTTTACAGCACTATCGCAAATGGCGGCAATATGATGCGGCCGTATGTTGTTTCACAAGTATTAGATCCGAATGGAGCTATCGTCTTTGAGAACACGCCTGTAAGGATTAGTGCGCCAATAAGCGAGAAAACCGCGCGTGATATGGCGTTCATGCTAGGCACCGTCCCTGAGGCGGGCGGCACAGGAAGGCGTGCCAAAATCCCCGGATACCGGGTTGCGGGAAAAACCGGCACAGCGCAGATGGCGATTCCTGGCGGGTATTCGTCTACCGACTACATTGGATCGTTCTGTGGATTTTTCCCCGTTAGCAACCCGCAAGTAACAATTCTTGTCTCGCTAGAAGCACCCAGACCCAACTACCATGGCGGCACTGTTGCCGCTCCGGTTTTCTCCAAAATCGGCTCTGCAATTGCGAGCTATCTCGAAATTCCACCCGATGATCCGGAAGCCCTGACTTATGCTACTAGACCTTTTTGAAGAGGCCGCAGGCGTTGTGTCCGCCAAAGCCGAGCGAGTTGTTTAGGCAGACTTTGACCTCTGCCTCGCGCGCGGTGTTGGGGACGTAGTCCAGATCGCAGTCGGGGTCGGGCGTGGTGTAGTTGATCGTGGGCGGGATGACGCCGTTTTTAATCGCGAGCGCGCAGATGAGCGATTCGATTGCGCCGGCCGCTCCTAGCATGTGTCCGAGCATCGACTTGGTCGACGATATCATGGTCTTGTGGGCGGCTTCCTCGCCGAGACCTGCCTTGATGGCCATAGTCTCCGTGCGGTCGTTCATGGGCGTGGACGTGCCATGCGCGTTGATGTACGAGACCTCGGATGGGTTGACTTTGGCTTCATCGAGGGCGTTCTTGATAGCGCGTGCGAAACCGCTGCCGTCCTCGGATGGGGCAGTCATGTGGTAGGCATCGCATGTCTGACCTAGTGCCGCGACTTCGGCGTAGATTTTGGCACCGCGCTTCTTCGCATGTTCGTATTCTTCAAGAACAAGCACCGCGCTCCCTTCGCCCATGATGAAGCCGTCGCGGTCTTTATCGAACGGACGGGATGCTTGGGCGGGATCATCGTTACGGCGCGAGAGAGCATGGAGGGCCGCGAAACCGGCTATTCCGATGGGGCCGATCGATGCTTCCGTGCCGCCGGCCAGCATCATGTCTGCCTCGCCGCGCTGAATTATGCGCATTGCGTCGCCGATGCAGTGCAGGCCGGAGGCGCAAGCTGAAACGACGGCGTAGTTCGGGCCTTTGAGGTTGTGTTCGATCGCGACGAGTCCGGACGCCATGTTTACGAGGATCTGCGGAATGCAGAAGGGAGAGACGCGTGTTGGGCCGCGCTCCTGAAGCTTGATGATTTCGTTCTCGGTGGTGACTATGCCGCCGATGCCGGAGGCTATTATGCATCCGTGGCGGAACGGGTCGCCTGCAGAGGTGTTGAACCCCGAGTCGTCAATGGCCATCTTAGCAGCGCCAATTGCGTAATGCGAGAAGGTGTCGGAGCGGCGCTGTTCCTTGCCGTCGACGTATTTATTTACATCGAAGCCTTTAACTTCGGCAGCGATGGTCACGGGGAAGTTGGTCGTGTCGAAGTGCGTGATCTGCCCCGCGCCGTTGACGCCTGCCACGAGGTTTGACCAGAAGGTGTCGAGATCGGAGCCAATGGGCGATACCACGCCTAGACCTGTGATGACTGTACGGTGCATAATTTGAATTTTTTCCGAATTGGTTTTTGGGTGAGGCGCGGCGGTTGAGTCTCCCCGCCGCGGGGAGAAAAGGGCGAACGGCTCGCGAAGTCCGCAATGCCGTTCTGGACCGGACGGGATGTTCGGTTAGCGGGTGTTTCCCGCAGGTAGTTACTTGACTTCTTCGGGGACGCCTTTGCCGCGGAGGAACTCGACGACGGAGCCGACAGTCTCGAACTTCTCGGCGTCGGACTCGGGGATGTTCTCGCCGATGTAGTCCTTGAACGCGTCTTCTATGTTCATCATGAGCTCTGCGAGGTCGAGCGAGTCGGCGCCGAGGTCGTTGACGAACGATGAATCGAGTTTGACCTGCGACTCTTCGCTGTGGAGGCTTTCGACTACGATTTGCTTTACTTTATCTTCTAGGGTCATTGTGTTTTTCCTTGTCCTTGTTTTTTTTGAGATTTTGCCACACTGCGCGGCGTATTGTTCTGGTAGATTGTTTGGTTACGGCATTAACATGCCGCCATTGACGCTGAGCACCTGGCCGGTGATGTAAGCGGAGTTTTCGCCTGCGAGGAACGAAACGGCTTTCGCTATGTCGGCAGGCTGGCCGAGCTTGTTCATTGGGATGTTCGCCATCATCTTCGCTTTGACGTCGTCGGAGAGGACGTCGGTCATCTTCGACTGTATGAATCCGGGTGCCACGGCGTTGACGCGGATGTTCCGGCCAGCCAGTTCGCGCGCGCACGATTTGGTGAACGCCACGAGGCCGCCCTTGGAGGCGGAGTAGTTGCACTGGCCGGCGTTGCCCATCAGGCCGACGATTGAGGCGATGTTCACGATGGCGCCTGAACGTGCCCTCATCATTTGCTTGGTGACGGCCTTGGTTACGAGGAACGCCCCCTTGAGGTTGATGTCCAGCACTGCGTCCCAGTCTTCCTCGCTCATGCGCATGAGAAGCCCGTCGCGTGTGATACCGGCGTTGTTCACGCAGATGTCGATCTGCCCGAATTTCTCGATGATCTCGGCGACGGCCTTATCCACGCTCGCGGCGTCCGACACGTTCATTTCGACGGAACTCGCGTTCTTCCCGAGCGCCTTGACGGCCTCGACTGTCTCTTCGCACCACTCGACCTTGAGGTCGCAGACGACGATGTTATCGACTCCGTCGGTGGCTAGCTGCTCGCAGATTGCGCGGCCGATGCCGCGCGCCGATCCAGTTACTACTGCTGTCTTCATAAAGATGTGTTTTCCTGTTCCTGTTTGATGATGGTTTGTTCAGAGCGACTGAGCAGCGCTCTGCGCCTGTTCGGCGGTGGATACGTTGAATAGGGCGGCCTCGGGGAGGGCGCGTTTGACTAGGCCGGTGAGAACTTTGCCAGGGCCGAACTCAACGAACTTCGTGGCAGAGTGTCCACCCATCCACGCAACGTTGTCGGTCCAACGCACGGAGCCTGTGATCTGCTCAAGCATGGCCTGCTTGATTTCGTCGGGCGAGCCGTGGGGGAGGCCTGTGAAATTGGACATCACGGGGATCGACGGCGCGGTGATCTTGGCGCTGGCCAGCACCGCGGCGAACTTTTCGGCGGCAGGCGCCATGAACCTCGAGTGGTAGCCGCCCGCGACCTGGAGGACTATGGCGCGAGCCCCCTTTTCAGTCGCGAGTTTCTCGGCTGCTGCCACCTGTTCCTTCGAGCCGGAGAGGACGGTCTGTTCCGCGGCGTTGTAGTTGGCCACCGTGCAACCGGTTGCATCGGCGATTTCGCGCGCCGTGTCAACGCCGACCTTGAGAATCGTGACCATGCCCGAGGGCGCAGCGTCGCAAGCCTCCTGCATGAAGCGGCCACGGGCTTCGAGAATCGTCACTGTCTCCTCGAAAGAAACGGCGCCGGCCGCCCAGAGTGCTGTCCATTCGCCGAGGCTGAGGCCGGCAACACAGCCGAACCCAAGCCCGGGTCGGAGTTTGCGCAGGGCGGTCAGGCAAGCGGCGCTCATTACAAAGATGGCCGGCTGGCAGATGTTCGTCTTGGTAAGCTCCTCGGCGGGACCCTCGAAGCAGATCTTGGAAAGACTGAACCCGAGAATATCATCGGCCTTTGCGAAAAGCTCCGCGCACTCCGCGTGCGTTTCGGCAAGATCCTTGCCCATGCCTACAGCCTGTGCGCCTTGTCCGGCAAAAATTCCAGCTATATTATTCATGAAAGTAAGTGGTGAAGACCGTGTCTCCGGGTTGTTTGTTGTACGTTGAGGAATCTGTCCCTGTAAAAAGAGTGGCTATTATGGCATATTATCCGGCGTTTGGGAATGCCAAAATGCCACTTTTTCAAAAAAAAAGTTTTTTCTTTGAAACGGAGCCCGTTTTGCGCTTGCTTCTCATTTCACGATAGACTGTGTTGTTTTTTGGCCACGGCACTGAAAATTAACTTAACAAAATACCAGCTGGCGATTTACAGGGCAGTTTGCTGAATATGGCCGCCTTGTCAGAAAACAGTACGAGAACTGCCGTGGCAAGGTCTCAGGCAAGCTTGGAGACCGGGAATTTTTCATGGATGTCGATCGGCGATCCTCATATAAGGGAGTTCACCGCCTACAGCTTGACCTAACCACCAGCAACTAAACCGCGGGAACCTGTCTTGTAAGCAGCGGCTTTGTGTAGCCCTCTATTTTGCGGACAAGGACTTTGGCCTCGGTAAGGGTGGCTCGAGTCTGCGCTGTGAAGGCGTATTCCTGGTCGTAGATCACCTCTTTTATGCCCGCGTTGATAATCATCTTGGCGCAAGTCAGGCACGGACTGAGCGTGACATAGATCGTCGCGTCTTTAGTGGAAATGCCGTGGTATGCGGCCTGTGTGATGGAGTTTTCCTCTGCGTGGGAGCAGATGCATTCTGAGAGAGCCCCACCCGAAGGGGTGTCGGATGCGCAGCGCGGACAACCGCCGTCCATGCAGTTCTTTATGCCGCGCGGCGTGCCGTTGTAGCCGGTGGAGATTATGCGTCTGTCCTTGACGATTACGGCGGCGACCTTTCGGCGCGAGCAATTCCCGCGCGTGCTTACCACATGAGCGATGTCCATGAAATAAGTGTCCCAGTCTGGGCGGCAGCCGCTTGGAAGGTTATGTGTGGATGGTGTCATTTTTATGCGCTTGAAAACTATGTAAATGTGTAAGATCAAAGGATAGTGCCGACGGGGTTTGAATGTCAATCCCGGAATTGAGACAGAAAAAAAACGGCGTTCATCGGCTTTTTACCATGTCGCGGTAAAATTTCGTGTCGAGGTGAAAGCAAAACCGGACGACTGTGGATGTCAAAACCGGACTGTGAGAAAGGGGGCTGAAGGGATGCACTTCAGCCAATGATTCCGGGGGAC
>JALHHX010000042.1 GCA_022837245.1 Lentisphaerota bacterium
AATATGCGAGGTCGATATTCCGGCAGTGGCAATCGGCGGCATCAATGAACAGAACTTGAAAGAAGTGCTCTCCGCCGGGGCAGTAAATTTCTCCGTTGTCCGTGCGGTATGCGCTTCGCAAACCCCACTTTATGCCATCAGAGGGCTTATGGATATTTTGGAAGAAAGCATTGGTGAACGAGATTAGAAGTAAGGAAGAAGGATTTATGTGAGAAAAACCCAGTGGTTTTCTGGTTCGGTAAAAAGAGAACGCAAAAGCTTATCCGTCTCTGGGGAGTATATTTCAAAGTCGCCAGTATCCACGCCAAATGTGGTGTTTGTATGAATATCTGTGTATACAAACATTAGGTCCCCAACACGCTTGTTGTTTTGTTTCTCTGCAATGCTATCCAAACCATGTGCAAAAGAAACCTTCTCGCCCACACTCCAGTCTCCCTTGTAGGTTTTAACTACAGTTCCACTAAAGCATAATACAGACCAAGAAGATTCCCTCTTAGGATCGTAGTCCTCTACGTGATCTTCAGTGCTATTTCAACAACTGTCGCCACCGAAAATGCAATAACAGCCGGCCATGCACCCATCCATGCAAAGCCTTGTGCAGGTGTAATGTGCCCCGGGAGCGCCGTGATGCTCATGCCGAGTAGCGGCGCAAAAACGGGAAAAACACAAGCGGCGCTCAACCCAATTCCAACAATAAATCCGAGTAAGGTTTCCATGCGTTTATGAGTTTTGTCTGGGAAGCAGTTGACTGAACCGCCTAGGATCCTGTCAGTTTGTTCAAAGTGAATTCCAAGGCCAAAGATAACATGAAAACCGCATAAACGTCAATGTTTACGCGGTTTTTGAGTTTAAATTGATGGGGCGGAAAACGGGACTCGAACCCGCGACATTCAGAACCACAATCTGACGCTCTAACCAACTGAGCTACTTCCGCCATAGGTATAAAAACTCAGCTTATGGTAGCATATTCGGTGTCCTAAGCGCAAGCGCAAATTCCTAAGTTGTTTTTATTGTAGCCGCGTGCTAATATTTCTTCCCGTTACAGGCAGGGAAGAGCCTGCGAATGACAACATGAGAATTTCCGCCATGGAAGAGAAAAAGCAAAACGACAGCACCACCACAAAAGGCAACGACGCCCTAATTGACAAGTATTCCGCTATGGTCCGCGAAGTGACGTACTTCGACCCCGCTATGTTCACGCAGTACAACGTGAAGCGCGGGCTCAGAAACGTGGACGGGTCCGGCGTGTTGGTGGGACTGACCTCCGTGGGCACCGTCATCGGCTACTCCATGCTCGATCAGGAGCTAGTCCCCATCCCCGGAGTTTTGCAGTACCGCGGGCTGGATGTCCGCGATATTGTGTCGGGATTCCAGTCGGAGAAGCGCCTTGGCTTCGAAGAAACTGTCTTCCTGCTGTTGCTCGGGCGGTTGCCGAACCAAAGCGAACTAGACACCTTCTGTTCCAAGCTCGACGAGTTGCGGCCGCTCCCGAACGGATTCAAGGAGGAGGCCATCCTCCGTATGCCCAGCCCCGACGTGATGAACAAGCTCGCGCGTTGCGTTTTGGCCTCGTATGCGTTCGACGACAATCCAGACGACGTGTCGGTCGAGAACGTTGTCCGCCAGAGCCTTACACTCATCTCGCACTTGCCGACATATGCCGTATATGGCTACCAGGCAAAAGCGCACTACTACTTGGGCCAGAGCCTCCACATGCGAATTCCCGCGCCGGGTCTAAGCACTGCCGAGCACATTCTCTGCCTGCTACGTCCGTACAGTGCATACACGCGGCTCGAGGCGGAAATCCTCGATCTCTGCCTCGTCCTCCATGCCGACCATGGCGGCGGTAACAACTCGACTTTCACTACGCATGTAGTCTCTTCAACATTCACCGACACGTATTCGGCAATCGCAGCCGCCATTCTATCGCTGAAGGGTCCGCGCCACGGTGGAGCCAACCTCCAAGTCTGCAAGATGATGGAGAATATCAAGGCGAATGTCAAAAACTGGGAGGACCGCGGCGAAATCGCGGATTACCTGGTCAAGATCCTCGACAAGGAGGCATTCGACCGCTCCGGCCTCATCTACGGCCTGGGTCATGCCGTGTACAAGGTATCAGATCCGCGCGCCGAGATCCTGCACGCCAAAGCCAAGGAACTCGTGGCAGAGAACAAGGGGTTCGAGGCGGAGTTCAATCTCTACGAGGCGGTGGCCGAATTGGGCATTGAGTTGTTCAGGACGCGTTCAAAGAATAAAACCTCACTTTGCGTGAATGTTGATTTCTTTTCGGGTTTTGTCTACAAGATGCTCAACATCCCCCAGGATCTGTTCACGCCTCTCTTCGCCGTCGGCCGCATTCCAGGTTGGTGTGCGCACCGGCTTGAGGAGCTCACCGTGTCCAGCCGCATAATACGCCCGGCGTACAAGAGCATCCACCCAATTGAGGAATACGTGCCCATCTCCAACCGCGGCTAATGCGCATGCCGCGCACATGACATCCGACGCTTCCCGCAAAACTGAGCGGCCAGCCGTGATGCTTGCGCCGATGGCCGGCATCACCGATGCCGCCATGCGCGTTGTCTCCGGCGAGATGGGCGCCTCACTTTGCTTCACTGAGATGGTCAGTGCCGAAGGCCTTGTCCACGATTCGCTACGCACCAGCCAGCTTCTTGAAAAGCTCCCAGGTGAACCCCAGCCTGTCGCGCACATTTACGGAGGCAACCCAGACTCCATGGCCGAAGCCGCACGTATCATTACCGAACGCGGTGGATACGCGGGTATCGACATAAATGCAGGCTGTCCTGTGCGCAAGGTCATGAAATGCGGAGGTGGGGCCGCACTCATGCAAAATCCAACGCTCGTCGGACGCATCGTGTCCGCAATTGTGGCGCATACCGACCTGCCGGTTACGCTCAAGACGCGCATCGGATTGCATCCTGGCGCAGTCACAGTGTTCGATATAGTCAAAGCAGTGGAGGATTCCGGCGGCGCGGGCGTGACAGTCCACGGACGCTTCGCAAGCCTTATGCACAGCGGCCTGGTCGATTTGGAGTTGCTCCGCCAGACCGTCGAATCCGCCGGCATTCCCGTGGTTGTGAACGGTGGCGTCAAATCAGCAGCCGACGCCCTCGCGCTCCTCTCCGCAACAGGTGCCGCCGGCGTGATGATCGGACGCGGCGCACTCGGCAACCCTTGGCTTTTCAGCGAAATCCGCGCCGCTCTAGGCGGTGCCGAACCCGCCGCGCCGCGCAGTCAGTCCGATTCGGAAATCGTCGCCATGCTCAAGCGGCATTTCACTCTTTCGCTGGATTTAAAAACCCTTCTAAAATCGAAGTATCCCCCGGAGCTCTGCACCTGCAAAGATCCAGAACTCTCGGCAGTTCACGACTTCCGCCACTACATGTTCAACTATTTTAAGGGACGTCCGGGCTCTCTCGTTTTACGTCGCAGGATGGACGAATACGAGACGATACCAGATGTAATGCGCGCCATCGAGGAGCACGTATTAAACTTCAGCCCCCCAAGCTTTTCTGAAACCCGCGATGTTGCCGCGAACACCGGCGAAGTTGAGACGCATGGCATCGATCAGGATGCGGTAAAAGACTGCTAGTAGCGCAGGCATGAACGGGTGTCGCGAATGTTTGCGCAAGAAACGCACGTGCCCGGCGCGATAATACGAGGCGAGGTTGTATGAAGCGCGCTTTATTGTGGCCGATCCCTTGTGTTTGATGAAAACTCCGTCTGCTACGCCGAGCTTCCAGCCTTTTGCCCGTGCGGCAAAGCACCAGTCGGCATCCTCGAAAAAGAAAAAGTACCCGTCGTCGAGGTTGCCGACTTGCCGCAGCACCTCAAGACGTATAAGCATGCTCGCCCCGCAGATGTAATCCACCGCCTCAGGTGTTTCCGGTTCTGCCGGTATCCACAGTGGGGGCCTGAGGCGTTTGCCAGCGACCGCGATGCGCCGGGTGCCGGCTAAATCGTCTCCACCTTCCTCCATTTGGCAACCGACTGCCCCGATCATGGGATCGGTTCCGGCTTTGGCTACGAGTCTTTCCAGCGCGTCGGGGTCGCAGATTGTGTCGTTGTTCAGCAGCCACACGTACCCATGAGGGTCGATCGACCCCGCCGCGTAGCCCAGCCCGGCGTTGACACCGCCGGCGAAGCCCAAGTTGCGGCCGGTCGAAACGACCTCAGCCTTTGGACATGCATCGTGCAGGTCGTCGATTGTGTGAGTGGTTGAGCCATTGTCGACCACGACAACGCGCAGATTGGGATATGTCTGGCGCGTGAGCGATGCGCAACATTCGCGTGTGAACTCAAGACCGTTCCAGTTCAGGAGTATGGCCAGCACTCCCGGCTTTGTTGCTTGCGAATTCGACATTTCCAACGCTTTGCTCTCCATGCGCTAATTAAGCAAATTCAACACGGGTTGCCGGCTTGCGTGATCAAGAGACTTCGGCTGCAAGGAGACCGAATGGGGTTGGTTGTCCGGTTACGAAATTCGCAGCTGTGCTGTACACGCGCACTGCCACTTCGTTGCGGCCATCGGCGCAAGCGTCGCCGATTCTAAGTGTTGAAGGCTCTCCGAAGATTACACCGGCCGATTTGCCGTTGATGAAGATATCAGCAGCACCGCCTGCCAGATCAAGGCGAAGCAATTCGCGGCGTCCGCCGAATTCAAAAGCGTATTCGACTCCGCCCCAGTAGTGCGGCATTCTTGCCTGCGACAGGTCGCCAAGACCGAGTTCGCGCGGCGCGCGAAGAATCGCGCCATCGACCATGAAATCGCCTTCGAGGTAAACCATGTCTCGGACAGAGTCTAGTGTTACCCGGTTCGATCCTGTGTGGCAGAGTGTGGACACTGCCACACCCTCGAAACAGAAGTCGCAGGGATGATGCGGAAGCGGCCCGTCAGGCGCGGCGCCGTTTACTTTAAGACCGGATTCTCCGAGATACTCCGTGTAGATGGCCGTGACGCTTGCTCCCTCTTCGAGTTCGAAAGCGAAGCCGCTCGTTTTCGGAAATGCGGCGGTGTTTGGGCGCATCGGCTTGATTGAACTAGGCAACAAAGAATTCCATTTGCGTTTTGCCGGATATGCGGTTGTTTCGTACGGGACAATTTCGCATTCGAAATCCGTCGGCATTATCATGCAATATCCGCCACGCTCCAACGCGAAGTCCGAGGGCAGGGCGCCTGAGGCTTTGAAGGCAACTTCATCGATAGGGTTGTAAACCAGGAAATCTCCATCGACCGCAACTTTGGGAGCTAATGTACGTCCGGACAGGTTTATCATAAACGCTTCGCGGAAGCCGTTGTTGTTGCGTGCGTGCACTAGGATTTCCTCGCAGCCTTCGCCGGAGAGCTGAATGTCGGCTTCAAGATCTTTGAGTGCATCGTACTCGCCTGGTGGCAGGGTGAGGACTCTGCCACCGGAAGATTTGAACTTTTCTAGCAGGCGTGCTGTATCGCTTGTCATGGCCACGCCGGAGAGGCAGACAATCGTTTTGTAGGAGCGTTTTCCGAATGCGATTTCGCCATCTCGAAGTTCTGATTTTTCGGCAAAAATTGAATCTTCGCCCATTTCATATCCGACGTGGCGCCGCGCGAGCTGCATCAGGAGCGTGTTGAAATGGAGGTCGAACTCATCGGGCGTCATGCGCTCGCGTGGGTGGCGGAGTTCAAAGCGGCGGTCGATGTCGTTGCCTGTTTCCGATTCCACGATCCGGTCCGGGAAGATTACGAGGCAATCCGCATGGTACGAGCCGCGCATGAGCAGTTCCGCCACGCGTGTCCACGAATCGCAGCGTTTGCCGAAGATTCCGTAGAAGGGCTGGTGCGTGAAATAGCTCGGTGGGCAGTCGTGCTTCGTGCGGTCGCCTATCGTGTAGTAGTATGCGTGCGGAGTGATGAGGTTGACGCCCATCGCGAGTTCGAAGAGCATCTGCGTTTCAAGGAAGGAAGGCTGGATTCCCCAACCGAGGAACGTGATGTTTTCGGCGGAGACAAAGCCGTCTTTGAACTGGTTGGCAACGGACGATGCGCCCTTGTAAATCTGAAGGGGGCAGAAATAACGTTTATCCTTGCAGACGAACCTGTGGTCCGCCGTGTTCAGCGGTATGCGCAGGTACGCGTGGTCCTTGATTTCGCAGAGGTAGTCGTCTATGGATGGAATGTCCTCGACCATGAGGTATGGCATAGCGGTGCCGAACCTCGCTATGGCGGAGTGGGTGGGGCCTTCGTCCCCGCAAAGGTGCCCGGCGTATGCGAGGCCGTGGCTTTTGCACCACTCTACCTGCGGTCGTATGAAGTTTTTGAGAAAGAGCTCTCTGGCGAGGGAGTAGAAGCGCATTCGGGCTTCGGACGAGCCGGGCATGTCTTCAACAAGTTGCGGCAGAATCGAGGCGAGGGGTTGGCCGTGGCGCCGTGCGTATTCGGCGTCGAGGATCTCAGACCATGGGACGCCTTGGGTGGCGCACGACTGGTAGCTCTCGTCGTCGGTATAAACCACTTCAATCGGATCGCCGAAAAATTCGCCGATGTGTTTCGCGTATTCTTCGTGTGTAAGGGATATGAAAAGATCGGCTGCTTCGCGCGAAAACGTGTCCACGTGGCTGTTGAAAAACCGTTGTGTGAAGCGCAGCGCGGGCGTGCCGCGCGGGACTGCTGTTTCGTCGATGCGTTCGTATGTGGCGGCGTCGAACGCGGCGAAACACGGGGCGTCGGGATCCGTTGGCCCGTAGGCGAAATCAAGGCGTTTCTGGCGCAGGTCGGGGCGTTCTTTTTGGACTCTCCCGCTGGCATTTCCGCTGGGGTATCCGTCTTCGTCGTAGAGCCAGACGGTCAATCCGAGGCGTTTGGCGCATTTGCATGCGTGTGAGAAAAGTTCGAACCAGCGATCCGAGAGATACGGGATTTTATTTCCTGTGCGCGAGTGGAGGACGGCTCCGCGGCATCCGCCGGTCTTTATTGCCTCGAGCTGTTCCGTTATGTGGGCCTCTTCCTGGACGCCGTTCCAAAACCAGAATGGGTATACGCCGGGTTTCATTTACAGGTGCTTCACGGTGGCTGTTGCGGAGTAGGCGGAGACGACGGCGTTGGATCCGGACCCGCCTGTTGAGCTTGCCGACTCCACAGTGATTACCTGGGGATCGCTACTTCCGCTGTGCGCTGTGTAAACCACGTATTCGCCCCTTGAAGACGAGAGGGAGCCGATCTGCGGTTTTGATAGTGACCATGTGAAGTATTGGGCGCCTGTGGCGTGGAAAGTGGCTGATTGGCCGACGCGGAGTTCAACGTAGGTGGGAGACACATCGATGCCACCCGCGTCGGTTGATTCGCATCCGGCGAATATGATAGCGGTTGTGGCGGCGGCGCAGAGCGTCAGCATAAACATGGCTGTGGAAAGTCTTTTCATGGTGTTTACCTGTTCCGTGAAATATCAGTTGTTCTTGTGATTCGCGTATTCTAGCACAGGAATGGCGCTGACGCACTAATAATTCTTGCGGACTCGGAATGGACTCGGAATGGGAGGCCGACGCGATAGCGGGTCTTTTTCTTTTCCCCGTAAAGCCAATGCCGCACAAGCGATTGCGCTTGCGCGTGCTGGGCTTGTGCATGTATGATTACGGCTTAATTGAATACAAAGAAAGAGAGCTCAAATGGACGACGGCGTGCTGGCGCGAATTGACGCCATAAACTTCATCTGGAGATGGATGGAAACACAGGAATTCCCCGACCGCATGATGGTTGGCGTTCCTCCTTTCCGCCGTGGTTTCGTTATGGATCTCGTGTATACGACGTTGCGCAACGCGCGCGCGCTTGATTTCGCGCTGGAGCCGTTCTTCCGCCAACCTCCGCAGGGGGCGTCGATGGCCGCGTTGATGCTCGGCGCCTGCCAATTGCTCAAGATGCCTGATGTGGCGGACCACGCGGCCATACACGCGACGGTGGAGGCGCTGCGTGAAGTCGCCGGGGAGCACCAGACGGGCTTCGCGAACGCTGTGCTGCGCAGCATGCAGCGTGATCTCGACGGAGTACGGCGGCGTTTGGTGGACGCGCCGCTGGCAATACGTGAATCCCATCTTGATGAACAGGTGGATCGGTGGGAGGCTCGGTATGGAAAGGAGAGGGCGGCTGCGATCTGCGAATGGGACAACCTCACCGCGAGTGTAACGGTGCTGACTGTGCCACGTGGACCTTCCGTTCCGGAACTCCTGAGTTCTTTCGAAGGGGCGAGTGTGAAGGCGGCGGCGCATCCCGGCGCGCCTGATGATGCCATTGTCGTGCCCCACGGTTCGCATGTCGAGGAATTGCCTGGTTTCTCAAAGGGTGCGTTTTCAATTCAGGATCCAGCAACGCTCGAGGCAGTAAAGTTGCTGGACGTCAAGCCTGGCATGAGAGTTCTTGACGCCTGCGCGGCTCCTGGAGGCAAATCTGTTCAGATCGGCCTTCGGCTTGACGGGCGCGGGGAGTTGATCAGCATGGATTGCTGGCGCGACAGGCTGCCGGCGCTTGAGGATAATTTGGGTCGGTTTGGGCTGCTTGGGGGTGTCGCGAAGGTCTTCCTCGGCGACGCTCGCGAAGTGTATCTGGGCAACATAGGAGGTCCGGCTTTCGACAGGATATTGCTCGACGTCCCTTGCAGTAACACAGGTGTGCAACGCCGGCGCGCCGATGCGCGTTGGCGTTTTTCGTCGGAACGCCTGGCCGCGCTCAATGAGACGCAGTTCCGCATCCTTCAAAACGCGTCGCGGTTGCTTGCCGACGGCGGCAGGATCGTCTACAGCACCTGCAGTCTTGAAGAGGAGGAAAACGAGGCGATGATCGGGGCGTTCATCGAACGCAACCCGCAATTACGTCTTGTCGACACCGTCTCCCTCGTCCCGCCGGACCGTGAGATGGACGGGGCGTTTGCGGCTGCGCTTGAAAAATAGCCGGTTGTGCATTGTGAACAAGGATTAGGGTGGCGGCGCGGCGCGCCGCCTTTGCGTGCGAGCACGCAACCTCCGCTATTGGAGTGCTTGTATGGCGGGGGCGTGGCATTGTTCGTAGTGGCGCCGCGAGACGCTGGCGAAAGCGGTGCCGAGGCACCGCACTCCAAAACTCCCACGCAGCAAGAGCACCCTGCTGAGTACTACAAAAAACCACGGTTGAGAAGCTTCGCGTCGTCGCGGCTTCGCGTGCTTACCTCATGCAGCAAAAGCAAAATCTGCGGTAATCTGCGAAATCTGCGGATACCTCCCACGCAGCAAAAGCCGTCTGATGATCGCGGCATTTTAAGTGGTTAGTGGTTAGTGGATAGTGGTTAGCCCTCCAAAAACCACGCAGCAAGGGCTTCGCGTCTTCGCGTCTTCGCGTGACGACCCCCACGCAGCAAGAGCAAAATCTGCGTTCATCTGCGCCATCTGCGGATAACTCCCACGCAGCAAGAGCTTCGCGCCTTCGCGTGATACCCGGCAGTTCCAACCCACGGCACCATTCCACCATTCCATTATTCCACCATTCCGGCATCACATGCCGGCCCCTGCCACTACCCGATTCCATCATTCCAGGTCTAAACCGTTGCTATAAATGGCTGTATTTTGTAGAATTGTCGACTGATTTTAATGTCGATGTTTGTTTGTCCTTTATTGGGATTCCGGGCATGGAGTTCGAAGGGTGGTTGGTGGAAGCGGTTTTGCGATGGAAAAGAGAAAGTATGTGATAATCGGCGCCGGTCCGAGCGGGTTGGCTTTTGCGGTCCGGCTTATGCAGCGGGGGGAGAAGGACTTCGTTGTACTTGAGAGCGAGGATTCCGCTGGCGGGCTGTGTCGGTCGGAGGAGGTGGATGGATCCCCTCTTGAAATAAGCGGAGGCCATTTTCTCGATGTCAACCGCCGGAAAGTGCTGGATATGATCTCGCTTTTCATGCCTCGCGGGGAGTGGGATCTGTACAAACGCGAGACGCGCATTTTCATCCATGGACGGGAAATTGGGAGTCCGGTCGAGTCGTTCATCTGGCAGATGCCGGAGGAGGTTCAGGAGCGGTATCTGCGCGACATCGCGGAAGCCGGCAGCAACAAGGGCGCGCCCAAGCCCGGGAAGTTTGTCGATTGGATTTACTGGAAGCTCGGCAAAAGCATCGCCGAGGATTACATGCTGCCATACAACCGCAAGCTGTTCGGCGAGAATCTCGATTTGCTTGGGACGTACTGGCTCGAAAAACTGCCGAGCGTTTCGTATGAGGAGACGCTGCGGAGCTGCCGCGAGAAGCGCTTCTTCGGCAAGCAGCCGGCGCATGCGCAATTTTTCTATCCAAAAAAACACGGCTATGGCGAGGTGTGGCGCAGGATGGGAGAGGCGCTGGGTGACAAGCTCAGGCTCGGGGAAAAGGCAGAGCGGCTGGACTGCGCCGGGCGCACCGTCAACGGGAGATACGAGGCCGACTGCATAGTCAACACAGCGCCGTGGGCGTCGTTCGGCGAGTTGTCGGGGATTTCAGACAGGGCGGCGGACGTTGTGCGGGGTCTGATGTATTCTTCGGTTGATGTTGATTACGTCCCCGCGAACTTGGACACGGAGGCGCAGTGGATATATTATCCGGATCCGGCGCTTTCGTACCACAGGATTCTCGTGCGCCATAACTTCTGCCCCGGGGCGCGCGGGTACTGGACCGAGACTAACTCCACGCGCGCGAAGCCGCTGGCGGAGGGCGCGTTCAGGCACACGAGCAAATACGCGTACCCGCTAAACACAATCGGCAAGAACGAGGCCATGGACGAACTGTTGGGGGAGTTGCGGCAGAGCAACGTGCATGGATTAGGACGCTGGGGCGAGTGGCAGCACTACAATTCCGACGTGGTCGTCGAACGGGCGATGGGACTCGCCGATTCGTTCCTGGGCGGGGGGCGCTGACATACATGGCAAGGGTCAAATACAACTTTGCCTACACTGGCACGAGCATCATGATCGCAGCGATAAACGAGACGTTTTCGCTGGAGGAGACGGTGCGCATTATCCGCGAAACGTGCGATCCCGGCGACGTGGCGGAGGTGTTGCTTCTGCTGAGCAAGACGAAGAGCACACCCGGGTGCATCGCGACCGCGGAGAAACTGGTCGCCGGGGGCGGGCTGTTCCCTATATCGATTGTGTGGCAGAGTCTGCCGTTCGCCGGGGGCGCGTACCGCGACGGAATCGCGGCGGCGCGCGGCAGCCACGTGCTGATGATGTCGGCCGATCTTGAGACGGACCCGTCGCTAGTGCGTGGGATGTTAGAGGCGTCGCGGGAGAATCCAGACGCGATAGTGACGATGTCTCGGTGGATCCGCGGCGGAGGTTTCACGGGCTACAGCAAGGTGAAGCAGGTCTGCAACCGCATCTTCCAGCGCTGCTTCTCGCTTATATATCTCACGGGCCTGTCCGATTTGACGTATGCGTTCCGCAACTTCCCGACCGACTTGATGCGGCGGATCGACTGGAAGGAGTTGCGCCATCCGTTCTTTCTGGAGACGGCGGTGGCGCCGCTCCGGCTTCGAGTCAGGTTCGTTGAGCTGCCCGCTCATTGGAAACCGCGTCTCGAGGCGGGATCCCAGAATTCGTTCTTTGCGAATTTCCGTTATTTCAAAACCGCGTTCCGCGTGCGGTTCACACCGTGGAACAAGTTGTTGCTGAAACAAACGGTGACGAGCGTGGACGTCTGCAAAAAAGAAGGGAAATGAGATGAAAAAAGCTATAGTGCTCGGTGCCACAGGGATGGTGGGAGGATGTTTCCTATCAAGGCTTCAGGAGTCTGGCTGGGATGTGCTTGGAGTTTCGCGTCATACCGCGATGGGGCGCCAGGTCGTGGATCGGCCATACCGCTTCGCGGGCAACGACATCCTTGACAGGCAGAGTCTCGAGGGCCTTTTTGCGGACGAAAAGCCTGATCTCATTGTCAATATGGCGGCGCAGGCGTTCAACGGCACGTCATGGGATGCTGAATACTACACCTACCTGGTGAACATCGAGGGCACCCACAACGTGCTGGCAGCGGCTCACGGCAGATGCCCGGAGGCCAAGCTCTTGCTTGCGTGCAGCAGCGCGGAATATGGAGACATTCAGCCTGAGGATTGTCCGCTCAATGAGGACAGGCCGCTCAGGCCGACGACGCCATATGGCGTGACCAAAGTGACTGCCGAGGCAATGGGTTACCAGTTCTTCAAGAACTACGGGATGCCGATTTACCTCCCGCGCATGTTCATACACGTCGGCACCGGCCATCCACCAGCCACGGCGATACAGAATTTCGCTCGCCAGATTGCGCTAATCAAGAAAGGCAAAATGAAGCCAGTGATGCAGACTGGCAGGCTCGACACAGCTCGCGATTTTATCGATGTGCGCGACGGCGTGGACGGCATGATGACGTTGCTGGAGAAGGGCCGCCCCGGGGTGCCCGTGAATATATGCACCGGCGAGGCGCCAAAAATCCAGGATGTCCTCGACATGCTTATCGACATAGCAGGGGTGGAGGTCGAGGTGCGTCAGAGCAAGAGCCTGCTGCGCCCTTCCGACGAACTGCTTCTGCTCGGCGACAATTCGCGATTGACGGCGCTCGGGTGGAAGCGCAAGCACACGCTCCGTGAGACACTCGAGGGCGTGCTCGAAGACTGGATGCGCCGCACCTAGCAGGCGGCTAAGACCGGGGAAGCTGAATCTTGTGAATGAAGTTCTGCGTGAGAAACTGCGCAACCTGCCTGACAAGCCGGGCTGCTACATCATGCGCGATCGAAACGGCCGCATCATATACGTGGGAAAGGCCGTTTCGCTGCGCCGCCGTGTGCAGAGCTATTTCAGGCCCTCTACATTCAATAAGGCGTCGCCCAAGTTGCGCGGGCTGATCAACAGCGTGGCGGACCTGGAGATCATGGTGGTCCGCAACGAAGCCGAGGCATTGCTCACAGAGGGGCGGCTCATCAAAGATTACAAGCCGCGCTTCAATGTCGTGTTCCGCGACGATAAACGCTACCTCGCTATCCGCGCTGAAACCCATCTTCCGCTACCGCGTTTCGCTGAATGCCGGATCGTCCGCGACGACGGCAACGAGTATTTCGGACCGTTCCCATCGTCGACAGTGGTGCGCATCGTCAAGGATTTCGCCGAGCGTCGCTATGGCATCCGCAAGTGCCCGCATAACAACCCCGGCGTGGAAGAGCACAGACACTGCCACAACGATCGCATCGCGCAATGCTCAGCCCCGTGCATCGGTTCTATTTCTCCGGAAGACTACAGGGCCAGGTTCGAGCAGGCGAGCGAATTCATTCGCAACGGCAGCATCGCGGAGATGGAAAGCCTGAAATCAGAAATGGCGGGGGCCGCGGCGTCGATGGATTTCGAGCGCGCGGCGCAGATACGCGACACGATATTCGCCATCCGGGAAATGGCGAAACAACGCGCGCGCGTGGTGTCGAATCCCGCGGTCAAACGCGAAAACGCGGCGGCGGGCTGCGCCGAGCTGGCGGAGGTTCTGGGGCTTGATGCGCCGCCGCGTCTTATCGAGGGGTTCGACATCTCGCACATCAGCGGCACGTTTTCCGTGGCGTCTATGGTGGCGGCGATCGACGGTGTTCCCGCGCCGCAACGCTACAGACGATTCAGGATCAAAACCGTGGAGGGTATAGACGACCCGATGAGCATAGCGGAAGTGGTTCGCAGGAGGTATAGCCGAACACTGGAAGAGGGCGGGCAGTTGCCGAATCTGGTCATGGTCGACGGAGGAATCACGCAACTGCGCGCAGCGCGCGCGGAACTGGCGAAGCTGGGACTGGCGGATATGCCTGCGGTGGGGCTGGCGGAGAGGCTGGAGGAGATAGTGATCGACAAAGACGGCCGCGATTCCGTGCTGTTATCGCGCGATAGCGAAGCCTTGAAAATCCTGATGCGCTTGCGTGACGAGGCGCACCGCTTCGCAATAACTTACAACCGCAACCTGAGAAACAAGAAGATCAAGGAATCTGTGCTTGACGAAATAGACGGCGTGGGTGAAACGCGCAAAATGCTGCTTTTGAAGAAATTTGGCTCCGTTCATAGGATCGCGGCCGCAGAACTCGACGAAATCGCGTCTGTCGCCGGAATCGGCGAGGCGCTGGCCCAGGAAATACTCGACGCCATGCGTCGCGTTACCTCCTACCGCGAGTAAACGGGACGGGCTATGAAGTTGTCCTCTGATTCGCCTTCATCGGCAGCGGCGTTGAGAGTTGTGACTATCGTCACGTTTGGAATCTTGTTCAGTACTAGGAATTCGCGCAGATCTGCTAGTTGTGACCGCGTGGCGCCGTCTTTGGACTTAAGTACGATTGCTCGCCCCTTGTCGGCCTGTTCCTCTTTACGCAGCCGTTTGGCGAGCGTGGGCCTGTCGACATGGTTGCCGTAAAGTGTGATTGTGCCGTCTTTGTACACACCGACCTCCACGCCTGGCCGTCCTCCGCTTCCCGTGGTTTTGGCACGTGTTGTCGTCGTGGTCATGCAACCCTGTAGAAGAAAGCCGCATGCCGCGATAAAAAAGAAAAATTTCTTACTTACACGCACGTGCCATATATTGAATCAAAACTAAGTCAAAGTCAATCATGATAACCAAATAGCAGGGATTCCAAATCATCTCTCCTCGCGCGTACCTCCCACATCCATTGAGTTTGCTTCGGCCCATGAGTAGTGGCACAACCGCCTCCAAAGCAGGCGG
>JALHHX010000243.1 GCA_022837245.1 Lentisphaerota bacterium
CCCTTGAGCTCGCACTTGTAGAAGAGCGTGTAGGAGTTTCCGCCGCCGTCCATGCCCATGACATTCCCAGGAGAGCCTGCCCATGAGGAGTTCGCCACAAAACGGCAGTTTGCAAATATAGTGGAGCGCGCAAGCCGGAAGAAGCGATGAACGAACGTCAAGTGCAGTGGATATTTCGGGCCGCCCTTGCCGTCGGCGGAAGGTTCCGTACGTAGAGTGATGCCCTCGACGTAGATCGGGCCCAGCGCGTGCATCGCGCCGCCGGCGCCCTTTTCGTCTGACCAGAGCTCGACGTCGGCCGGATTCCCCGTTTCGCCGAAGAGATTGATGTCGCGGGCCTGGGTGAAACCGGCATCCCATCCGCCGATGTGGTAGACGCCCTTTGGCACGAGCACGCCAACCCTGTCATCCGGCATTATTGACGGCGGGTTTGTGGGCTGGGGCTGGTCAAGCGGGACTATGGGGACGTCTGGAGGACGCACTAGCTTATCGCCTGCAGCGTAAGTGATGACATTCGTCGCAAGCGGGCGCATCCGCGCCAGAAGCGGGTCATCCGTCGGAGGATACCCCAACACCTGCGCTGTCGCCGGGGACATCGTCAGCGCTGCCACGCCGAACACCCCGGCAAACCGACACGCGGTTCCAACCATAAAATTTCTAGTCATTTTTTTACTTTTCCTCTTTTTGCCGAAATCATTGATTTCCCCGACCCACCCACAACTACCGTACTACTAGAGTGGTTGGATCGTACTGGTAGTATTGGCCCGTCGAGCCACCGTCATAGATATTCCAGGCGAAGGTGTCCTTAATGTACTGTCTGCGCTCGGTCGGAAGCCCCATGTCATACTTCGATGTGCCGGCATGGAAGCTCAAGTTCGATTGCAGGCCATTTTTCGGCCAGCGTATCAACAGGAGGTTGTAGTAATCAGTCGGGAGGCTTCCTCCCGCAAGGAAATTAGTAAAGTTCGTTACCTTTGACACATTCCAACGCGATATGTCCTGCTTGAATGCGGAGACGTTATTGAACATGTAATTCATTATCGTCACGTTCCCCACGTTCCAGCCGCCGATGTCCTGGTTAAACGCTTTCGCACCGTTGAACATTTCGGACATGCCCGTCACGTTGCTCACGTTCCAACCGCTTATGTTCCCGTTGAAAACCGTCGCGCCATAGAACATGCTATTCATGGATGCAACCTTGCCCACGTCCCATCCATTCAGATCCTGATTGAATGATGAGGCGTAGTTGAACATCGTCGACATATCAGTCACGTTGCTCACAGCCCAACTCCCAATGGGCTGGTTGAAGGCGGAAGCGCCTCGGAACATATTCGCCATCGTGGTCACCTTTCCAACATCCCACCCCCCGATGGGCTGGTTGAAGGCGGTGGCGCCGCCGAACATGCTCGACATGTCCGTCACCTTGCCAACGTTCCAGTTCCCGATGTCCTGATTGAAGACCTTGGCGCCGTTGAACATGAGCGTCATATTCGCCACCTTGCTGACATTCCACCCTCCGATATCCTGATTGAAGTTGGAGCAGCTGCGGAACATAACCTGCATCGCCGTCACGTTGCCGACATCCCAAGAGCTGATGTTCCCGTTGAAAGCGAGCGCACCGTTAAACATCTCCGCCATGGTCGTCACCTTGCTCACATCCCAGCCATTCAGGTTCTGGTTGAACGTCTTCGCGTCCCGGAACATCTCGGGCATCTTGGTGACCTTGCCGACGTTCCACCCGCCGATGTCCTGGTTGAATGAGCTGGCAGTGTGGAACAAGTAGGTCATATCCGTCACGTTGCTCACCGCCCAGTTTCCGATGGGTTGGTTGAAGGCCGCGGCCCCTTGAAACGTGTTCGCCAGGGTCGTCACCTTGCCCACGTCCCATCCGCCGATGTCCTGGTTGAACTTCGCGGCGCCCCTGAACATGCTCGCCATGTTCGTCACCTTGCCGACGTTCCAGCCGCCGATGTCCTGGTTGAACGCTTTGGCGTTGTTGAACATCAACTGCATGTTAATAACCTTGCCAACATCCCATGCACTGATGTTCCCGTTGAAGGCGGAAGCGCCGTTGAACACCCGGTGCATCTGCATGACGTTGCCAACGTTCCATCCGTTCAAATCCTGGTTGAATTTAGACGCGCCCTGGAACATCTCGCCCATGTCGACCACATTGGCGCTGGCAGCGTCGAACCAGTCGACGCAAGTGAAGTTCGTTATGTTGTTCGCGTTGTTGAACATCTTGTAGCCATTGTTGATCCCCGTGACGCCATCTGTCATGCGTGTGAGAATATCCCGCAGCAAT
>JALHHX010000244.1 GCA_022837245.1 Lentisphaerota bacterium
GCACGACTTCAAGAACCTGCGCACCGTCTCCAACATCCAGGATGCGAACATCACGGGCTCGAAGCGCGCCACCGATCTGCACATGAAGATCGGCTACCTCCGGCAGACGCACGGGGAGCGGGTGATCACCGGGGCGACGGCGACACCGATCGCGAACTCGGTGACCGAGGCGCACGTCATGCAGCGCTACCTCCGCCCCGACCTCCTCGAGGACGCCGGCGTGCTCGAGTTCGACCGGTGGGCTGCCACCTTCGGGCAACTGGTGACCGAGGTGGAGATGGCCCCCACCGGCGGGGGTGCGTACCGGCAGAAGACCCGGTTCGCGAAGTTCGGCAACGTCCCGGAGATGCTGCGCACCTGGCACACCTTCGCCGACGTGAAAACCGCCGACGACCTGCACCTCCCGGTCCCGGACTTGGCGGTCCGGGCGGATGGGAAGCGCCTCCCGGAGACGGTCGTCATCACCCCCCCCGACGCGCTGACGGACTACGTGGCGGAGTTGGGGGAGCGGGCGGAGCGGGTGCACACCCGGCAGGTGGAACCGGCCGAGGACAACATGTTGAAGATCTCCACCGACGGCCGCAAAGCCGCCCTGGACGTGCGCCTCGTCGACCCGACGGTAGCGGTCGAGGTGGGGGTGCCAGCGAAGGTGGAGGTGGCCGCGGACCGCATCGCCGGCCTCTGGCAGGCGCACCGTGACGATGTATTCGTCGACGTGGCGACGGGGGAGGAGTCGGCGCAGCGGGGGGCGTTGCAGTTGGTGTTCTGCGACCTCGGCACCCCCGGCGACGGGTGGAACGTGTACCAGGAGTTGCGTGACCAACTGGTCGCCCGTGGCCTGCCGCGGGACGGGGTCAAGTTCATTCATGAGGCGCGCACGGATGTGGAGAAGGAGCGGCTGTTCGCGGCCGCCCGGGGCGGTCATGTCGACGTCCTGGTGGGGTCGACGCAGAAGATGGGGGTGGGCACGAACGTGCAGGCCCGCGCGGTCGCACTGCACCACCTGGATTGCCCGTGGCGGCCGGCGGACATCGCGCAACGCGAGGGCCGGATCATCCGCCAGGGCAACCAGAACCCCGAAGTCCACGTTCTCCGGTATGTCGTGGAGGGGTCCTTCGACGCCTACTCGTGGCAGACGGTGGAGCGGAAAGCGAAGTTCATTTCCCAGGTGATGCGCGGCCGGTTGGACGTCCGCGAGATCGAGGACATCGGGGACAACTCGCTGTCCTACGCCGAGGTGAAGGCGCTGGCCTCGGGGGACCCGTTGGTGCTGGAACGGGCGCACGCGCAGAGCGAGCTGGCACGGTTGGAGCGGTTGTCGCGGTCGCACATCCGGGCGCAGGACATGCTCGCCCGCGTGGTCGAATCCAACACGCGGAAGGTCGCCCGCATCGACGCCCAGCTCCCCGAACTGCGCGCCGCGGCGGCGCGCGTGACGTCGACGAAGGGGGACGCGTTCCACGCAGTGATCGCCGGCCAGGCGGTCACCACCCGGGCCGACGCGGCCGACGCCTTACGGGCATGGGGGCGGACGCATCAGGTGCGGATCGGGTCGTGGCGGTCCCCGTCCCAGGACTTCCCGCTGGGCCGGCTCGCGACCCTGGGGGGCCTTACGGTGGAGGCGATCATTGGTCCGCGGCCAGCGTGGGACACCCCCTCGGATGTGCTGCTGCGACTGGACGACGCCCCCGGGATGCCCCCGATGGTGGTGTCGTTGGGGGACCTGATGGGTGGGGAATCGTGCCGCGGTCTGGTGACCCGGTTGGAGCACTACGTCGCCAGTGTGGACAAGCAGATCACCCGCCTCGAGACCCAACGCAGCGAGCTCGAGGTGGAGCGTGGGGACGCGCAGGCGCGGCTGGGGGAGCCGTTCACGCACACGGCCGCGTTGCACGCGGCGCAGGAGCGGGTGCGGTCCGTCGACGCCCGCATGGCGAGGGCGGCCACGGAGAAGAACCCGCCCCCGGAGACCACCCCCAGGGAGGTCGAGAACGTGCCCGGCGAGGTCGTGGGAGCGTTGCGGGCGGCCGGGGTGGGGGCCCCGTGGACCCCGCAGTCGCGGCCGCCGGGAATGACCCGTCCGGGTCACCATCGTGACCCGTCCCCGGCCCCACCCGGGGTGGGCCGTTAACCACGGAGGGCGGTGCGTGCCCGGGGTTCCCCCGTCCCCGGATAGAGGCCGTCATTCGTCCCCGGTCCGGGTGTCAGGGGTGCGGCGGAGCCGCATCGCGTCAGCGCCCTTGACGGCCGGGGCGGGGACGGAAGAATGTCGGCCCCCGGGGGCGGGGGAGTGGTGAGCCGCCG
>JALHHX010000245.1 GCA_022837245.1 Lentisphaerota bacterium
GCGTAATGAGGTAATCAAAATGCCCCCAAATGAGGCAAAACAATATCTGGTGGATCTTGTTGTGAATTCACTCGATGTAGGACTTGCAATCCTTTCAAAGGAATGACCACTATGGATATTGTCAATGCCGCGCTAGAATATCTGAACGGGAATGTCATATCGAACCCGTTTTTTGTGGCGTTTGATGCGTCCTCAGACCTGTCATCGCTTGTTACATCTCTCTCTTCATGCAAAAAGGTGCGTGTTAGCGATTTTTGCCACGCACCTGATGCACTACCAGATTTGGATGCTCTCGGCGACACGCTTACACACATGGATGGCAAGGCTATTCTTCTTGGCATTGGCGAATACGCTGCGCTTTCGGGTGACAGGGAAGTGAAAAAATGGATATTTGGACTTCCTTTGCATAACCTTCGCCTTGTCGTGCCAGTATGGGGTGGCCATGAGTTTATAGAAGAAGAGTCAAGAAACGACCCTCGAATACTGGGACGTCGAGGAGTGTCGTTTGTAAAAACAGGAAAACACTGGTCTCTACGTATTTTCCGGGACGGATTCATCAAGAATGTAAATGCAACGGGTTTTAAGGCTCTATTGCGGATGCTTGAGGACGGCTGTGACACGGCGATAACCGCCATAACGACAGTTGTACCGCTAAACACGACTTGGTGTCGCCGCATTGATTCCGCATATGAAGTGTACAAGGAACGGCATCCTCAAAGCTCTGTGCCGGAAACAATGTTCCCAGAAAAGCAATGGACAACATTCCTAAATGACGAGCGCATTCGCGACGATAGCTTGTCGAGTCCGGATTCGCTCTTGAGATTCCTTGAGGAAGGAACGGGTGACGACCAGTATCTTGCATTTGCCATATCGAAAACCAGGCAGCATTCAGAGTGGCACAGAAATCTTCTCTGCGCGATTCTTGATATTTCCGTTAACGATGGACGTTTCGCACGGCTCTATGAAGCAAGGAAGAAGATTGCTCCGCAATTTTACAAAGGCGATGTGATAGAGTATATCCGCGAATCACGGCGAATTGCCAATCCCTCGGATCGCATTTGCTACATGACTGACTGCACAGAGTTGGAACGTGAAGAGATAACTCGGCTGATTGTGGATGCAGGAGAAGTTCCTGCATCTGTGGAAAATGTATATCCTGCGCTGTGGAATTACTGGCGAGGATTCGCCTTTTCGGGCGGTGAGTTCTTGGAAATACTTGCAAAGTACTTTCAGGATTATAAGCGGCAAAAATTATTGGGACGAATCGAGCCTAGTTACATGGAGGCTGTTCGGGACTTTGCCGAAGACCGGCCGCAGTTTACTTTGCCGACGCGAGAGTCTGTTCTTGAAGGCATAGCCGCAGATGGCGTTGCTCTTTGCTGGATAGATGCTCTTGGCTGTGAGTTCCTTGGTTTTATTCAGTCTTTAGCAGAACGCCTTGGTCTGAAATTGAAAGTCACGCCTGTCAGAGTGAAGTTGCCTTCCATAACTAGTGTCAATCGCTCTTTCTACGATGAGTGGCAGGGCGATAAGATGCCGCCTGTATCTAGACTCGACAAGATAAAGCACGGCGACTTTGAGAAATCCGATGAAGCGTCAACTGATGCAGCAACGGAACTGCCGCATGAGTTGATTGTTGTCGAGGAGTCGATAAATGCGATAGCAATGCGACTTCGCAAGAAGCCTGGCAGCAAAGTCGTCCTCACGAGCGACCACGGTGCGACTCGTCTTGCTGTGATTTCCAATTCCGAAACGGTGTGGGAGTTGCCGGAGAAAGGGAAGCATGGTGGGCGATGCTGTCGGAAGAGCGAGTTCGATGGCTCTCTCCCGGCTTGTGTTACGGAAAGTGACGACGAGGAATGGCACGTTCTTGCTGGATACGATCGTTTCAAGGGCGGCAGGAAAGGCGATGTAGAAGTCCACGGAGGCGCTACATTGGAAGAAATGGTAGTGCCTGTCATAGAATTTGAACTGCTCGACAAGAATGTCCGAGTGCGCCTTGTGGAAGATGAATTCAAGGTCACATTCCGCGATGCGGAAATTACGCTTCAACTGTTCTGCGCATCAACATTAATGTCGCCTTCCGTCAGGTTCGGCGGAAGCAACTACTCGGCGACTGCCGACGGTGATAAAACGGGACGCTATCTTGTCCGAATCCCCAAGCCTGTTGCAGGCGACCATGTTGCGGTTGTTTATGATGGCGACACAAAAATCAATGATGTGCGTTTCTCAGTGAAAAGCGGAGGAGCCCAAATTAAGAAGGACGATTTCTTTTGATTGAAGGAGGTATCTTAAAATGACAC
>JALHHX010000246.1 GCA_022837245.1 Lentisphaerota bacterium
GTGGAACGAGGCGATGGAACTGGCTCTCCAGCGCCTCGCCAAGACCGGAGCTCGCCTCGAAGACGTGAGCGGCATATCCGGCTCGGGCCAACAGCACGGCTCGGTTTATCTCGACCGCGACGGGGAACTCTCGCGGCCAACATCGCCAATCTGGATGGATCGCTCAACGTCGGCTGAATGCCGCGAGCTCGCTGAACATTTCGGCCCCCGAGTTCAGATGGACACAGGCAGCCCGCCCATCGAGCGCTTCACAGGGCCACAGATACGCAAGTTTTTCAAAGATGATCCGAAGGCCTATGCCCGCACTTCCCGCATCCACCTGGTGAGCAGCTATCTGTGCTCGCTGCTCATAGGGACAGATGCACCTATCGACATCGGCGATGGCGCGGGTATGAATCTACTCAATCTACGCACTCTCACATGGGATCCGGAGCTTGTAGAGTTCACTGCGCCGGGATTGATTGAAAAGCTGCCACGTCCCGTGTCCGGCAACACCATCGCCGGCGGTCTGGCCCCGCGATTCGCCCGCTATGGCTTAAAGCCTGGAACTCCTGTCGCAGTGTGGTCTGGCGACAACCCCAACAGCCTGATCGGAACCGGGGCGGCAGACCCCGGCATGGCAGTGGTCAGCCTCGGCACTAGCGACACATTCTTCGCTGCTATGCCTGCATTCCGCACCGACCCCGAAGGCCACGGCCACGTCTTCGGCAATCCTGCCGGTGGATTCATGAGCCTCATCTGCTTCACGAACGGCTCGCCCGCCCGAGAGAAAGTAAAAGAGGCGTGCGGCGTCGACTGGGACTTCTTTGACCATGAGGCTCTCCGCCAAACACAATTTGGCAACGACGGCCGCCTCATGCTCCCATATTTCGTGCCGGAGTCAACGCCGCTCGTGCTAAAGCCAGGCGTCGTCTGCAACTTCACTGATTCAACGCCAGCCGAGCGCATCCGCGCTTTGCTCGAATCTCAGGCGCTATCCATGCGCAGCCACTCGGCGTGGCAGGGTCAGACATTCACACGCATCCGCATCACCGGCGGTGCCTCTCAATCCGAAAGCATACGGCAGTTGCTGGCCGACGTCTTCCAGTCAAGGGTTGAGACGATCCAAGTGACGAACTCCGCCGCGCTCGGAGCGGCTCTGCGTGCAGCAAACGCCGTCGAAGGCGTATCCTTCGCCGAGCTTTCAAAGCGTTATTGCAGCCCGACCTGTGTCGTCGAACCAGATCCAGCCAAACGCGAACAAGCCGATGCAATGCTCGAGGCGTTCACCGCTTTCGAAAACCGACAACTCTCTGCCCCCCGACTCCTCCAGCGCCCTGCCCGGTGCCGCTTATATCAAGTCCCCAGAGGTAGTGGCGCGGCGCGGCGGTGTTGATGGTCTCGGCGATCATGTTGCGGCTCCGTCCATAGACCACCTCGCGCAAAACAATGCAGTTGCTGACCGTGGCAAAGCTCACATCATGCCACCGCAAAGAAACGTTTTTTTTGCTTTGCTGTTGCTCTCGTCATGCTAGGTACTTCCTTCTCCGCCTGAACTGATCGTTGCATGCAATTTCCGGCTCGCATACTCAATACTAAACCGGCTAACCGCATATTTCAAAGCTTACACTAATGCACCTGATGTTGCTACCTTACATTAAGGTTCGTCACGTTTTAAAATCAAACTTAGCTCTTTTTCTAAATTAGATTCTAAGATCAGACATTCATTTTTCATCTCGCCGGAAAAAAAGTTTTCAGGATTAACTCCGTCAAAATAAATAAGCACCTTACTATCTCCCTCCTTGTAATGACCAGAAAACGTTTCAACGTAGACTGGGGTTTCGTCTAAAAAAGTCACAGTTAGCACCACAGTGCCTTTGTCCACAAAAAGAAAAATATAGTTGGCACGGCCCCACTCGGTTTGCACAGGTTCAGACCTCCATTTTCCGTATAGCGTTGTTTTCATGGCATTTCTTTCTGTGCAACCCGATAATAGAACCATTGATGAGACTAACATAGATTTTAATAACGTTTGCATTGTACTTCCCTACGGTAAGCCTACCGGCGGAGAAAGAGGCATGTTGGGATTCCTATAAATATTATTGTACTTTAATGCATTATCAACAGTTTTCCTCCCTGGATGAGACATGCTAAGTTCAAACATAAAACGATCCGCAACATGTCGCACAAAAGTGTTGCTGTTATGAACTGTTGATCCAATTCTATAAACAGATCTTGGAAAATTGAGGAATGATCCAGAATACCCGTCTTGTTCCGCCCAGTCATAGAACTGAGCCTTTGCCT
>JALHHX010000043.1 GCA_022837245.1 Lentisphaerota bacterium
ACTTTGTTGTCTTCCTTGTTTGCTCACAAGAAGGAAGTGTACACAACCGCGTGACCTATTCAAAGCCCAGGTGTTGCGATAGCTGGTAGCCTGTGCGCCTGAATTCCCTGTTGCGTTTCGCGAGGAAAAGATGTAACATGCCGATTATGACATCTCATTGTCGGTACATTTTTGTCCGGCAACTAGGCATTGAGTCCTGCTTTCAAGACTAGGCAGTTCTAATGCAATAGTGTCTTTTACAAGGGGGAATCTTCCATAATGACTAAAATTTTAATCGTCGACGACGAGGTTCGCATTCTTATCCTCCTTCAGAGTTTGCTGAAGGCCAACGGGTATGAAACCGTCACCGCGAAGGACGGGAACGAGGCGATCGAGACGGTGAACAAAGGCGGGATAGACTTGATGATAACGGATCTGCGCATGGCGCCGATGGACGGCCTCACGCTGATCGGAAAAGTCAAGGAGACCCATCCCAAGCTTCCGATAATCCTGTTGACGGCTTACGCTTCGGTGGAGACGGCGATCGACGCCATGAAATGCGGCGCCTTTGACTACCTGACAAAACCCTTCAAGGTGGACGAAATGCTCGCGACGGTTAAACGTGCGGAAGCCTGCATTGAGAACGACTCCGTGACGGTGCCCGAGGTGCCTGAGGCGCCCCTGCGCTACCGCTTCGAAAACCTCATAGCCACCAGCGCGACCATGCTTCACGTATGCGAGATGATCCAGCGCGTTGCCCCGACCGCGGCGACGGTGCTCATCTACGGGGAAAGCGGCACGGGCAAGGAAGTGGTGGCGAAAGCTATACACAACAACAGCCCGCGCAAGGATAAGCCCCTCGTATCAATCAACTGCGCGGCTCTTCCGGCCGATCTGCTCGAATCGGAGCTGTTCGGCCACACGAAAGGCGCGTTCACCGGAGCAATCGCCGACAAACCTGGCCTGTTCGAAACAGCCGAGGGCGGTACAATCTTCCTCGACGAAATCGGGGCGCTCCCACTGCCCCTGCAGGGAAAGCTGCTGCGTGTGCTCCAAGAAAAGGAGATACGCCGAGTCGGCGGAAACACGACCTTCCCAATCGACGTGCGCGTGATGGCTGCCAGCAACACCAATCTCGAGCAAATGGCGGCAGAAGGTGCCTTCAGAACCGACCTATACTACCGCTTCGCAGTGATAACGATAGACATCCCGCCGTTGCGCGAGCGAACGGACGACATCATGCCGCTGGCACAGCATTTCATGCAGGCGGAAATGGTGGACTCGGATATGAAGTTCGCCTTCTCCAAGGAGACCATCGCCATCCTTGTGGCATACAAGTGGCCGGGGAACGTGCGCGAACTCGAAAACGCCATAAAACACGCCGTCACTTTCGCGCAGACCGACGTCATAACCCCGGAAGACCTGCCGCCTAGAATCGTGACGCGCGCCAGGGAGGTCCAGGCGGAACAGCCGCAGGAGACGGCATCGACGCAGGGTGGCACCCCCCACTCCCTCAAAGGGTTTTTGAAACAAAAGGAGAAGGAATATCTGGATAAAATCCTGACTGACAACGACGGCGACAAGGAAAAAACAGCGAAGACCCTTCAAGTGAGCCTCGCAACCTTGTACCGCAAGCTCTCCGACGACGAGTCGGCGGCGGGGGGAGGGAAGAGCAAGAAGGAATCCGGCGCCGATGAAGGCACCGAGCATGAATAAAGACGATCTGAAAACCCACGGGGATCCGTCTGCCAAAGCCACAACTGCGGCAAACGACCCGGCGTTGCGATTCTGCTCAGACTTCGCTCACGAAATCAACAACCTTCTGCTGATAATCCAGAACACGATCTCGTTCGCCTGGAACAGGCACCCCGCATCTAAAGCCGAGCGGGATGCGCTGGAGACCGTGACACTCGCGGTCAAGAAGGCATCCTTGCTGACGCGCGAAATGTTGGTTGGCAACGGCATGCCACGCGCTTTCTCCGGCCTGCCCACCGCACCGGCCGAACTGATCGGCAATTGCCTGCCACTCATCCGGGGCATTGTCTCCAGAAACAATGTGCTTAAGATAAAAATCAGCGAAAATTTGCATAACATCAAGGTCGACCGCGACCATTTCGCGGAGTCCATCATCAACCTCGTGAAGAACGCCGACGAGGCGCTCGCCGGCAGGCATGACGGCAGAATCGAAATAGCCGTTTTCAACGAGAGGATCGAGCCGGGAACCGTTTCCAGGTTCGCCTCGTGGGGCTGCAATACGCAAAACGGCGACGGCGTCGTCGTCTCGGTCAGCGACAACGGGGGGGGCGTTTCGGAGGAAACTTTGTGCAAGATGCTCCAGCCGAATTTCACCACTAAAATAAACGGCCATGGCATCGGTCTTGTCAATGTGCGCGACCGGGTGAAAATGACGGGCGGGGGAATCAATATAGCATCGGTCAAAGGAGGGGGATTCCGCTTCGAATCGTGGTTCCCGGCCACCAAGGAAACTCCGGTGCCCTTTGACAACGGGAAAAAAAGAGCTTCGTCCAGCAGCACACGGGAGTCATGCGCTGCATATGGAAGTCGTAAGCCCTGCGTCCTGATGTTCGACGATGACGAGGCGATCCTGCGCAGCTCTGCCCTCATGCTAGAGTCCATGCAGGTAAACGCGCTGATGGCCAACAGCGCCGATGAAGCTGTAAACGTCTTCAACGCAAATAAAGACGATATAGACATTGTTTTTCTGGACGCGAATATAGGGAACGTCTCCTCAGTCGGTCT
The DNA here is from genome assembly GCA_022837245.1 of Lentisphaerota bacterium. Classification (GTDB taxonomy): domain Bacteria; phylum Verrucomicrobiota; class Kiritimatiellia; order RFP12; family UBA3636; genus JAAZFF01. The sequence goes on from JALHHX010000043.1 coordinate 2,740, forward strand.
CATGGAGGAATTCATCCAGGTGAAACCGGAAATCCCCATCGTCGTGATGTCCGGATATTCGGAGTCGAAGGTGCGCGCAGTTTTCCCAGAGGGTTCCTATTCCCGATTCCTCGCAAAACCTTACACGCGCTCCGATTTCTGGGAGATCGTAAACGAGTTCGCCACGAAACCAGACGAGCAAGAATGCGCGGAGTGATCTAACGCGAACGAACAAAAAGCGCCCAGGTGGCGTTTACAGGTTGTGGAAGCCGCCAGACAACGGAGCGGCTCTTGGAGGCTTGACAGCTGCAAAGGGCAAGGAGAAGATCAAATGATAAAGCATTCAAACACTGTATTTACGACGCTATCCGCCGTTTTTATGGCAGGCGCGCTTGTGTCGGGTGCCGCCGAGCAGATGCCCCACGAAGCGGTAGTCGCGGCAAAGGCATCGCCTAAGGAAACCGCTGCGGCATCCATAGCAAAAGGCGTAAAGTGGCTCGCCGACAACCAAAAAGAGGACGGTTCGTTCTCAAACGCGCAGTTCCCGGGACTCTCCGGACTGGCCCTGTGGGCCGTCGCCGCGTCAGGTGACCCCGCATACTCGAACGTAGTCAAACGCGGCGGAGATTTTATCATCTCAAAAGCACAGCCGGACGGTGGTATCTACACGCCGCTCCCAGGGCGCCAAGGTGGCGGCCTGAGCACCTATAACACGGCCGTGTGCCTATCTGCAATAGCCGCGACGGGGCGCGACGACATCACGGAACTCGTCCTAAACGCCCGCACGTTCCTGGCAGGCTCCCAGCTGACAGGCGACGACTCGTTCAGCGGGGGCTTCGGCTACGATTCAAGCGGGCCGCGCCGCTACGCCGACCTCATGAACACGCACTTCGTCATGGAGGCTATGCGCAGAACGCATCATTACGAGGACAAACGCCCCGCAGGCGGGAAACGCGCCGATATAAACTGGAAGGCCGCGCTTGAATTCGCCGAGAACCTGCACCACGGGCCGGATGCCGGCGAAAACGCGGGCGGCTTCGTTTACAGCCCGGCTGACGCCAAGGCCGGTACCACGAAAACCAAAACCGACGGAGCAGAAGGCGAAAAAGCCGAAGAAAAAATAGTGATGCAGTCTTACGGCAGCATCACGTACGCAGGCCTCCTGGCGCTCCTCTATTGCGACATCAACAAGACAGATCCGCGTGTGCGCTCGACATTGGACTGGGCCTCGAAACACTGGACACTGGATGAAAATCCCGGCGTTGGCGACCAGGGTCTCTATTTTTTCTATAACGTGATCTCGCGCTCTATGTCCGCAGCCGGGCTCGATGCGATCCCGCGCGAAAAAGGCGGCGAAATAATCTGGGCCGACGAGGTTATCACAAAGGTTTCATCCCTGATGCGCGAGGATGGAAGCTGGGTAAACAAAAACGGGCGTTTCTGGGAGAACGATCCCGTCCTCTCAACTGCCTACTCGGTTCTCGCGCTGGAATTCGCGTCCGGCATCACCGACTAAATCTATCGTCTTATAGCCTTTCTTGCTGAAAAACAACGACACACTCAACCACCCGATTATACCATGAGATCAATATCTTCGCTGATCGTTTCCACAACGGCATTGTTCGCCGCCGCCCAAACCACCACCCCGTCGCCCGCGCCTGTGCCCATAAAAGAAAAAGACCCGGCAGCGAAGGAAGAGGTCGCCGCCGCAGTCGCGAAGGGCGTTAAATGGCTTGCCGAAAACCAAAAAGAGGATGGCTCTTTTTCGAACCCCCAGTTCCCCGCTCTAACCGGCCTCGCAATCTGGGCAATGGCGGGCTCCGGGGATCCGCAGTATGCGCCGAATATAGAGAGGGGTGTCAAGTTCCTCCAAGGCTGCGTACAGCCCGACGGCGGGATATACGCGCCAATCCCGGGGCGAAAGGGAGGAGGCCTCGCCACGTATAACACGTCGATCTGCCTCATTGCATTGCATTCTACTGGTCGCAACGGTCTCGAACCGGTCATGTTGGGGGCGCGTTCGTTCCTCGCGGAGTCGCAGGAGATGGAGAATTCGGAATACCGCGGGGGTTTCGGATACGACCGTGAGAACGACCGAGCCTATGCCGATATGATGAACACCCACTTCGTGCTGGACGCGATGCGGCGCACACAAGCTCTGGAAGATTTGCGCCCGGAAGGGTCGAAACGCGCCGACATAGCCTGGGACGCCGCTCTCGACTTCGTGCTGAAAATGCAGAACGATGCAAATTCCGGCACGAACAACGCAGGCGGTTTCTTCTACGCCCCGGGCGACGCGAAGGCGGGCAGCGAGAAGATCGGCTCCGGGGAGAAGGAACGCGTTGTCCTGCGCTCCTACGGCAGCATCACGTATGCTGGTCTGCTTTCGATGCTGCACAGCAAACTTTCGAAAAGCGATCCGCGCGTGACCTCGGCAATCGACTGGGCTTCGAAGTACTGGACGCTTGAGGAGAATCCCGGCATGGGCGACCAAGGACTGTATTTTTTCTACAACGTCATGGCGCGCGCCATGTCAGCCTCTAAGCTTGAAACAATCCCGCGCGCGGACGGCGGGGATATCAAATGGCGGGAAGAAGTTACGGCCAAAGTCGCTTCGTTGATGCAAAAAGACGGAAGCTGGATAAACAAAAACGGCCGTTTCTGGGAGAACGATCCGGTTCTTTCAACAGCCTATTCAGTTCTCGCGCTCGAATTTGCCTCAGGCATGGCGGACTGAGCTTCGTAGCAGATGCAGCACTTGAGTTTGCCGCAAACGCCAGAAGCGGCGAAGTCGTACGGTGACCCCGACTGCTGTTTCGCCATGCGCACATCAACTGAAGTGCGTCCGCAGACACCGGTGCTGCAGCAGAGCGTCTGCCCGCAATGTCCCGTTCCCCCGATGGCGCCCGCTATATCGCGCGGGGACATCATCCGAAGACGTGTCTTTGTTTGGAAGCGTTTTTCCAGCATCTCCACGACGGGACGGAGATCTACAAACTCAGGGCAACCGACGTGTATGAACAGTGCCTCCCGCCTTACGGAAAAGCGCATCCGCAGCGACTGTATGCGCCTTTGGTTTTCATCGGCCCATTTCATAAACACGGCACGGGCGCGTTTGACCGCCTCTTCGTTGCCTGCCAGTTTCTCAAGATCAGCCTCTGTGGCTAAGTTCGAGAATGATCCCGTCAAATACGCATGGCACATCCGGCGGCCCGGACCGCAATTCCCAGCAAAACGACCGAACTCGGACGTGTCGTTGATATCAAGAATGCATACGCCATCGGTTTGGATCGATGTCCCTTCTGGCAACGCGCATTTGGCTAAAACTCCGTCGCCCAACACAAACAACGCCCAATTTTCCATCGAGCAAGCTCCTTCCGTGGCGGGAATTGACAATTCGGCCGTTTCCATCTTCAATCGCAGTCAGCCATTTTATCGCCGGTTTTTCCATCGGCGCCGCGCAGCAGCTTGGCTGAAAGCACTGCGAAGCCGCCGGCAATCACTTCGCGCTGCACCAATATGCCATCGGGCATCCGGAGGCTGACGTTTGCAAAATTCCAGAAAGCCCTGACCCCGCTCTTCACGAGTTCGTCGGCGACCATCTGCGCACACGATGACGGGACGCATAGCACGGCGATATCGGGCTTGGCCGCCTTGACTTTCCTGCGCATTTTGCGCACGTCGAAGATCTCGCGGCCGTGCAGGACGCGTCCGATTTTCGCGGGATCTGAATCGAACACGAGCGTTATGCGCAGTCCGTATTCCGCGAACTCCTCGTGTCCGATCAGCGCGCTGCCGAGCGAACCGGCGCCCACAAGGCACGCGGTGCGCTCCCTGTCCCAGCCCAGGTAATGCCTCACGGCCTCGATCAGCTCCTTGGTTTTGTAGCCCACGCCCGGCATGCCGGTAAGTCCGGTTAGGGAAAAGTCCTTGCGGACAATAATCGGATCCAGATTCATATACTCCGCCACGGCGGTGGTGGAGGCGAACTCCTCGCCTTCGTCGCGCATCTGCATGAGCTTATGCAGATATGTGGGCATCCGCCTTATCGATGGAGTATTGGGGACTTTGATTCTGGCCATTGCAAATCCGTGTGCCAGCAGTCGCGGCGTTCGGCGCGGATCATTCCGCGTATTCGTCTTCCCTCTGGCCGCCGGACACGGCTTCTATGGGAATGGCGGTTACAGGATCGCGGCTCATCAAATTGTATTCAAGCCACGCGTCCCAAGTCATGCGGGCAAGTTCTGAGAACATGACGTATGCGTTTTCGCGTTTTTGTTCGTTGTACATCATGGGATCTCCCTCGTTGCGTTCGAGGACCTGGAAGAAAAGGGCGCCGCCCGGGACTTCGACCGGTGTCCTGGAAAACTCTCCCGCGCCCATTCCCCTCATGATCTTAGCTATATCCCTGGCACCGGGAATTGCACCTTCGCCATACGCCTCGACCGCCGTGAAAACATAGTTGGTGCTAAGCTCAAGATTACGCTCTTCGGCGATTTCCCGGAAATCCCTGCCCGCCTCGATGCCGGCGACAAAAGCGTCTAACGTCTCTTCAACTGCGGAGTTGAACGCCGTGTTTGCCGCATCCGCCCTTGCGGCGGCGGCGGCAAGGGCCTCGACTTCCTCGTATGGTCGCACATGCGCGGCGATGTTGGTGTAAAAACCCATGACGTACGACTCGGAGCCCGCCTCGACGGCATCGCTGAACTTGTTCTCCTCCGTCAACTCAAGCGCCGCTTCGACGAAGGCAGGCGAGCCGCTGACAGACACGGGGGTTGAGGATGCCGTGAACAGGCGGCTTGTGATGACCTCATGGCCGTACTCCGCCGCGCCTTGCTCGAACGTAAGCGCTTCGTTGCGGTTCTTGTACAACAAGTCGGCGAATTTCGCCGCCGCGCGGTACGCCTTTATTTTGGCACTCTCCATCGCGAGATCCGCCTCGATGTCGTCACGGACCTCTTCAAGAGGCGCGGTCCTCTCGACGCCATTGGTGTCAGTGCTCACAAAACGCTCTTGGTAGTCGTTGTAGTAGGCTGTTATCTCGTCCTCGGGCACTTCGACGTACTCCACAAAGTCATCCGCCTTGAAAACGGAATACACGACCTGGCGCATTTCGGGCTGCGAGAACATCGCGGCGTTTTTCTGGTAGAAAGCCTTGACATCCTCCTCTGCAACCTCCATGTTCGCGACGTTAAACGAATTGGACAGCACGGCCGTCGTTATCGTGAACGAGTCTGTGTTTCCTCTGGCAACTTCGTCAATGCTGGCCGGCGGGATCCACGTGGCAGAACTCACGATTGACCGGAGCAAGCCCATAAGAATCCTTGTGCGCGTCATCTCGTCGTAGAAATCGCTGTTAATTCCGAGTTGCTGCAGGACCATATTGAAGACGCCGGGGTTGAAGACACGGCTCTCGTCCGCGAATGATGGGTCGGAGTGGATAACGCGGGCCAGCTCTTCGTCGTCCACCATCAGCCCCAGCTCCTTGGCGGCCTTGAGGGCAGCAAGCCTCCTCCAGACCTCGCGCTCGAAGTTGTCGAACTCCCCGCCCATTTTACCTTTTTCAAAATCCACTATCTGAGAAACCATCGAATACTCGCTGTCCGACACGGGTTCGCCGTCGAGGGTATTGACGGGTCGCGCGCCTTCCTGTTGAGAGGGTGAGAAGAGATCGCCAGCTGCAAAAGCCAGCACTACGATTACTGCGAAAAAGCCCCATATCCACTTGTTGCGGATCATATTGTTGAACTTGATGATAAACACTGACGAATCCTCTTTCTATATTTACAATTAAGGTGCCTTATATATGTTGCGTCAATCCCGTAGTACGAAAAGAGGCATCCCGGCACTGGCGGAGCAGTCCGCGGGACGCCTCTTGATATCATTCTCTCTTACTAGCGCAATCCAACAGGTGTCGGGGACGGTCTCGTCGTCGGGATCGGGCGTGGACGCGTTGTGGGAACCACGAATACCTCCTCCGCACTGGCCGCTACACCGGAACCGTAGATGGTCGTGGTCGTCGTCGTGGTCGAAGTGGTGGTTGTCGTCGTTGTGGAGACCATGGTGATGATCACGCCACCGTCCGGCTCCTTGAAATCGTCGCCCAACGCATTGCGGACGGCCTTGTAGAGATCCTTAACCTTCCAGGCTTGCGTTCCACCGAGAATGGCTGTCGGATCCACGGATGCGTCCGTGGCGTTTTTCCTGAGATTCTCGGGGAGCGAGTCGATCACAGAGGTCATGACCGTGTTGTCTGACGAAACCAGAGAGAGCGCCGCCACGGCATGCTTGACCATGCCGACGTTCGCCGCAGGTTCGCCCGGCGCGATTTTGAGCGTCTCGGCCAAAATGGCTTTTGCTATGGCCGAGCGGCTGGCTGCATCCCAGCCGGCCACCGCTGCCATGAGGGACGCGGTTATTTCAGAAAGCAGCTTCTGCTTCTCCTGAAAAGTGGCGCCCTTGGCCACGACTTCGCTGACTGACTTCGAAACAACGGCCTCCGCCTTTTTCGCGTCGCCTTTGTTCTCCGCTAGCAACTGCGCGAGCTGCACGTACTGGCGAGGCGCGATGATGTCGGCAGATTCGCCGGTGTCAGCGGTTCCATCCGCGCCAATTACGTTCAAGCCTGCAATAAAGCAGACTGAGCACAACAAAACTCCAAGCATTCTCTTTTTCATAGTTCTCCGTTTGATTTTACGTTCTTGGCTGCTGCCGTGATTTTTCCTTTTACTGCCTCTCAGAAAGAGAAGTTGTCGAAATTGAACTCCTCAAAAACTTCCGTCGAGGTGTCCGTTGCCGGTGCGCCGGAACCGGTGGCGGGCGTTGACATGAACTCGTTGCCGAAAATGTCTTCCGAAGGACTCTGCGTTTGGACAGCGCCGCCATCCGTGCCGACGGCGGGCGTGTCGGCGCCGAGCTGCTCGCCACCGACCGTCGAAATCGCCGAATCGACCACTGCGGGCTCCCCTTCCAGGAACGCATAGGAGGTTATCCCGCCGCCAGGATGCGAAATCATCACGGCGACCGCCATCTTGCCGCCGATATCCGCATACGAACGCCAGATCTTGGCCATGCTCCGGCCCTTGAACTCAACCTTCTCGGCGGGATCTGATCCGCGCTCTATAGCACCGGTGAACTCGCCCGCCAGACGGGTAATCCGGGTGAAATCCTTATTGCCGAAAATCTCTAGTGCAGACTTGCGACGTATGCCGTTGATCTCGCACTGCGGAACGCGTATCTCCATGTCGCCGTTCGATGTCGAGAAAACGCACGAGTGGTTCTCGCCATCCTTGGAAACGCTTATCTCATTGCGCTGCACAATCCTCACACAATCCGCCAGAGGCGTTCTGATTATGAGCGCGTTATGCAGCGCGTCAACCTGGGCGTCGATTGCGCCGCCTGTCTTAACCGTGCTTATCGTGATAAAGGTGGCGACCCTGCCCTCGGCAACCTTGATGAGCTTCTTGTCCATGTCGCCGCCTTCCCCGTGGTCGACGGTCAAATCAGTGCCGGAGCCAAGCCTGAACATGTGGTCGGGCGATACCGAAAACGAAACCTCGGGCTCGGGAATGACAACACCCCTGCGGGGCTTGACGTTTGGATTCTGTTTGCTGACGACAATCCGTGATCCGTACGGATACGCGTAATTTTCGACGACTTTTTCAGGCTCAACCGAACCCGGCTTGTAAATCTGCACGTCCCCGACCACTTTGGTAACCGTAAACAAAGGCTCGAATATGGCGGCGCCGGCGTACGACGCACCCAAAGCCAAAACCGTAGCCGTTACTGCTGTAAAGCCGAATCTAAAGCTCATTTACGATGGTGTCTCCAAGGTCAAATCCGTCTTTTCACACGCTCTCGCCGCCGAAAAACGGATCAATCCGGCAGCTACTTCTTTGAACAATGCCCGTATGATAACCGAACGGTCTTGCAAAGTCAAACGGAAACGTCGTTTATGGGCATTTTTTTTCACGGGTGTTTCGTGCCCGATTCATAACCGGCGAGGGCCCGGGTTGTTTTTGGTGTTGCATTCCCGTCCGGTGTTTCTGGCGCCTGAGTGGAGGGCGGGCGTTCCCGCAAAGGGCGGAGCAACCTTATTGTTAAACACAGCGTGGATTGGCGTAGAGCCCCAGTTCCGAGATGTACGCGGCCACGCGCACGGGCACAAGACCGTCCACCCCTTCGCCAGCCGCCAGACGCCGCCTTATCTCGGAGGACGAAACACGCTGCTCGAAATCGCGCGAGACCCAGCGGGACAGCATGGCGCGCTCCCCGGCCGTGAAACCGCGCAGAGCTTCGTCGATATTCCACCCCGGTCTGGCCAGAATCACGAAACCGCACTTTTTCAACAGTTCAGGAGATTGGCGCCAGTCCCGAAGCCCCGCAAGCGAATCAGCCCCGATTATGAAAAAGAACTCAGCCTCCGGGTATTCCTTCCTGAAAAACCTTACCGAATCAATCGCGTAAGACACCCCCCCGCGCTCCAGATCGATCGTCGAAACGCGGAAACGCTCTTCCCCTTCCACGGCAAGACGCAACATAGAAAGACGATGCTCGGTGGACGCATGCCCCGACTCCAGCTTGAATGGAGAAACCGATGCCGGCAAAAACCAGACTTCATCGAGCCCCGCCACTTCCGCCGCGGCACGGGCCGCCGCGAGATGCCCGTTGTGGACCGGATCGAAACTCCCGCCAAAAAGACCTATGCGGCCGCGCAGGGTCATTTTCCCACGCCCCCCCCTGAACGCAGCCCGTCCGCAGTCTCGATGATGAACTCCGCCAGCTTGTCGTGGAGATCCGGCCGCTCCAGGGCGTAAGTGACGTTTGTCTTGATGAAGTCAAGCTTGTTGCCGGCGTCATGACGCCTCCCCGCGACTTTCAACCCGTACATGGCGCGCCCGGAAAGCTGCGTTTTCATCGCGTCCGTCAACTGGATTTCGCCGTTTTTGCCGGGCTTGACTTTAGACAAATGACCGAATATCTCCGGCGTGAACACGTACCGCGACGCTATCGCGAGGTTGGACGGCGCCTCTTCCGGCTTGGGCTTCTCAACAAAGTCGCTCACCAGCATCACGCCGTCCTCCACGACGCTGCCCGACACGATGCCGTAACGGCTCACTTTCTCCCGCGGCACTTCCTCCAGCGCCACGACCGACTCGCCAAACCTGTCGAACACGTCCAGCAGCTGCCTCGTCACAGGCACGCCGTTCATCGGCTGCATCAGGGTGTCGCCCAGCAACACCGCGAAAGGCTCGTCTCCGACATGCTCACGCGCATGCAGAATCGCGTCTCCCAGCCCGTTCATGGTTTTTTGCCTGACGTAGTGGATGTCTGCGAGGTCGGCAATGCGTCGAACCATTTCGAGCTCTTCCACTTTTCCTTTCGCCTCCAGGTCCGCCTCCAGCTCGAAGCTCCTGTCGAAATGATCCTCCAGCGCGCGCTTGCCGCGGCTTATTATGATCAATATGTCCGTTATACCGGACGCAACCGCCTCCTCCACCACGTACTGTATTACGGGCGTGTCGACGATCGTCAACATTTCCTTCGGCTGCGCCTTGGTCGCAGGCAAAAACCTCGTCCCATATCCCGCTGCCGGGATAACCGCTTTTTTAACTTTCATGGAATCCATTTTACCACATCTCCGATAGTTTTATCCACTGTTCGACAGAAAGTTCTTCCGGACGCGCCGTCGGCAGGGCGCCGCACTCCTCAAGCGCCGTGCGAGTGAAATCGGACTCGCGCGCGAGCCCGCCCCCGGCGCCGCGCATCGCCGAGGCCATCTGCTTGCGCCTGTGCAGGAACGCCTCGCGCACGAACCGGTGCAGCTTGCGCCGCGCTTCGATGTCGAGAGGGAAGCGGGCATGCTTGCTCATTTTTATTATCACCGAGGTCACCTCGGGGCGCGGGAAGAAACACGAAGGCTTCACGTTGCGCACGAGTTTGACGTCGTAAACCTGCTGCAGCAGCACGCTCACCGCACCCATGCCTTTTGTGCCCGGCGACGCCGCGAAGCGCTCTCCGACTTCTTTCTGGAGCAACACGGTCATGACCTCCGGAGGCGTGGCGCACACCGCCGCATCCACCACCACACGCACGCCGACGGCATACGGCAGGTTGGACACAAGCCTCGTGGCTCCGCCCTCGACAACTGCCTTCAGATCGAGCTCCAACGCGTCGCCATACATCAAGGTCAGCCGCCCGTCGCCACCCCAGCGCTCCTCAAGGAGCCCGTATAGCCTCGCGTCTTTCTCGACCGCTGTCACGTGCGCCGCTTTATCCAGCAGCCGCTCTGTTAAAACCCCCAGCCCCGCGCCCACTTCGAGCACATGCTCCGTTCCCTTCAGTTCGGCGCTCTCCACGATCAAATCGAGGATATTCCTGTCTATGAGGAAATTCTGGCCGAGCGTTTTGTTGGGCCGTATGCCGTGCCGCTCCAGCAGCGCCGTTACATCCTTTGGACTCGTGAGATTCATGCGGCAGCAACTTCCGAGCGCCCCGTTCCGTGGCGTTTCTTAGAAGTAATCGTATGTCCTGATGCGCGCCCCGTTGCGCAGACGACTCATCCAGCTCCCGTAGATCCGTTCCGCCTCTTTGTTGTATAGCTCTCGTTCGATCCCTGCCTGAGCTTCGCGTAGCGAGACCTCTTTCTCGGGCTGCGTGCCGGCGCGTGACACGATGTAGTTTTTGCCCGCCAGCTCCACCGGCTCCGATATGCCGCCGTCCTTGAGCGCGGCCACCGCGTCCGCTAGCGGCTTAGCCAGAACTTCGCCCGGCACAATCCAGCCGTAGTCGCCCCCTGCGTCTGCCAGCGCATCAACCGACACGTCTTTGGCAATCGCTGAAAAAGTCTCCCCCGAACCAAGCCGTTCCTTGAACTTCGCGTAGTTCGTCGCGAACGTCTCATCCGCCGGCAGCGCCAGCATGAAGACGTGCGCCTTTTCGGGAACCTTCAAGTCCTGCTTGCGGCTGGCGTACTCCGACGCGATGGCGTTTGGTGAAATGTGTATGTTGGCTCCCACGAACGTCTGGCGCATGGAGCGTATGATCGTCTGCTCCTCGATCATCTTGCGCCAGTCTTCGTACGTCATGCGCGATTTGGCCAAGTCCTCCTGGAGCGCGGCGGCGTCGCCTCCGTAGCGCGTCTCGATTATGCCGCTAACCGCCTGGTCCATAAGGTTCTGCGGCACCCGTTGCTCCGCCGCCCAATACGCCTGCACTATGAGTTTGCGGTCGATGCTTTCCTGGAGCGATGCTTCATAAGCGGCCTTGAAAGTCTCCTCGCGGCTCTTCCCGCGCATTTCCTCTTTGCGCGCGAGCAAACGCAACTGGTCTGGCACACCCATGAAGACATCGCGCACGGTAACGCTCTCCCCGTTGACGGAAGCCGCCAGCCCATCGACCAGCCCGCCGGCAAGCCCCGGCGATGTTTCCCCGACCGCCATTGCGGCGCAGACGGCTGTTGCCGCAAGCGTCAACGCCAATTCTGTTTTCGATCTCATGCTCATATAGGTAATTCCTTGACTTTGTGAAGGGCACAGTATAACGCATAGACCGGATTTTATAAAGAGACGAATTGCAGTTGTCGAGTTGTCGAATTGCGTGGACTTTCCCCAGAATTCTTTTTTGGTTTTCAACGATCTGCCCATTGGGAGCGGGTTTCATGCTGAAACGGGGTGGCTGAAAAGTGGAAAAGTGGCACGTTAGCCAATAGTCAGCGCAACACGCCCGCCCCCCGGCGGGAGCCGTGCAGCCCCCTTCGTGTGAAGTGCGCCCATTATGGCACAGAGAGGCA
>JALHHX010000044.1 GCA_022837245.1 Lentisphaerota bacterium
TCATCGACGAAGTGCGGCGCTGGGGAATCCCCGTGCGCGCGGTGGTGGTGACGCGCTTCAATCCGGAGATGAAGGCTGCGGCGGGATTCGTCGGCAAGTTGCGCCACTTCGGCATCAAAGTCGTGACGCACTACCTGATCCCAGGATATCCAGAACATCCCGAAATGGTGCTCAGCGACGAGGGCTGCGGCAGAAACGAGTTCGTGGAGACGGAACGCCCGATCGTCGCGGTCATAGGCCCCGGCCCCAGCAGCGGCAAGTTCGCAACATGTCTCAACCAGGTGTACCACGAATTCAAACGCGGCAGGACGGCGGCATACGCGAAGTACGAGACTTTCCCCGTCTGGAACCTCCCGCTCGACCATCCCGTCAACATCGCATACGAAGCCGCGACCGCCGACCTTTTCGACATCAATGTAATTGACTCATACCACATGAAGGCCTACGGCCGCACGGCCGTGAATTACAACAGGGACATCGAGGCGTTCCCGATCATGCAGGCCCTGCTGACAGGCATCATGGGACCGGATGGGTACAAATCGCCCACAGACATGGGCGTCAACTGCGTCGGTTTCGCGATCACGGACGATGATGTCGTGCGCTGCGCCGCCGGGCAGGAGGTGATACGGCGCCGCTTCCAGACCGCGTGCGAAATCCTAGAGGGACGCTGCAACGAAAAAGCGCTGGACCGCGTCGACGGCCTTCTCGCGAAGTTGAACCTCAAGCTTGAAGACCGCGCCGTTGTCGAACCCGCGCGCAAGGCCGCGGCTGACGCGAAGGAACTCGGAAATGGGTTTAACGGAATCTACTGCGGTGCCGCGATCCAGCTTCACGACGGCACGATTATCACTGGCAAAAACTCCCCGATGATGCACGCCGCCTCAAGCATGCTCCTCAACGCGCTGAAACACCTGGCCGGACTGCCGGATTGGCTGCACCTTATACCGGAGCCGTTCACTCATGCCATCACTAACATGAAAAAGCAGACGTTCAGGCAGACGGCGTCGAACCTCGATGTCGCGGAGCTCCTCATCGCCATCGGCATCAGCTCGGCCAACAGCAACGCCGTCATGCGCGCCGTCGAAACGCTCGTGGAACTGCGCGATTGCGACGTCCACCTCACGCACATGGCGGGAGACGGCGATTCCGCCGGCCTCCGCCGCCTCGGGGTCGTGGTCACCTGCGACCCGGTCTACCCATCCAAAAACCTCTTCTTGGAATAAAGCCCGATGAGCAACGAAAATTCAATGATCCCAGATCTGCAGGCAAGCCTGCTGTGCGACGACGTCCGCCAGGAAAACAACGGCAAGTTCATGCTGATTGGCATTTTCGACGGACTCGCCGTCGCAAAACTCCCCGCCGCGTTCGCCAAGATATGCATCGTCAATAGATGGTGCTGCGGGCAGGGCACGTTCAACCAGAAAACTCGCATCATCGGCCCCGATGGCGGCACGGTCGTCGCTTCCGGAAAAGAAGTCAAGATTCACCTCCAGGCCGATGTCCACACCGCCACGAGCATCGAAATATTCGTGAACGCGAAGTTCGAGCACGAGGGCACCCACTGGGTCGAAGTGAACCTAGACGAGCAATTGCGCATTCGATACCCACTCATCATACGAGTCGTCGAACCGCCGCACCCCGCGCCGCAGTTCTAGCTATGTAGTGCTGCGGCAAAGACCCGTAGCAAGAGATCTGGAGTGCGGTTGCAAGCGCAGCGCGACGGTAACCCGCGCTTCGCGTGAGGCAACTGGAGCAGAGGCGCGTTTGAGAGGCCTTCAAAAACCACGCCGGCAACGAGTGTCAGTTAAGCTTGGCAGTCGCAGCGTTATTTTGCGGGAGGCTGGCACGGCAGCAAAACTCGCCAGCAACGCTTCGCGGCGTCGCGGTTTCGCGTGGGGGGCACCTCTATGAGGCCAGGGCCTAAGTCCTAAACCCCAACACCTTCTCTATGGCAGATACGCCCCATGTCCACGCAGTGTCCCTCGCAATGCACCCGTGCATGTCGGTGATAAGATGAAAACCTTTGCGGCAAACGCTTCTATGCCGTTTTTGCTTGCGTCGAAAAGCACCTTGACTTTGGCATCATTGTATTTCTCCACACCGCAGACGAACGTTTCGAAGCGCACTCGCGCCCCGGATCCAAGCACCATTTCGTCGTAGACAATCTTCAGCAGTTCAGGATCGATTGGCGCCCGGTTCCCCTGCTCCGGCTTTCAGGTGCGGCATTCCTTTCATTGTTTCCCCGAGCACCCATTTGGCGATCCCCTGGTAGACTAGCCGTATGCCGTCTGAAAACGGACACCATGCGGATTTGCGTCGCGATTGTCTCCTTGATTCTCACCCCCCCCCCCCTCGTCTCGTGTTGAGATACAGCTGCAAATCCAGGAGCACATCGAGGAGAGGCGGGATTACATTCCGTCCTGTCATCATTGTCATTCTGACAGACAGGAGCTTTGGTTTGGCGCATGGTGACTTAACGTGCTCCACCAGTCTTTTCCCGTTCACCTTCCAGCTCGGCGCCAAGCCATCCTGGACGTTTGAGAGTGATGTAATTTCGGGTGGTACCTGAACTGGGACACTAGGTCAAGTCCCCGTATTGAGTGTTTGTGCCACCCTGCAATTTTAATCATTGAGACTGGCCGGCGTCGCGCGTGATAACGCTTGCCACCGAGGCCAAAGCGGTGCCACGCTGCGCTTGTCACAGCATTCCAAGACTTTTCTGCGGTGCAGCTCCGCTGCGCGCCGCCCTCCACCCGCTTGGCCTGCTCCACGCTGGAGGGCGGCAGGCTTCCGCCGCCGTGATCTTGCGCGCAAAACCACGGGATTACGGAGTCTGGCACCAGCACCACGGCTCCGCTGCGCGCCGCCCTCCACCCGCTTGGCCTGCTCCGCGCTGGAGGGCGGCAGGCTTCCGCTTTATTTCCACTAAATTGCCTTGCGGAAATATACCGAGAGCTGGTATTATCACGGGCGTATACGCGAGGTTGAGCCGATATCGGCGCCGCGGGGAAGAACAATAAAACAACCATGGGCATGAATATATCCACAAAAGGTCGTTACGGCATGCGAATCCTGTACGACATCGCAGTCCACGACGATGGAAAGCGCCGTCTCATGAAGGATATTGCTGAGTCCCAGGAGATATCGGAGAAATACATCAGCCGACTTATGATCAGTCTGCGCAAAGCGGGGCTTGTGCGATCCGTGAGGGGCGCAAAAGGCGGCTACAGGCTGGGACGCGACCCCTCCCAGATCTCCATCCTCGAGGTTGTCGAGGCGATGGAAGGGAGGGTGTGCATTGTGGATTGCGTGGGGTCTTCCATAACTTGCCCGAAAATCCAAACATGTCCAACGAATGGACTGTGGGCGCGGCTCAACCGCGAGATCCGCGCTTCGATGGGCAAGGTGACCCTCTCCGAAGTGATTGAACAGTACAGAGGCTGCGCCCCCTCGGGAATCTTCGGGGACTACAGCATCTAGAGCTTGCCTACTCGGCGACCACCCAGAGCTTGATCGTCTGGGTGACGTCGGTGTGCACCTTGACGGGCACTTCGAACGTGCCGAGCGTCTTGATGTTTTCGGGGAGCAGTATCATGTGCTCCTCAAGCGTCTTAAAGCCGGCTTCGTGGAGAGCGGCCAGTATCTGCGCGGCGTTGACGGAGCCGTAGAGTGTCTCTTCTTCGCTCGTTTTCGCGCGGATCGTGATCGACGTGTCCTTGAGCTTGGCGCCGAGCTTCTCAGCTTGGGCGAGTGTCTCCAGACGGAGCTTTTCGCGATCGGCATGAAGCTTTTCTATGCGGCGGCGCGCGGCCTCCGTGACGGGCTCGGCGAGCTTGCGGGGGATTAGATAGTTACGGGCGTACCCATCGGCCACGTGGACGATGTCGCCCTCGTTGCCAAGTTGCGGGACGTCCTTAATTAGGAAAAGTTCTTTAGACATTGTGTTTCGTGCCCTTTTCGAAGTGGTTACATCATCAGGCCCATGGAACGGGCGCGGCGGATGCCTTTTTTGATCTTGCGCTGTTGCGTGGAGTTGAGGCTGGTGAGGCGCTGCGGAAGGATTTTACCCTGCTCGCTGACGTAGCGGCCGAGGAATTCGACGTCGTTGATGTCGATGACCGTGACGTCCCCGTCCGGCGTTTTTTTGCGGAGTGGAGTCTCTGGTCTGCGTGCTCTCTTGTTTTTGCGGAATGCCATTTATTTGTCCTCTATCTTTCTATTGTGATTGTTTTGCGGCTCAGAACGGGGGTATGTCGTCGTCGCCGTCGAAATCGTCCGGTTCGGAGGTGGAAGCCGGGGCTTCGTCGCCTGCTGTTCCGGGATTGGGGGCCTGCTGTTGTTGGGGGCCGCGCTGCTGTGCAGGCGCGCCTATGAGCTGCATGCGATTGCAGACGATGCGCAGTTTGCTTCGCGTCTCATCCTGGGGAGTTTTCCACTCGTCGTACTGGAGGCGTCCTTCTATGAAAACGGGACTTCCCTTGGACAGGTACTGGTTGGCGATTTCCGCCTGCCTTTCCCACAGGACGACGTCCACAAACACCGTTTTCCCGATGCTTTCGCCTTCCTTGTTGCGGAAGTTCTCGTTGATGGCGAGGCGGAGTTCGCAAACGGCAGTGCCCGATGGAATCCGCCTTAACTCGGGATCCTTGGTCAAGTTCCCGATTACTATGACCCGGTTGTAGCTTGCCATTTGCCGCTCCTTTCTCGTTTCATTTCCCAGTTGTTTCACATGCCAGCCGGCGCGTGGCTGTTGCGCCGCGCATTGGTCTCAGGCTAACCCCTGTAGTCGAGATCGTCGTCGTCCTCGTCTTCTTCGACAGGAAGTTCGTCGGTCGCGACTGGAGCCTTCTCGCCCACAGTGGCAGCTGCGGCCGCTGCTTTCGCCTTGAACGCTGCGCGGCGGGCGTCGTCGGCGGCCTTGGCGGCTTCGACTCGCTCGTTGCGTTGCACGATCTGCAGGCGGAAGTGCTCTTCGCTGTGCCTGAAGGCCTCATGTATGTCCTTGACGGCCTCCGGGTCGATCGCGAAGCGCACTTTGGCGTAGGTGCCATGCGTTTCCTTCTGGAGCGTGCGCGCGAATGCGCGGCGTCCGATGATTTCCGAGTTTTCGATCAAGCCTCCGAGTTTTTCAATCTCGGATGTGCTTTTCTCTAGTATCTTGTCCAGATCTTCTTCTTTGACGGTGCCTGCGAAGATGAAAAGGGCTTCATATTTCCTGGGCATTTGATTTTTCCTTATTGTTAAATTATTCAGTTGATTCGTTCGTTGTGGGATTTGGCTTTTTCGTTTCTTTATTAGACTGTTCTGTCGTTTCCGGTTCTTCGGCGTTGTACGCGTCCATCGCCTTCACCGTACCTTCCATCGCGGCGCAGAGCGCCGCCTCGGAGGCGGTTTTGATGCCTTCCGCGACGTTGGCGGAGTCGGCTTCCGAAATGCGGCCGAGCACGTGTCCGATGAGGTCTGGGCCGCGGTTTTCGCCGCGTCCCACGCCGATGCGCACGCGCGTGAAATCCCGCGTGCCAAGGTTCTCGATGATGGACTTGAGGCCGTTGTGGCCGCCTGCGCCGCCCGTGGCGCGCACGCGCACGCGGCCTGGTTTGAGGTTGACGTCGTCGGACACCACCACGACATCCGCCGGTTCCATGCGGAAGTACCGCATGATGGCCCCGACCGCCTCTCCGCTGGAGTTCATGTACGTCATTGGGCGCACGAGCAGGAGGTGCTCGCCGTCTTTGGAAACCTTGGCAACGTCCGCCTTGAATCGCGGCTCGATGCGCCAGTCCCCTCCGAGGGCGCGGCAAATAGAGTCCACGGCTTCGAACCCCACGTTGTGCGGGGTGTTCGCGTATTCGCGGCCTGGATTGCCTAGTCCTGCTATCATTTTCACTTCAACTCGCCTGTTTCACCGGGAACGGGATTGTGTTCGAAATCCGTTTTACTTTTTCTTTGTGTCCGTTGCCGCCGGCTCGCCTTCGGCCTCGCCCTTGCCCTTCTTGACACTCAGCTCGGGTTGCGCGGGTACGGCCCCCTCAGCAGCCTCGCCTGCGGGCGTCTCGGTCACCACTTCCTCGGTTGCCTCGGCGACGTTTGCGATGACTGTGTCCTTGGGCGTGATGATCTCGATCTTGTCGCCGAGGTCGAGGCTCGCGACCAATATGTCTTCGCCAAGCTTGAGCGAGGTGGTGTCCACAGTGATGTTTTCGATGGCGTCAGTTGGGAGGCACTCGACTTCGATGTGGCGGATCTGCTGTTCCAGAACGCCATTCTGGTTTCGGACGCCGTCCGGCTCGCCTGTGAGCACGATCTGGATCTGGAGGCGTATCTTGCGAGTGGTGTCGACCTGGCTGAAATCGGCGTGCGAGATGCGGCCGGTGAGGTGGTCTCGCTGCACTTCGCGCAACAGTGCGAGAGTGTCCTTGCCGCCTATGTTCATGGACATCATGACCTGGGCGTCGCCGTGCCTGCTCATAATGCGTTCGAAATTGTGCGAGCTGAGCTGTATCAATTCCGTCGTCCCGTCGATGTTCGCGAGGACTGCTGGGATTACGCCTGCGCGGCGCAGCCGGCGCGCGGCGGTTGAACCGCTGCATGTGCGTTGTTCTGCGTTGACTTTTATTTCTGTTGACATGACTCTGTTTGTCTCCTGCCCCCATGGAAGGGGTGTTTTGTTACATTCTGAAAAGTGAACTGACCGATTGGTTGTTGTGTATGCGCCTGATGGCCTCGCCAAAGAGCTCGGCCACGGAAAGCACTGTGATTGGCATCGAATCGTCGTACTTGGCCTGCGGCACGGTGTCCGTCACAATAAGCTCTGAAATTTCGGAGTTGCGTAGTCGCTCAAGGCCCTTCTCGTTAAGCAACCCGTGCGTGACGGCCGCGTAAATGTTGCGGGCGCCATGCTTTTTCACGAGCTCTGCGGCCGAGGCAAGGGTTCCACAGGTGCTGGTGAGATCGTCTATCATCACCACGTCGCGGCCCTCTACGTCGCCCACCAGCGAATAAGCCTCAACTTCATCGGCGCATTTGCGCTGCTTGGCTGTTATGGCGAGGCCGCATTCGAATAAGCGCGAATAGGTGTAAGCCGTCTTCACGCTGCCGGTGTCAGGCGCGACGATGACCAAGTTGTCGAGGTTTTTATCCCGCAGGTAGCGCACGATTACTGGCGATGCGTGCAGGTGGTCAACCGGTATGTCGAAGAAGCCGACGATCTGGGCGGCGTGCAGGTCCATCGTGAGGACGCGGTTCACGCCCGCCGCGACAAGCAGGTTTGCCACGAGCTTTGCCGTGATCGGCACGCGCGGCTGGTCTTTGCGGTCCTGCCGGGCATAACCATATATAGGCAGTACGGCCGTGATGCGCGCTGCGGATGAACGTACCATCGCGTCGATCATGATCAACAGCTCCATAAGCATGTCGTTCGGCTTGCCGCAGATCGACTGGATGATGAAGCAGTCCTCGCCGCGGACGCTGTCCTTTATCTTGACGAACGTCTCGCCATCGGGGAAACGGGTGATGTCAATAGGACCGGGATCCGTTCCCAAATAGGAACAGATGTTCGCCGCCAGTTGCGGATTCGCCGTGCCTGAGAATGTCTTCAATTTTAATGTCGCTTTGTTTGTTGTTTGCCCGTACACCGGAACAGCGCGGATGTTCGTCGTCTCGGCACCCCAGCCCGGGGGGAACTGGTTGCCCGACATGGATTCGAACCATGACTCAGGGCGTCAAAGGCCCGTGTGCTGCCATTACACCATCGGGCAGTGTCGAAACGACTTTACTCCACACATTCTCCGGCAAGCTCTTTTGAATTCTGAGGGCATGATCCCTGTTCTCCGCCAGTCCGAACACCGCCGACCCGCTTCCCGAAAGGAGCGTTGATAAAGCACCGCCCTTTCTAAGCGCCAGGCAAAAGCGCTCAGTCTCAGGATAAAGTCTGGTAACGGTGTCCTGAAGCCCGTTGAAGGCCCAGAGACATGCCGCCCGTACATCGCCATTGCGTACGGAAGAGATGGCATTTTTGCATAAATCGGCGTCCCGTGTCAAGCCCGGATGGCAGTTTTCGTAAATTTCTTTCGTGCATACCGGAAATCCGGGGAATGCCAAAACAAGCCAGAATGGCGCCGGAGCTGGATTTCTTGGGATGGAAATTCCGCTTACGCGCTCCCCGCGCCCTTCAACCAGAACGGCTCTGCCGTGGACCAGCGCGGGGATGTCCGACCCTATTGATGCCCCAGCCTCCTCCATTTCGGATAGCGGCAGACTCGGCGCCCACAATGTGCGCAACGCCGTCATCACACCAGCCGCGTCCGCGCTGCCGCCCGCCATGCCCGCCCCCAAGGGTATGCGTTTGACGATGCGGATGTCGCACCCGTCCGCGACGCCGCAGAGCCTCTGCATTACACGCACCGCACGCACCGCGAGGTTGCGCTCGGATGGCAGTGAGTTCACGCCCGAGACGTCCACTCCTTCGCCCTTTGTCACGCACGTCACCGCGTGGTCCTCGCGCGTGGTCACTTCCACCGTCTCGAAGAGCGACACCGGCAGCACCACGCTGCGCACGTCGTGGTAGCCATCCGGCCGCTTGCCCAGAATCTCCAGCGTGAGGTTTATCTTTCCCGGCGATTCGACTACGGCGGTCATAGCCTTTGTTCCAAGCTGTTCGAGTTCCAGTGTTTCCATTGTTTTGAACAGGCCGCGCGTGGCATAGTCCTTACTATGCCACAGTGCCTTTTTTGGTTTTGTACATGTAGTAGTAGTAGAGGAAGAGGTCAAAGGAGACCAGTCCAAGGTTTATCCCGTAAAGCCACACGACCCAGTGGATGTTTCCGTTCTCCAGTCGATTGACGACTTTGTTCAAGATGCCGAAAACGTAGCCCAGATCGATGATGAACAAAAAGAGAGGGCTCTTGCCTGAAACGTTTTTTGTGCGGAGGCTCTTGGCGATCGATACGGGCCAGCTAACTCCGAAGCAGATCAGCATTCCTATTTCAAATAGACTCATACTTTTTCATTTTCCTTTTGCTGGGCGGCTCGGGCGCAGCCACTTCGGGCAGATCCTCGCCTTTGAGTTCCTCGACGCCAACCCGCTTCAGGCGCATTGAAATTATCTTCGAGATGCCGTGCTCTTCCTGCGTCACCCCGTAAACGATGTCTGCACCGGCGATTGTGTGCTGGTTGTGAGTTATTATGATGAACTGCGACTGCTCCAGAAAATCCTTCAGGACGCCCACGAAACGCCCGATGTTGGAGTCGTCGAGCGCCGCGTCGATTTCGTCCAGCAACGCAAACGGGCTCGGCTTGATCATGTAGATCGCGAAGAGCAGCGCCACGGCCGTCAGCGTGCGCTCTCCGCCGGATAGAAGCGCGATGGTTTGCGGTTTTTTTCCCGGCGGACGCGCCACGATGTCGATTCCGCATTCGAGCAGGTTCTCGTCGTCCATCAGCGAAAGCTGAGCCGTGCCGCCGTTGAAAAGCCGCTCGAACATTGACTGGAAGTTCACTTTCGCCTTCTCGAATGTTTCGGTGAAAAGCTCGGTGGACTGCTTGTCGATGTCCTTTATAAGCTCGAGCAGTTTTGTCCTCCCGCTCGTGAGGTCTGCCTCCTGCTCGGTGAGGAACGCATGGCGTTCTTCGATTTCCTGGTATTCTTCTATGGCCACGAGGTTGACCGGCCCCATCTCCTCCATCTTCGCCCGGATTTCGGCTATGCGCGCTTCGGCGATCTCAAGAGAAGGCTCGCCCTCTTCACCCCAGTCTGGTAGCGGCTCTGACGCAAGTTGCGGGATTGTGATGTGCCAGTCGGTCATCAACCGATCCTGGATGTTCTGCAGACGCATCTTTGCCTCTGCATGCGCCACTTCCGCACGGTTGTGCTTGGCACCCGCCTCGTCCAGTGCCCGGCGCAGGTTCTGAAGCACAAGCTCCGCCTGATCCGCCGCCGATTTGTTTGTGGCGCGCTCGTTGCGCAATGCATCTGCATCCGCCTTTTTAGCTGCCACTTCGGCTTCGAGTTCAACTAAGCTCTTTTCAAGTTTTTCGTTTTCGGCCGCAAGACGCCGGATGCCATCTTCGTACGATTTTATGCCGGCGGAACGAGATTTCGCCATGCGCTCCAGCTCGGCGATACGCGCCGTGGCGGCGTCGCGTTGCGACCGAGCCGTCTCCGCGCGGTGGCTGATCGACGCCTGCGCGAGCCGAGCCTCGGTCAACGCTGTTTGCGCTTCAAGGAATTTCGTTTCCGCTTCGTGGACGACCCCGCCCTGTGCTTCCACCGCGTCGGCGATCCGCTTGCGGCTGTCGCCCATGCCCGCCAGCCGCTCCGCCAGCTCCCGGCTGTGCTCCGTGGCGTTCTTGAAAGCGTCGCCCAATGCGTCGAGCGCCTTTACGGCGTCCGCAAGACTCTTGCGTGCGACTTCGAAATCGGCTCGCAAAGTGTTCCGCTCGCCCTCCTTCTGGGCCGCCGCGCGGCGGCTCTGGTCGAGGAGCCCGCGCGCCGTCTGCATGGCATTGACGGCAGCCTCCACTTCGGCACGCGTCTTTTCGGCTCGCTCGCGTGCCTCTTCTGCCTCATGCTCCAGGTTCGCAAGCACCGCCTTCGCATCCTCCGCCATCATGTGTCGGGCTAGAGGACTCGCCGAGGCGCCTTTTGCGGCCCATAGCTCGACCATCCCGCCTGGGAACGCAACGGCGCCGTCGAGCGTCACGAAAGAACAGCCGTCAGGGTAAGGGGAGGGGATTTCCTCGAGCGAATCGACGATGTAAACGCCGCCAAGGAGCTTTTCAGCGGCGTCCTTAAAAGATTTTTTGCATACAACGTGGTCGAGCAGCCTGGGGAGTGAGGGCTTTGAACGGTCGCCAAGGCCCGGGGCGTCTGCCGAGAAAATCCTCGCACCAGCATTTCCATTCGTTTCACGTAACTTCGCGATTGCCGCGGCGGCATCAGCCAGTGTCCGCACGGCGACAGCATCCGCCCACGCGCGCAACACTGCCTCAAGCGCCGCCCTGTGCGATTCCGGCGCCGTGAACTGCTCCGCGATCGGACCCAGCACTGAGCCGTCGGTCATGCCGAGCGTGTTCGCCGGGTCGGCTATCAGCGCCGTGCCTGCGGGCGCGTCTGAAGCGTCCGCCGCAGAGTCGGAGAGCACTTGGATCTTGGCCGTCTGCGCTGCCATGCGCGACTGCAATTCCGCCTCGTCGCGTTCGCATTCACGCAGAGCCTTGCGCCCCTGCTCCGTCTTGCGCTCGCCGAATAATAACGCCTCGGAATGCGTGTCGACCATGCGGTTGAGCGTCTCAGTCTCCCCCTCGATTTCGTCAAGCCGCTCCTGGAGTGATTTCGTCAGTCCTTCGAGACGCGTTTTTTCGGCGGAGAGGCGCTCGTTTTTGAGCAGGTTCTCGCGCGCGGAGTTTTCGGAGGCCGAAAGCTCGTTTTGTAGAGAAATGTGCAACCGCTCCGTTTCCACAGATTCATTGCGGAGGCGCTGGAGCTCGTTCCGAGCCGCGGCGTTCGCATCGCGCCTTGCGTCGAACTCCGCACGTGCGGCGGCGAGCGCCTTGTCCGCTTCGGCCAGCTCGGATTCCAGTGCCGCGAACTGCGATTCGTGCTGCTTGAGGCTGGATTCCTGCGCAGAGCGCACGCCGTTCGTCTCGGCAATCTCCTTCTCATCGCGCTCTGTCCAAGCTTTGTATTCGTCAATACGCTGCAAATTAACTCGCATAGATTCAGAGGCGGTGTTGCAGCGGCCTTGCGCCTCCATCGCCTGCTCCATGGCCACCCCGATTCTGCGTTCGGTCTCCATCAGCTTTTCGCGAGCCTCGGCCCCTGCGGCCTCGCCATTCTCAACCTGTTCGCGCAACGTTTCCTGTTCGCCCTGAAGACGGCCAATATCCTTTGAAAGGGTTTTTATAGATTCATTGATGGACAGGATCTTCTTCGTGGTCGCGAACAGATCAAGCTTCCGCAGCTCGCCTTGGAGTTCCTTGTATCGGCGCGCCTTGCCAGCCTGGCGCTGAAGCGAGCCGATTTGGCGGTGCAACTCGCGGATAACGTCGCTAAGACGGAGCAGATTGGCCTCCGTCTGGTCAAGTTTTCGTATTGCCTCCTTGCGGTCGGCGCGGAAACGAGTGATGCCGGCGGCCTCTTCGAAAATGGCGCGGCGGTCTTCCGGGCGTGAAGAGAGGATGGCGTCGATCTGGCCCTGGGCCATGACGGAATACGACGTCGTACCGATGCCGGTTCCCATGAAAAGACGCTGGATGTCGCGGAGTCGGCATGGCGTCTTGTTAATGAAATACTGGCCTTCGCCGGAGCGGAACACGCGGCGCGACACTGTCACCTCGTTGTATTCCGTGCCGAGTTCCTTCTCACAGTCCGCGAAAGTGATTGACACCTCTGTCATGCCGAGAGGCTTATGCTGGTCTGTGCCGTTGAAGATAACATCCGTCATAGCCGAGCTCCGCAGGGCAGTGGGGCGCTGTTCTCCCAGCACCCAGCGGATGGCGTCTGATATATTGCTTTTGCCGCATCCGTTCGGACCTACAATCGCCGTTATGCCAGGTTCGAAGACGAGCCTGGTTTTGTTGGCGAAGCTTTTGAAGCCTATGATTTCTAGCGCTTGAAGATACACGTGGAATCGCCCCCATTGGAACCGGTTGGGGAAAAGAAAAATGAGTTCAAAGTTTATCACATGACGCCACTGTTGCGCAAACGCTAACTTTTCCGATTTTTTGTCGGGAAATGGGTGCGATTTTAGTTTGTTGAGTCGTGTTTCATTTTTTGTGCGAAGGCGCATCCCCTACCCTAAGAATGGAAAGTAAAAAAAACCTCTTGCATTCTCCCTGAGATCTGTGATACATTGAGTCCCGTTTTCGATATACAGGAGTCCGGACGACCCGGATAATTGTAAAACGGAGCAAAGCCAATTTTAGTGTGTGCCTGTCGCCCAACTGGATAGAGCATCTGACTACGGATCAGAAGGTTGCAGGTTCAAATCCTGCCAGGCACGCCATTATATGAAGATGCGGGATAGAGCAGTCCGGTAGCTCGTCAGGCTCATAACCTGAAGGTCGTTTGTTCAAATCAAACTCCCGCAACCATTTACAAATACAAGACAGTCAAGCACTTACAAAAGTGCGAAAAGCAAAAGCCGGAGTTGAACTCCGGCTTTTTTCGTCATTTGTTTGGGTCTCTGATACGCTTTCTTCATTAAATCCCAGTAGTTTTCAAGGGATTTCAGGGAGGATCAAATGGCTAGTCTAGAGATGCGAAAGTCGTCAAAGTGGTGGTATGCCAGGTAGGTGACTGACGGGAAGCTTACGGTCTAGAATCTCGGCATCGAGATCGAAGGCAGACGCCCGGAGTCTCAGGATGACGAGGGGGACCGTAAGTTTCGCATATCGCGTGAGAAGGCGCAGGCGAAACTGGATAGTATGGTGGAGGAATATCAGACCGCGAAACACGTTGGCGGTCTGGTGGAGGCTGTATAAAAAGCTAGAACTGGTACAAATATTCCTTCAATTAAGCTTGAAGGCTGGGATCACAGATAACCCGTTCGAAGACATTGTCTTGATGGAGGAAAACACAGTCCACCGCATTCCCTTCACTCCGGATGAGCTCAAGGAGATACTTGAAGCTGCGAATGGCGACGACTTCTGTCATCCGCTGATCGTCACAGGCATCTGCACAGCTATGCGGCGTGGCGACGTATGTATGCTGCGATGGAAGGACGTGGACATGGAGAAGGGATTCATAACCGTCGATACGTCCAAGACGGGCGTCCGGGTTTCGATCCCCCCTCTTCGAGCTGCTGCGTCAGGAACTACAGAATCTTCCTCGCACAAGTGAATTCTGCTTTCCTGAACAGGCAGAGACATACAAGTCCAGTCCTGATTCAATTAATACCCGACAGCGAAAGGTGTTTGTTGCCGCTGGGTTCAGCGGCGATGAAAATGAGGAGGATTCCTCTGAAGGCTCTCGTGATAAGAAGCTTACCAAACAGTCACAGCAACCCAAAACCGAGGACGAGATGACATCACAGGGACGCACGCGCATAAAGTCTTGCGGGCAGTCTGACGCCGTAAAAGCTAAGATGCTACAGGTTTTCAACTTGTATATGTCCGGCAAGTCCACGGACGAAATCGCCAACGAGATGCAGATCAGCAAGCGTGGGGTGTCCTGCCACTTCAAGCGGATAGAGGAAGCTGTCGGCTTCTCCGTTGTAAGGAGTCGCAGAACGAAGCGCGTAGGCAAGGCGCGTGGTGCGGTTCATTCGTCACGGCCAGGGTTGAGGAAAGTGAACCAGCGGGGCTTCCATGCGTTCCGCGCGACGTGGGTGACGCTGGCGTTGACGGCCGGGGTGCCTATGGATCTCGTGCGCAAGGTAACGGGGCACACCACTGCGGAAACCGTCTTGACGCACTACTTTCAGCCTGACTAGGAGGCGTTCCGCAAGACGCT